>JBAZIR010000337.1:0-6786 GCA_041651735.1 Verrucomicrobiia bacterium | reverse complement strand
GCGTCCCGCACGGGTGAGATGGTGGCATCTTCCTCGAAGAAGGTGCCGTCCTTGCGCTTGTTGGTCAACCGGCCGTGCCAGACTTCACCGCGACTGAGCGTGTCACACATCTGCTGGTTGAACATGGCGTCCTGCTTGCTGCTCTCGAGGATGCGCGGGTTCTGCCCGATGGCTTCTTCGCGGGTGTACCCGGTTGTTTTCTCAAACGCCGGATTGACGTAAAGTATGACGCCTTGAGCGTCGGTGATGAAGACCGACTCTGCCGCCTGCTCCACCGCTGTGACCAGGCGCATCCGTTCTTCCTCCACCCGCTTGCGCTCGGTGATGTCGCGCAGAATGGCGAGGGCGTGCCATTGGCCTTTGAGCTGAGTGGCGGACAGGGACATTTCGACCGGGATCTCCTTGCCGTCTTTTCGCGCTGCCGACAGTTCCAGCGTCTTGCCAACTGCGGCTCCCTTCCCGGTGGACCGAAACGCAGCAAACCCTTTCCGGCTGTTCTCTTGGTATCGCTCGGGAGCCAGCAAGGCATGCGCTTCCCGGCCCAGCACCTCGCTGCTGGAATAGCCGAACATCTCCTCCGCCGCGCGATTCCAAAAAGACACCTTTCCCTCGTTGTCCAGCATGATGATGGCGTCCCGGGCCGTGGCAGTGGCCAGGCGGAATTTCTCCTCGCTTTCGCGCAGCGCTTCTTCCGCCCGCCTGCGTTCGCTGATATCGCGGCTGACCCCCACAATGCCTGAGAACTTGCCCGACGCATCAAATATGCCGCTGCAACTGACTTCACAGCAGACCGTCCAGCCGTCCTTGCGGATGTAGGTCAATTCGAAAGTATCATGCACGTGTTTGCCAGCCTGCAGCTTCGGAAGAGATTCACTCAACTTCTTCTGGGCCAGCGCGGCCGAAGCCGCTGTCAACACGTGGCCCGTGCCGCGCGACAGGACCTCTGCCTGGGTATAGCCCAACAGCCGGTGCACCGAAGGGCTTACGTAATTCAAATGGCCCGATGCGTCCCGGGTCCAGATGAGGTCGCTCGCGTTGTCGGCCAGCAGACGGAAGCGTTGTTCACTCTCGCGGAGCGCTTTTTCCATCAGCTTGCGATCGGAGATGTCGCTGACCGTGCCCATCAGGCGGACACGCTCGCCTTTTGCGTTGCGGCTGACGTGTCCCTGGATCGCGATCCAATGCGGCTCCTGTCCCGTCCGGGCCACCCGGCATTCGAGGCTGAGCCGGTCGGTGATCAGGGCATGAGCAAAAGAGTGTTTGACCAGTTCGACGTCCTCAGGCACGACGTGCTCCAGAAGGAGTTCATAGCTCCAGGCTGGCACCGGAGCCTCGTAGCCGAAGATCTGATCGTGCTGCAGCGTTCGCCACGTCGTGCCGCTGACAAGGTCCATTTCCCATGCGCCCATCTGGCCGGCATCCAGCGCCAGCCGCAGCCGCTCCTCGCCGAGCCGCAACTTCTCTTCAGCCTGTTTGCGATCGGTGACCTCGTCATAAACAGCCACCAGTTCGCCCGACGACAACTTGTAAACGTAATTCTCCCGCCACGAAACGCCGCGGTCGTTCCGGTAAACCGCTGCGGGATGATGTTCTGGCACGCCAGTCCTCCAGACGCGGTTGAAGACCTCCAACAATCCCATTTGACGGACGTTCGGGAACACTTCGGTAATGTTTTTCCCAAGGATCTGTTCCTTCTTCATGCCTTCGATCTGCTCGGCGGCGGTGTTGAAGTCCTTGAAGACAAACTCCTCCCCGTCGGCCCGGACCTCGTAAACGGCGACGCCGCTCTTGATCCCGCCGAACAGTTGACGATATCGCTTTTCGTTTTCGGCCAGCCGCTGCGACATCTGCGCGAGCAGTTTGTGCTCCTCGGCTTGCCGCACGGCCTGCCGCACCGACGGCCCCAAACGGGTCAGTCTCTGTTTCAGCACGTAATCCGTCGCGCCGTGATGCATGGCGTCAACGGCCGTCTCTTCACCGAGAGTGCCCGATACGAAGATGAAAGGCACTTTCGGGCATCTCTTGTGCGCAAGCTCCAGGGCGGACAGGCCGTCGTAGGATGGCAACTGGTAGTCGGCCAGAATCAAGTCCAGCGCCGGGTTTTGGAGCGCGGCTTCGAACTCCGCCTCCGTCCAGACGCGCTTGATGTTGAACTGGATGCCCTCCCGCCGCAGTTCGCGCGTCTCCAGTTCGGCGTCACGCGGATTGTCCTCAAGCATGAGGATCTCAATCTGATTCTTGACGTTCAAGCTCATCCTTTCTTATGGGCAGCGTGAAGTAGAACGCGGCGCCCTCATTGACCCTGCCTTCCGCCCAGACGCGGCCGCCGTGGCGTTGAACGATGCGTTGGACCAGCGCCAGCCCGATGCCCGTGCCTTCAAATTCAGTTTCGGCATGCAGCCGCTGGAAAACACGGAAGAGCTTCTTGACATACCGCATGTCGAAACCCGCGCCGTTGTCTTTCACGCAGTAAGCGATTCCGCTGTTGTTGTCGGCGCGGCCGGTGATTTCGATTTCGGCCACCGGCTTCAGGCGGGTGTATTTGATGGCGTTGGAGATCAGATTGACCCACACGTGGGAAAGCATGGCCGCGTCACCCCGCGCCGATGGCAGCGGATGCAGCTTGAGCCGGATCTCACGACCCGTTGCCTGTGCCGCGCATTGGTCGAACACGCTTTGCGCCAACGCTGTCATATCAACCTCCCCCCTGAGCATGGATTGTCGCCCGAGCCGCGCGAACGTCAGCAACTCATCAATCATCTGACCCATCCGGCCGGCTTCGCTGCAAATGATTCCTAACAGGCGGCGGCTTTCCTCGTCGAGTTGTTTCGCGTGCTCCTCTGCCAGGATGTTCGCGAAACCGTTGATGCCCCGCAGTGGCGCGCGCAGGTCGTGCGACACCGAGTAGGAAAACGCCTCCAATTCCTTGTTGGCCATTTCCAGTTGCGCGGTGCGCTCGTGGACGCGCCGTTCCAGTTCGATGTTCAAGCGCCGTACCTCGTCTTCGGCCTTCCTGCGCTCTTCCACCTCACGCCGCAGTGCTTCACTTGCCTGCTCTGCCCGGTTGCGCGTCGCGACTGCATCTTCCATCATGTTCAATGCCGCGGCTCGGGAATGGTGCAGGGCTTCCTCCATTTTCTTGCGCTCGGTGATGTCGAGGGCGCTGGACAGAACGCAAGGCTCGTCTTTCAACTGGATGAGACGGGCCGAGAAGAGAACCGTTATGATTTCACCGTTCTTCTTTCGAACCATCAACTCCCGCCCCTCCACAGGCCGGCCCGCGCGAAGAGCCGCCACGATGTGCAAACGGTTTTCTTCATGGACCCACAGTTTCAGCCCGAACGACGTGTTGGTGAGAAACTCTTCCCGCGTGAATCCCGTCATTGAAGTGAAGGCGTCGTTGACATCGAGAAACCTGCCATTTTCAAGGTGCGTGATGGAGATGGCATAAAGCGGAATCTGGAAGGCCTTGGCGAACTTTTCCTCGCTCTCGCGCAATGCCACCGCCGCCCGTTTGCGCCCGGTGACGTCGCTGAAGGTGACGGCGAACTGGCCCTTGCGCGGGCAAAACGCCGCGATCTCGAAGTGGCGGTCCATGTCGGCCGAGTAATCCTCGAACTGGCACGATTCACCGGTGAGCGCCACACGGCCGTAACGCTCGATCCACTTCGGGTCAATGCCTGGAAGCACCTCGCGGACCGTTTTGCCGATGAGGTCCGCCGCTTTGAGTCCGGTGAGTCGTTCGAACGCCGGGTTGACTTGCAGGAAACGGTAATCGCACGGCTGGCCGTTTGCATCGCAGACGACCTCGTGCAAGGCCATGCCTTCGAGCATGGAGTCGTACATCACCCGGAGCCTGTCTTGTGCTTCGCGCAGATGCTGTGTGCTTTCCTCGCGTTGTTGAATCATCTGCTTCATGCGGCGGTGACCGACCATCAGGCCCAGCAAGCCCAGCACCCAGAGGGCGCTGCCCCAGAGCAACGCGTCATTCACGTGGTTGGTGGACGTGGCAAGATACGGTTTCAGGGGCACCGTGAGACTGATCCCGCCGCGAATATCGCCTTCTTGGTAGCCTTGGGACGCGTGGCATTTCAGACATGACTTCTCCGTCGCAAATGGGCGCATGAACCTCAACACATGCTCGCCGTTGATCGTCTCGACCGAACTGATCTCTTTCGCGCCTTTCTCGAACACTTTCAACGCGGAGGTTTCCCACGCGTCGGCAGCGTTGACTGGGTTCACGGGTTTGAGGCTGGTGATGTGTCCCGTGACACCATATGCGGACTTGAACCATTCGTGGACCTGCCGCGTCATGTAGGCGGGATTCACCAACGTCAACCTGCGGCCAGATGGCGTGGTGATGTCCCGTTCCGGCACGTCGGCCAGGAGCGGATTCGGCGGCGTTTGTTTTGTGGCGGGCACATACACGCCCCATGCATGGCGGCCCAGTGGCGGTAAGCGACATCCTTCAGGAAACTGTTTTCCGCGCTCATGCGCGCCATGTTCAAAACCTCACGCCTCAAGCTGAGGTGTTGGAGCATGGCAAACAGGAGCAACACACCCGTCCAACCACATGCGACGAAGATCATCGTCTGGCGCGCGGTCCGGAGGGTGGATGGCGCTTGCGGTTTCATGGCTGTCCCGGTGTTATCGGTGGCATGTTGCCGTCCGTCTTCTCGCTTTCATTTGTGAAATCCAGAGGATAGCGCCGCGGCAAGCCAGCCTGCTGGCAGAGTATGTTGATCTCCTGTTTCAATTCGATCATGCGCAACTCGCGCCCCACGCTCGCATTGTTGAACCGCTCGAGTTCCTCATTGCGGACGCGGAGTTCCTCGGATTGTCGTTGCAACGCCTGCTCCGCCCGCTTGCGCTCGGTGACGTCGCTGACGATATGCACCGCGCCGGCATACTGGCCCGCTGCGTCCAGGATCGGGTCGCAGACAACTTCAAACCATCGCTGGCCTATCTGTAACTCCGCGCTCTCGCGGCACAGGCTTTTCTTCACTCGTTGGATCGGGCATTCAGGAATTGGGCTTGCGGTGCCATGCACGATTTCCCAGCAATGCTTGCCGATCAACTCCGCGCAGGGGCGCTGAAATATCCGTTCCGCCGCCTTGTTGGAACGCACCACGCGCTGCTCTTTGTCGAGCAGCCAGACTACGTCGTTGGTGGCATCGAAGGTGGTTTGCCATTCCCGCGCCGTCCGGGTCACCTCTGCCTCTGCTCGCTCACGCTCGGCCCGATGGCGTAGCGCGCCAATCCCGTAGGCCAGGTCGTTGGCCAGTTCAGTCAGCAGCGCCACTTCCTCCGCGTCGAACGCGTCCGGCATGGGGGCATTCAGTATCAATGCGCCAAAGGCCCGCTCGCCGGCGATCAGGGGCAGCGCGAGCGACGAGGCGTAACCGCGTTCAACGGCCGCCTCGCGCCACGGGCCAAAGGTCGGATCGGTGGAAATGTTGCGCGCGATGACGGGCTGGCCGGTGCGAATGGCCGTGCCAGTGGGACCCCGTCCTCGCTCGACGTCGGCCCAGGTGATTTTTACCGTGTCGAGATAACCCTCCTCGAAACCGAACTGCGCGACTGGGCGCACGCTCTTCGCTTCATCTTGCTCGACAAACCCGACCCACACCATGCGGTAGCCACCGTGTTCGACAGCGATCCGGCAAATGCCTTGCAGCAAATCCGTTTCGTTCGTGGCGCGCACCAGTTCCTGGTTGCAGTCGCTGATCATTCGCAGCGACCGGTTGGTCTTGCGGATTTGTTCCTCCGTCCGCTTGCGCTCGGTGATGTCGCGCCCGATGCCGACCAGTGCGGTCACCGCGCCTTGGGCGTCTTTGAGTGGCACCTTCGTGCCGAGAATGAACCGGCGTTTGCCGTCGAGGTGGACGACGTCTTCCTCGAAATTGACCAACGCGCGGCCGTCGAGGACTTTGCGGTCGGCAGCGGCAAAATGCGCGGCCTGTTCCGCCGGATAAAAATCCGCGTCCGTCTTGCCGATCAGGTCGGCAGGACTGGCAACGCCCATGCGCTTGGCCACGGTTTCGTTGGCGAGCACAAAACGATTGGCCGTGTCCCGCACGTAGATGGCGTCCGGGATGTGGTCAATCAGGGTGCGCAACAAGTTGCGCTCGCGTTCCAGTGCCTCCTCCGCCCGCTTGCGCTCGGTGATGTCCTGAAAGGTCCCATAGATCTCGACCGCCTTCCCATTCTTGCGAATGGCCCTTGCAATGGCACGACACCACTTGATGTTTCCTTTGGCCGTGCGCAGTTGGGCTTCGAATTCCATCGGTTTGTCGTTTTCAATCAATGCCCGTATCGCTTCGGCGACCAGGGGCCGGTATTCCGGAAGATAGTAGTCCTCATGGTCGTCAGGCCCCGGGATCGGCTGGCCGGGTGCGATCTCGACAATGTCGTATGTAGCCAGTGTCCAAGTGGCCTTGCGGGTGGACAGATCCATCTTCCATCCGCCGATTTGTGCAATCCTCCCCACGTCATTCAGGAGGTCCTGGGCTTCCCGCAACGCCTTCTCCACTCGCTTGCGCTCGGTGATGTCGCGCACGATCGCCTGGAGCAACACCTCCCCGCCCCACTCCAGACGGTTCAAACTCAACTCCACCGTAAACCGCGTCCCCTCTGGCCGGCAGTGTTCCCATTCAAAAAATTGCGGTCCTTCCGTCAGGGCCTTATGGATCTTCTCCAGAGCTTTTTCTTCGGATCGCCGCCCATCCGGTTGCGTAGGCGGGGAAAATGTCTGGGGAGACGCGCCGACGATCTGCTCCCGGCTGC
>JBAZIR010000336.1:0-6818 GCA_041651735.1 Verrucomicrobiia bacterium | reverse complement strand
GGGATGCGATCTCCGCTGACGGTGATGAGGCACTCATAGGCTTCCTGCTTTTCTGGCAGGATGCCGAAGAACCTGAAGAGCAACTGCGGTTTGGAACTGGGGATTCGGTTGAGCAGGGGTTGGAGCGGAACCAGTCTGGGGGCGGCGACGACAGACCACTGTGTGGTGGAGCCTTTGCGCGCCCCTTCGCTGATGGCTTCGAGTTTGACGTCAGCAAAATGAATCTCGCCGGCCAAATCACTGGCGAACATGGCCAGGCCGTATTCCTTGTTCTTGGAAGGGAAGAGGGTGAACGTCTTTTCCATGAAGGTCCATTCGGAGTCGGCGGGGAATTTTTTCAAACCGACATCGGAAATCCATCCGCTATTATGGACAATCAGACCCCCATTGCGGCTCTTGAAGCCCTTGGTCTTGATGTAGGCGCTGAGCTTGTACGTTTCGCCAGCCACCAGGGTGATGCCTTGTTGGCGCACGCTGATCCCAGCGGACTTGCCTCCGTCGCCCTGCAGGACGATGCAAGGTTTCTTGCCCTCGGGACCTCCGGTGCGAAGATAGACCACGTTATTGGTGGAGGATGGGCTCCAGAATTCGGGAAAGGCAACCTGTTCGGCGTCGAAGCTGCCGTTGATCAACAGGTTCTCACCTTCGGCCACCGCCGCATTCACAGAGAATGGCAGGAACGCGATACTTAACAACGCAACGAGACGTCTCATCATCTTCTCCTTTTTGTGTTTGTCGAACAAGGTCGTGAACTTGAACAGGCAGCCCGTGCCACTCACTCACTGAAATGCTTCAGCAACCAGCGGCAGTTGACCGCTTTTTCCACCAAGTCCAGCGGCAGATAGAAGTAATGGCACGAGGGTTCAAATCCAATCCGCGAATCCTCCCGCACCAGCGTCCAGAGTTGACGGGCCAGGGCAATCTCGGATTCCAGGCATCGTTTGATCTCGGCGTGGAAATGGCGGCGTTGTTCGGGCGACAGTGTCTTCGGGGCTTTTGCGAGCGCGTCACGGGCGATGACAAAACGGGATTGGTTGGCCACGGCCTGGAAATGAATGGCCGCCGCTTCGGCGAATCGCAGGTCAGCTTGAACTTCCTTGCGCCGATTGGACGGCGTCTTCTTCACGGCCAGCCGCAGTTCGGCAATGCCCGGGTTCCACTCCTGGACCATCTTTTCGAATTGTGCCGCGAATACGTCAGGAGGGTAGGGGCCGCGCCAACGGTCAAGATCGTCGTAGGGAATTCCCCACATGGTTGCCCTGTAGCCAGTCTTCGACGGATACAGGGGATTCGCCGGACCCCACTGGACGGGAGACGTGTACACCACACTGATGTGAAACGGATACTGGCGGTAGGCGTTGCTCGCAAGGGTCCACGCCTTGCGGGCATGCGCGGCGCCCTCGGGGCCAAACCGCTCCTGCGCCAGCGCATCCAACACCGTTTCAACATTCGGGGCAGGCGTTTGGTTGAGTCGCTTGGCGAGCTCGAAGTTGGGTGAAGGATGCCCGCCCATCGTCCAGCCTATCAACATTCCTTCAAGCTTGGACGGGACCAGATTGTGAATGTGTTCGGCCACCAGGTCCATGACGGGCAGATAGGGGATGCTGGCGACTTCGCACGTATTGTTAAATTGAATCTCGGCCGCCGATTTTATACCGGCTTGCGTGGCGGCCTTCCAGTGCTGCAACGCGCGAGGTCCCGGGCCGACTGCCGAAATCGCGTATTCACCCACCTTGGTCTTGATGCCGCCTCGCTCGATGGGGAGGCTCCATTCGCTGACCGACATCAGCCAGACTGATTTCGGCAAACGCGCGATGATGTCCACCGCGTCGCCGTGACGTTTCCAGCCCCAGTCCGACAGGATGACGTTGGCCTTGGGGTTGCCGCGGTGAACGCCTGCTTCAAGTACAGCACCGACTTCAGCGATGATGTCGGTATCGGTTCGGGCCTTGCAGCGTTCACAGGAGCGCCAGCCGCCATGCGAAGCACAGTTGGTCAGGTTCTCCGATGCGGTGATCGCATAGACACCACCCAAGTCAGGCACCTCACGAAACACATATGCGAGCGCATCCTCCATCCATTGGCGCACGGCCGGATGAGAGGTGCAAAGGGCCGTGAATTCACCGTCCCGGACGCCGCGCATTTCTGGCCGGTTCTTGAAGAAGGACTCGGGCATCGCCCGTGGTTCATTCATGTAGAGATACACGCCGACTCCGTATCGTTTGGCCCGCTGCACCAGCGCCCGAAGATTGGCCAGTCGCTGTTTGTGGCCGGCTCCAAATTCGGGGAACGCCGATCCGCCCGGTGCCAAGTCGCGCAAGACGACATGCAACCAGACGCCATTGACGCCGACGCTGGCGAGACGTTCCAGAAAACCGTCTGGATACGGATCTAATTTGGGATTGAGCAGCGGGTCCCCATACACGGCCAGATACGAATAAACGAACCGCAGCGACACAGGCGGATGTTCGCCTGGCTTCGGCGGCGAGAAGACTCCGAGAGGTTTGCTGAGTTGTCGGACAAATGCGAAACGTGGTTCACCCGGGCGACAAATTTCCTTGCCGAAATCCTTCTCGACCACGAGGCGAATCTCAGCCGCACGGCGGCGCGCCGTCTCGTCCGGCGCACGATAGCGAAGCGGTTCGCACTTCGGTTTCAAGCTGCCCAGCTTGATCCACAGGAAATCCTCCTCGCGGAGCATGAAGGCCAGTCGTTCTGGCGTCATCTCCAGAAGCTCCAGCAGCTGTTCGTAGGGTAGTAGGTGCCAATTGCGCCGGATCAACGTGATGTAGCCTCTCGTTCTCATCTCAGGCGGAATCGTGTCCACCGGCGGCAGTCCCATTGACTTGGCCATCGCGGTGATGTCCTGCACTGAAGCGCCCAGAAGTTTTGCCAGCTTGGCCGGGGCGACGGCGTTCCAGTTTCGCCACACGAACTCGTGCACGCGGTCGGGGAAATAACTGCTCTCGATAGCCGCCTGGTCCTTGCCTTGCTGCAGAACCGCTTCTTCGGCGAAACTGTCACCTGGCCAGGAGAAACAGGCCATGCATGTCCACAACAAGACCCGGTTGAATGGAGTCCTGAGCGCGCTCGACCTGAACGAGCGGTGTCTGTGGCCGTTAGAAGGAGTGACGCCGGTTTGCTTTATCATTACAGCCATCGCATTCATCCATGTGGTTCGTGGGGACTTCGATGGCATTGTGCGCAGCCGCCGCTGACGCGCAAGCGCAAAGTCTCCCTCCCTGCGAATCGCATGGCACGGCATCCTGCTAGAAGACAGGACTCGTATTGACAAAAGACCAGGGGCATAATCAAACCCACTCGTGAAGTGGCGACCTGCTGCGGCCCGCTGCGGCCGCCGCAGACGACTAGCCAGATGGAGTTGACATGATGAGAACTCGATTGCTTCTGAATCAAACTGCCTGCTGCATTTCCTTGTTTGTTGCTCTCCATGCGTTCGGCGCGAATCCGATTCAGGAGGAGAACCGCCAGCCCGGCGAGGCCGACTGGCAGCTCACGCGCGTGCGGCTTGACAACCGGGACGGGTTCCGTTCGCCGTGGATCGAGGGCTATTGCTCAAAGCAGAGTGTCAAGGCAGGGGATGACATTGACATCATGGCCTCCACCGACCCGCCGGCGAAGTTTTCGGTCGAGATCTTCCGCACCGGTTATTACGGTGGCAAGGGCGCGCGGCTGATGAAGAAGATCGGCCCGTTCCAAGGCAAGGCCCAGCCCGTGCCGAAGCCCGGCCCAAAGAACATCCACGAGTGCCAATGGGAACCCACGACGCGGCTGGCCATCCCGAAAGACTGGGTCAGCGGAGTCTATCTTGGCCGGCTGACAACGCAGCCCGACGCGGCTGACAAGCCTTACTGGCAAAGCTACGTCATCTTCATCGTGCGCGATGATCGGCCTGCTGACATCCTGTTCCAATGTTCCGACAACACGTGGCAGGCCTACAACCGCTGGCCGACCAAGTATTCACTCTACACCCATCCGAAAGGCAACCAAGGGCCGTGGGCCGATGTAAGCTTCGACCGTCCCTATGGCCGGCAGTCTCAATACACTGGCATCGTCAACGATCCTCTCTCGGTCGGCTCCGGCGAGTTTCTCTCGTTCGAGCAGCCACTCGCTTACTTCCTCGAAGAGCACGGCTACAACGTGACGTATTGCTCCAACAGCGACATGCTCACTCCCGACCGCGGCCTCAAGTGCAAGACCTTCATCAGCGTCGGCCACGACGAATACTGGGATATCCGTCAGTTCCGCAGCGTTGAGAAGATGCGCGACGAAGGAGTGAACCTTTTCTTCCTTTCAGGCAACGCCATCTGCTGGGTCACGCCGTTCCGCGCGAACAGCGGCGGCCAGCCCAACCGCATCATCTTTCGCGGCGGGCCTTACGGTGGCCCCATCAAGAATGATCCGGAGATCGATAAGAAATACGGTCCTTTCACCGAGCGTGGCCCTGACGAGGGCTATCTCATGGGCGGTCGAAATGTCTCACCCGTCAACGGCGGTGGCGACTGGATCATCGTTCACCCCGACCACTGGATGTTCAAAGACACTGGCGTAAAGAAAGGCGACCGCATCCCCGGCTTGATTGGGTGGGAATACCACGGCGACCCGCCGGCGATTCCCGGCCTCGAAGTCGTGGCGGAGGGAACCGCATGGGTTGGTGGCGACAAACCGCAGAAGTGGTGCGCGACGATCTATCCCGGTCCGAAAGGCAACTTCGTCTTCAACGCCGCGACGATCTTCTGGTGTCAGGACTTGAGCATGCCGCCGGGCCACACGTTGCCGTGGTCCCACTGGAGCCGGCCTCACGGCCCGGACTCACGCGTGCAGCAGATCACACACAACCTGCTGAGACGGGCGGGCTGCCTGCATTAATTCTCAGACGACCGGTGGGGCGAGGCAGACTCCACGCCCGGCACGAGGATTCCGAGACAAGAACGTGAGTATCTCCGTGTCCTGCGTCCTTGGTTTGCGATTCGGGTCCGGGAAATCGATCCGCTTTAGAATAAACATTCTATTTCGCTCAGACTTGTTGTAAACACGGGTTTATGTTGAGACATCTTTTAGAGGCGTTCATCACTTTCTTCGTGATCGTTGATCCCTTTGGTGCGATTCCTATTTTTCTGACTTTAACAGCCAATTCCACGGCAGCGGAGCAAAGACGAATCGCCATAAAGGCGACGATAGTCTCGGCTGCGATTCTCTTGTTCTTCATAGGCTTGGGACAGCTCGTATTCGATTATCTGTCGATCAACTTGCATGCGTTCAAAGTGGCGGGAGGTTGCGTTCTTCTCGTGGTGTCTTTCCAGATGGTCATGGGATTTGTGGGTCAACAGGATGTTTCCAAGAATCAATATACAGACATTGCGGTTTTCCCGATTGCCTTGCCCTACATCGCGGGTCCCGGGGCCATTATGGCTGTGATTTTGCAGACAGATAACGACGTCTATTCAATGTTTGAACAGGCGATGGTTGCCTTGGTCATGCTTGTCGTATTGGGGATCAACCTGCTGTTCCTGCTATCCGCGCCCGTCATCAATCGTTTGATTGGAAAAGCCGGCAACGATGTTCTCACCCGGGTTCTGGGTCTGATTTTGGCGGCGATATCAGTGCAGTCAATCTTCAGCGGGATTGCTGGATTTTTTCACATCAAACTCGGCTAAGGCGTGCAGCCGTTGACTCCGATGCCTGATTCTGCCTGGCTGGATGAACTGAATCCGCAACAGCGCGCCGCCGCCACGCATGGCGACGGGCCGCTGCTCATCATTGCGGGGGCGGGGACTGGCAAGACCAAGACGCTCGCTGCGCGCGTCGCGTGTCTGCTGGAACGCGGCGTCCCGGCGGAGCGCATCCTCCTGCTTACCTTCACTCGCCGCGCCGCGCAGGAAATGATCAGTCGCGCCGAACACTACACGCGTCACTCGTCGCGTCTCGCGGTTCGTTCCTCCCGCGTCTGGGGCGGCACGTTCCACGCCGTGGCCAACCGCCTTCTGCGCCAGCACGGCCACGCCGTCGGGCTGACACCGGATTTCACCGTGCTCGACCAATCCGACGCCGAGGATTTGCTCAACCTCGTCCGTCAGGAAATGGGTCTCCACTCGCGCGAGAAACGGTTCCCGAAAAAAGGCACGCTGCTGGAGATTTACTCGAAGTGTGTCAACAGCCAGCAGCCGCTGGAGAAGGTGGTGCCGCGCGACTTTCCATGGTGCGCCGGTTTCGACGAGGAGATGACCCGGCTCTTCGCCGCCTATACCGATCGTAAGCAACAGATCCACGTTCTCGACTACGACGACCTGCTGCTGTTCTGGTTTCATCTCATGCGGACGGCGGACGGTGGCCGGCGGACTGCGGAACGATTCGACCACATCCTCGTGGACGAGTATCAGGACACCAACAAACTCCAGGCCGACGTGCTGCGGGCGATGGCTGCCGCGAAGCGCAATATCACGGTCGTCGGCGACGACGCGCAGAGCATCTACGGCTTCCGCGCTGCGACCGTCCGCAACATCCTCGACTTCCCGAAACAGTTCCCCGGCGCGACCGTGATTACGCTGGAGCAAAACTATCGCAGCGTCCAGCCGATCCTCGCCGCGGCCAACGCCGTCATCGCGCGCGCGCGCCATCGCTTTACGAAGAATCTCTGGAGCGAGCGCCGCAGCGAGCAGCGGCCGTTGTTGGTGAGCTGCGTGGACGAGGCACAACAATGCCGGTTCGTTTGCACGCGCATCCTGGAGCAACTCGAAGCGGGTGTGCCGTTGCGCAGGCAGGCGGTGCTGGTCCGCACGGGCCACTGGAGCGACATG
>JBAZIR010000335.1:0-6842 GCA_041651735.1 Verrucomicrobiia bacterium | reverse complement strand
CGAACCCAAGCTTCCAGCCTGAGCTTTTGTTCGACGGTCATAGGCAGGGCGTCGGCTGGATTCCACATGTCCCCGATACTATCAGTAAAACCGTTATTGTAAAGATATAACTGTTACACTACACTAGCAAGAGCCTCACCAGAGGTAAAAGCGCTCTTGGATTCAGTTCAGGCGGGGGCCGATATCGGTCCCGTGAAGGGGCTTAAAGCATTGTATGTTCTGGTGCCTCTTGCGGTTGCTTTGCTCTCCAGAGTGTTTCGTCTTCACGACAAAATCTCTGACCTGTTCTACATCCGTTTCGCGTTTGATACGTTCAACATACTCTTCCCAATGGCCACATTATCTGGGCATGACCTTACACCGAGATTGAAAGCGGCTATCCGCAGTGCCAGAGAACCTGCGATGTATGCTGTGTTCTATCGGTACGCCGGTTTCCCAGAACCTAGAATTGACAGGCAACTTGTGCGCACGGCCTTGGACAATTGGGGGTGGTTCTGGGTGGCAGTCGAATCCTTTGCCCTGATCTTGGTCACGACTATTTGCCTGCTGTCGATGAACGCTCAAAGAGACGTTGGTCTCTGCGCCACTATACTGCTTGTGCTTCTCGCCTTTCTTGTTCTTCAGTGGTTTGTGTGTCGAGCAACCGCCGCAAAAGAGGTCCGAGCAGTATTGGAAGACTCAGAGCGGAAGAGTGCTGTACGCGCCTATTTTGCTCAAATGGCTCAAGGTTGAAATTCAGCGCCTATCGCGCAACAATAACCGCCTGCCCGCAAACGCAAAAACACAGCAACGGTCCAGACGTTGTGCGGGAGCAATCGAAACGCGAGGCAAGAAGATGACCACAATGAAACCCCGCTTGATGATGGCAGCCTGGGTTGTTCTGGCACAAGCATCACTCCTGCTGGCCGATGGAGACGCACAGCAAAATTCGCCACCGTTTTATCCCGACAAGATGAAGTTGATGGTGTGGCGCGATGCGCAGGGGGCGGAGCATTCGGTAGCGAACGCACAGGATTGGCAGCGGCGGCGCGAGCATATCCTGGCGAACATGGAGCTGGTCATGGGCCCGTTGCCCGCGGCCAACCAGCGCGTGCCGCTGGATGTGCAGGTCGTGCAGACAGAAGAGTTGCCGACGCTGACGCGCAAAAAAATCACGTATGCCGCGACGAAGGATTATCGCGTGCCGGCGTTCCTGCTGATTCCAAAATCCAAAACTCAGAACCCCAAATTCCCCGCCATGCTCTGTCTGCACGGCACCAGCGGTTCGCGCGGCCGGACGGCGGGCTTGGGCGCGGACTATCCCCGCTACACACTGGAGCTAGCCGAGCGCGGTTACGTGACCATCGCGCCCGACTACACGCTGCTCGGCGAAAACCAGATTGACCCAACGACAGTGGGCTTTGCGAGTGGGACGATGATGGGCATCTGGAGCCACATGCGCGCGGTGGACCTGCTCCAATCATTGCCAGAGGTGGACGCGGAGCGAATCGGCTGTGTGGGTGTCTCGCTGGGCGGGCACAATTCACTCTTCGTTGGCGCATTCGATCCTCGACTGAAGGTAATGGTGTCGAGTTCCGGTTTCGATTCGTTCAGCGATTACAAGGGCGGCAACCTGTCGGGCTGGTGCCAGCCGCGCTACATGATGCGCATTCAGAACGTCTATGGCAAAGACCCAAAGAAGATGCCTTTCGATTTCCCTGAAGTCCTGGCCGCATTGGCGCCGCGGCACTTGTATGTGCACGCGCCGTTGGACGACAGCAACTTCCGCGTCGAGAGCGTGAAGCGGTGCATCGCCGCAGCCTCGGCGGTTTACCGGCTGTTCGGTGCGACGGACCGAATCGTCGCGGTCTATCCGCCGGGCACGCACGGATTCCCAATCGAAGCGCGCGAGGCGGCCTATGCATTTGTTGATCGAGTGTTGAAAACCTGTCCTAAGCCTTCCAATCCATGAAACCCCATGCTCTTCCCCGTTGGTTCGCTACGCTGGCCGCGATGCTCATCGCCGCCGGTTCCCAAGCCGCGACGAACCCCGGCGATTTCTTCCGGCCGGCTCCAGACCTTGGCGCGTCGCTGCCCGCCGACCGCATTTATCCGCAGGGCCGGATTTTTCCATTCTCCGGATTCTCAGGGAAACCCGAGCGCGAAAAGGCCAACGGTTTCACAATGCACGGCCCCGTGTATGGCTCCAACAAGCTCGGCGCACTGGAGGCCAATGAGAAGGCCGGGCTGCCCTTCCCTTACACCATCGGGCTGGACATGAAATTTCTCTCGGACAAGCCGCTCGTCCTTTCCGAGGCGGAAATCAAGGCGGCCATCACGAAGCAGGTGGCCGAGGTCGTTTCGCGCAAGAACATCTGCTGGTGGTATCTCCAGCCGGAGGAAATCCGTTACTGGCGCAAGAACGAACTCGCTTACCTCAAGGCAGCGTCCGAGGCCATTCACGCGGCCGACCCGATGAAACGTCCGGTGTGGATGTATGACCCGAACCACCGGGACGCCAAGGCTCTTGTCCAAACGGGCACCCACCTCGACCTGATCGGCAAGGGTTGCTACGTCAACTACGCCGGCTATCAGGACCGCCGCGTGTGGGTGCGTTGGGGCATGGAACAGGAAACTGAAGCCATCCGCCAGCTCCGGGGTCATCGCACGCCGTTGCTCGTGCCCGAACTCTGCAAAGATCCCGATCCGTCGCTCTTCAAACAGATTCCCGCGTGGGTCCGGCACGATGTGTATTGCGGCCTCATCCACGGCGCCAAGGGCGTCGTCATCTGGTCCTTGTTCAAACGGCCCGCCGTCCGCGAAAGCTACAACCTCTGGTATGACGCCTACGCCACCGCCGCTCGTCAGCTCACGGGCGAACGGAAACTCGGTGAAGTGTTTCTCTTCGGTGAGCCACGCCGCGATCTGACGGTCAAACAACTCAGCGGCCCAGTCACCGTCACGCTTGCCGACAAGAAGAAGACCGCCGAGGCCAAGTCGCTTTCCGAACGGGAAAAAGCCGGCATGGAACTCAAGTACCCGGCCTTGAGCTGGTGCGAACTGGCCCGAGGCGCCTCGCGCTATCTGTTTGTCTGCAATTCCTCACCTGAATCCACCCGCGTCGCTGTGTCGGGGTTTCCGAGGACGTCCGCTGTGGAAGAGGCCGACACCGGCGCCGCTGTCCAAACCGCGAACAAACCGGCCCTTGAGTTCGACCTTCCCGCCTGGGGCGTGCGCGCCCTGAGATTCTCGCGCCGATGATTTCGCCGGTTCAGAAAGATTTTCAACTGACGCCGTCACCGCGACGTGGTAGTCTTTATAGAATATAGAAGGACACCATGATCAAGGTGTTAATGACGCTATCGCCGACCGCTTCGGTTCGTCGAACAAGATTTTCTTGTTCTTCTTGCCACCCTAGCCTCTGTCTTTAGTTCCTGAGTGATCGACTTATGAAATACGGTGTTGAAGACAACGTCCCAGCCCGCAGGGCCAAGAGCAGTTTTCTGTCCCTTGCGGCCACCCTTGTGATTTCCATTTGCGCCACGGTTCAGGCCGCTGAGCAACCGAAGCCGGCCAACGCGGAAGCCGAAGCGAGGGCAGCCTACGATGCGGCCGAGAAGGCAGCCAGGGATACGGAAGCAGCAATCGCCCCCCTGAAGGCTATCATGCAGAAGGCCGACGCGGCATCTGCTGAGGCGAGGAGAACAGCCGACGCGAAGCGACAGCAGGCCACCGACGCGAAAAGACTGGCGGGCGAGGCTGGCGTGACCGAGTTGAAGCAAACCGAGGATAACTTGATCGTTGCCATCAAGAGCCTGAACGATGCGACCAGCGCCAAGCCCCCCTTGGACAAAGCGCTGGACGAAGCCAGGGCTGCCGCGCTCCCCCTACAACAGGCTTACGATGCGGCCGAGAAGGCAGCCAAGGAGGCTGAGGCCTCGGCAAGAGCCGCCTCCGACGCGTCCAACAAGTTTGACGAGGAAGCCAAGAGGGCCGCGACCATGGCAGCCTCCAGTCGCAGAACCGCTGACACGGTCAAAGCCGGTTTGGTCCGATCACGACAGAGCATACAGAATACGGAGAGCCAGGCCGCCACGGCCGCCAAGAAGGTGGCGGATGTGGAGGCTCAGAAGAAGCCAGCCGACGACACCCTAGCCAACGTGAATAAGCAGTTGGCCGCTGCCACGACCACTTTTCAGGCGGCCGATCAGGCGGCCCTTGCAGCCGAGGTTAACGCCAAGCCAGTTTCCGAGGCGGAGAAGCAGCAGACCGCAAAGGACGCTGCCGAGAAGCGCAAGGCAGCCGACGCGGCCAAGAACGCCTTGACGCAGGCTCAGAAAAACGAGCAGCAAGCGCAGGCGCAGGCCGCCGACGCGGCCAAGAAGGCGGCGGAAGCGGAGGCGCAGAAGAAGCCAGCCGACGAGGCCCTGGCCGGCGCGAAGAAGCAGTTGGCCGCCGCCCAAGGCGCTTATCAGGCAGCCGAGCAAGCGGCCCAAGCGGCTGCGGCCAACGCGAGGGTGATCTCGGCCGCCGAACTCGCTCAGGTTGCCAATGAGGCCGTTGCGAAGCGCAAAGCAGCCGACGATGCAAAGGCCGCTCTCGCCCAAGCTCAGCAGAAACAGCAACAAGCCCAGGCCGCTGTCGATGCAGCCGTCAAGAAGGGACCGGGCGCGGAAGCGGAGAAGAAAGCAGCCGACGAGGCTCTGGCCGGCGCGAAGAAGCAGTTAGCCGCCGCCCAAAGCGCCTGTCAAACGGCCGAGCAGGCCGCCAACGCCGCAGCCTCCACGGTCGAGACGCTGGCTGATCGTGCCGCCAACACCGATGACCAAAATCAGCAAATCGCAACCGTTGCCGAGAAGCGCAAAGCGGTCGACAACGCAGGGGCAGCCCTTGCCCAGGCCCAGCAGAAACAGCAGCAGGCGCAGGGCGCACTCGATGCGGCCTCCAAGAAGAAGGGCGCGGACGCCGAGAAGAAGGCCGCCAATGAAGCGCTGGCCAACGCCAAGAAACAGGTGGCTGCCGCCCAAGGTGCGTGTCAGGCAGCCGAGCAAGCGGCCCAAGCGGCCGCGGCCAACGCCAAAATCATATCGGCCGCCGAACTTGCCCAGATTGTCCGCGAGGAGACTGCGAAGCGAAAAGCAGCCGACGAGGCAAGAGGCGCGTTGAGCCAAGCTCAGCAGAGACTGCAGCAGGCGCAAGCTGCCGCCGATGCCGCCGCCAAAAAGCGAGCAGATGCGGCAGCAGAGAAGAAGGCCACCGAGGACGCTTTGGCTGGCGCGAAGAAGCAGGTCGCCACAGCCGCCGGTGCTGCGGATTCAGCCGAGAAGCAAGCGCAAGCGTCAGACGCCAGGAGCCGCGAGACCGCGGTGATCTTCAGCAGGGCCGATCAGCAGAAGCAACAAGCGGCGGCTGAGGCCGCCGCCAAGCGCAAGGCAGCCGACGAGGCCAAGGCAGCTTTGACCCGGACAGAGCAGAACGAACGGCAAGCCCAAGCCCAGGCCGGCACCACTGCAAAGAACCTGAACGACGCCGCTGCCAGAAAGAAGGGAGCGGACGAGGCCCTGGCAGGCGCTAGAAAACAACTGGCTGCCGCGACCGGTACCCAACAGTCAACCGAGCAAGCTGCCCAAGCCGCCGAGTTCACAGCAAAGGTGACGGCTCAACGTGCCGGCAGGTCCGAAGAGCAGAAGAAGCAAGACGCGGCCGACGCCGCAGCCAAGCACAAGGCGGCGGAGGAGGCCAAGGCAGTTCTGGCCAAGGCACAGGCAGCCCAGCAAGATTCGCAAAAAGCGGCCGATGCCGCAGCGGAGAAGCTGGCCAAGTTGTCAGCGCAGAAGAACATGCTCGACAGTGCACTGGCGGGCATCAAGAAACAGTTGGCCAGCTCCGAGGCGGCTGCTCAAACCGCAGAGCAGGCTGCCCAAACCGCGGAGAAAGTGGCTGAGGAAAAGAAACAGGCGGCAGCACAAACCGCCGCCAAACGCAAAGCAGCGGCGGACGCCGCCGCTGCGCTGACCCAGGCACAGCAGAGCGAACAGCAAGCCCAGACTCAAATCACGGCGGCGGCACAGAAGCTGACCGAAGCCCAAACACAACAGAAACCGTTCGACGAGGCCTTGGCGAATGTGAAGAAGCAATTGGCTGCCGCCGAAGCGGCTGCCCAAAATGCGGAGAAAGCAGCACAGGCCGCCGAGAGCAATGCCAAACAAATCGCAGCGGATGCTGCGAAACCGGAACCAGAAAAGAAAAAGGCCGCCGAAGAAGGTGCGGCCAAACGGAAAGCGGCCGACGCGGCCAAAGCCGCCCTCGCCCAAGCGCAACAGAACGAGAAAGCGGCGCAAGCGAAGATGACAGCCGCCGCTCAAAAGGTCGCTGAGGCGGAAGCAAAGAAAAAAACGGCAGACGCGGCCCTGGCCGAAGCCAGGAACCGGGTAGTTGCCGCAACCACCGCGAGCAAGGCGGCCCAGGAAGCAGCGAAGGACATTCTCCAACTCGACGCAGCGCGCCAGCAAGCCGCGGCCAATGCCGCCGACAAGCGCAAGGCAGCCAACGCGGCCAAGGCGGCTCTGAACCCGCTCCAGAAGAAGCTGGAGCAGGCGGCGGTTCAGGCCAGCCGCGCTACGCAGAGGTTGACACAAGCTGAGTCGCGGAAAAAGTCGTCCGAGGAAAACCTGGCATATCTCAAGAGACGCGTCGCCTCAGCCAAGGAGACAAACGTGGCGGACGAAAAAGCGGCCACCGAGGCGGAGGCCAAGGCCGCCCCGTTGAAGGTGGAAGCGGACAAGACCCGGGCGGCTTACGTGGCTGCCACGGAGGCTGCCGACGCGAAGCGCGTCCTGGCCGAACAGTCCAAGGCCGCGCTG
>JBAZIR010000334.1:0-6887 GCA_041651735.1 Verrucomicrobiia bacterium | reverse complement strand
ATCAATGTAGCCTTTGGCCCCATAGAAATCGCGAATCGCCTCAATATCCTTGTCGAGCACCTTCGGCCCGAATGTCTTGCCCTCCGTCATCTTCAGCGCGCCACGGATGCCGGCGCTGGGGAAAAGCTGGTTGCCTTTGATGTCGAGGTGTCCCACCAGATACTTCTTGCCCTCAACGAGGGTCATTCGCACATACATCTGGTTGGGATTGATATGGTCAAACTTCACGTCCTTGATGACCATGTCTATGAAACCTTCGTTGCGGTAAAAATCGCGCAAGCTTTCCTGATCGTCCTGCCACTGCTCCTTCTTCATCACGTTGGTGCGCACAATCCATGACAACCACCACTTGCGCTTGGTCTTCATCTGCTTCTGCAGTTTCGCCTTCGAGAAGTGATCGTTGCCAGTAAACGTGATGTCAATGATCGCCACGCGTGGACCTTCGCTGATATTGAAGGTCACCACACCCTGGCCGGTTTGCTGATCAATGCTGATGTCATAGCGGACCTTGGCCTCTTCGAAACCAGCCTTCTCGTAATAGTCCTCAACCTTTTTCTGCGCCAACACCACCTTGCGCTCGTCGAGCGGCTCGCCAACCTTCAGTTCCATTTCCTTGCGGACCTTGGACGCCTTGATCTTGTCGTTGCCCTTGATGAGGATCTCCTTGATTTTCGCCTTGCCCTGCACGGTGAACAACACCTTGACGCCACCCTCCACGTCTTCCTGCGCCACGTGGACGTTGGTGAAGAAGCCGGTCGCATATAGATTGCGCACGTCCTGGCCGAGCGCGGTGCGCGTCGTCTGCTGGCCCGCCTTGGTCTGGACGTTTGCCAGAATGACGCTGTCGCTGATCGGCACGGGGCCGACATGGCGGATTTCTATCTCCTTGACGAGGAAACCCGGCTCCTGAGCCACCGACGGCAGCAACGCCCCCAGCCACAGCGCCAGGCAGGCTGTCACCAGATTGCGGCAAGCGATCCTCACATCGCCTCCTCTCTCGGTGTCATGGCGACATCGCTCTCCTCGATGGCCGCGGAGAAAAACCGGGTGATGTCGCGGCGGAACTGCAACGGAATCTTGCCTTGTGGCCCGTTACGGTTCTTGGCGACGATCAAAACCGCCTGAGTGATCTCCTCGGCCACCACTTCCTCATCCTTCCGTTCGTCTTTCGGCGCAATCAGCGCCACCACGTCGGCATCCTGCTCGATCGCTCCCGATTCACGCAAGTCACTTAACCGCGGCTTGCCGCCTTCGCGTTTTTCGGCTTCGCGGTTGAGCTGCGACAGGACGATGACGGGAATACTCAGTTCCTTTGCCAGCGCCTTCAATCCGCCTGAGATCGCCGCGATCTCCTGCTGCCGGTTGTCGTAGTTGCCACGGCTGGGCGCGCGCATGAGCTGCAAATAATCCACCACCAGCAATTGGATGTCATGATTCATCTTCATGCGCCTCGCTTTGGCACGAAGCTCCATGATGGTGAGGTCTCCGGTATCATCAATCAAAATCTTTGCGTTACTAATCCTCCCGGCGGCATTGATCAACGATTTGTATTCCACGTCGGTGGAAAGGCCGCGCCGGATACGGTTCATGCTGACCTCGCCCACCGAGCACATCATGCGGATGATGAGCTGAACCGCTGGCATTTCCAGGCTGAACACGCCGACCGGCATCGGATTGTCGGAATTCAGGATCGCAACGTGTTCGGCAATGTTCATCGCCAGCGAGGTCTTGCCCATCGAGGGACGGGCGGCGATGACGATCATGCTGCCGCGCTGCAATCCATCCGTGCACTTGTCCAGTTCGGTGAAACCCGTGCCAATACCCCGCAGCTTGCCTTTGTGCTTCAGGATGTCTTCGATCTCGCGGACGGCTTCATGAACAACCTCCTGGCTGCTCACGACACCATGGGCGCTCTTCTCCTGCGCGATGTTGAAGACGAGTTGTTCGACGTGATCGATAAACGTGTCCACACCCTCGTCGAGCGTGTCATAGCTCTCCGACACTATTTGCGTGCCGGCTTCAATCAGTTGGCGCAAGCGATACCGCTGGCGGACGATGTTGAGGTAGAACTCCAGATTCCCCGCCGTCGGCACCGCGTTGGACAATTGCGTGATCGCCGCTGCGCCGCCGACACGCTCCAGTTGGTTGCGACCCGCCAGCTTTTGCGTGACGGTCATCAGATCCACCGGCTCGTGCTTATCCTGCATGTCCACGAGCGTGCGGTAGATCAGCCCGTGGTTCTCGTTGTAGAAGAACTCCCCACCGCGCGTCTCGGGGTCCTTCGAGGCGAACTTCTCGATGCACTCGCTGACAGCCAGCGGATTCAGCAGCAACGATCCCAACAGGCAACGCTCCGCCTCATCGCTGTGGGGCAACGAACGTCCCATGTCGGCCCCCGAAAACGGCGTCACCTTGGTGGCTGCCTGGCTCACAAATCGGTCAACTCTTCTTCTTCCCGCCGCCCTTCTTGGCCGCAGGCTTCTCCTCCGCCGGCTCAGCGGCCTTGGAAGGAGCCTCGGTGCGCGGCTTCCGGGCGCGAGGCGCCTTGGCAGCAGCTTCCGCGGCTTGCGCTTCCTCAGTGCCCGGCGCGGTCTTGCTGACGATGGAGAACTTCAGATTGGCGGTGACTTCCGCATGCAGCTTCACTTCCACGTCGAACGTCCCGAGCGCATGGATAGGATGTTTGAGTTCGAGCTTGCGGTGGTCAATCTCGAAGCCTTCCTTGGTCAGCGCCTCGGTGAGATGGTGCGTCGTCACCGCGCCGAAGAGCTTGCCACCGGGGCCGGTCGCCACCGGGATGGAAAGCGTCAGCTTCGACAGTTTGTCGGCCAGTTCGCGGACCGTCGCGAGCTCCGCCGATTCGCGCTCGGTGCGCCGCTTCTTGAGTTCCGCCAGTTGGCGCACATTGGCGCGCGTGGCGGGTGTGGCGAGGCGCTGCGGCAACAGGTAGTTGCGCGCGTAGCCGTTGGCCACGGTCACCTTGTCGCCCTCGGCACCGAGGTCTTTGACTTGCTTGAGAAGAATCACGTCAGTTGTCATACAGATCCGTGGATGAAAATGGGTTCGGCGTGGCGTGGGTTAGCGCACGAGAAGCATCACGCGGGCGCGTTTGATGGCCCGCGTAATCTCGCGCTGGTGTTTGGCGCAGGCTCCGCTCGAATGCCGGCCGACGATCTTGCCGCGCTCGGTGATGAACCGCTTCAGCAGCTCCGGCTGTTTGTAGTCCACCTGCACCTGGTCTTCGCACAGTTTGCACTTTCGCTTCGGCATCTCGCTCATGCGAGGCCGGGTCGAATCTCTCCGCTTTGTTTCCCGTTGGTTTGCCATAAAGTCCGTCTCAGTTCTTTTCGTTAGGTCGTCTTCAATTCCAAAAACACTAGAAGGGGATGTCGTCCTTCTCCTTGCCTGCAGCCGGCGCTTCCGGCGCCGCGTCAACCGCCGGCGGCTCCGCAGGCGCCCGCTCGGCGCGCTCCGGCGCCGGGCCGCCCTCGCGGAACTCCTGCCCGCCACCGCGCTGGCCGCCGCCCAGGAACACCACGCGATCAGCCACTACGCGAATCTTGCTCCGTTTCTCGCCCTTGTCGCTCTCCCAGCGATCCTGCTGCAAACGGCCTTCCACCAGCGCAGGGCGTCCTTTGCTGAGATACTGCGCCGCCGTTTCCGCCTGCCGGCCCCATACAACAATGTCGAAATAGGAAACCTCTTCCTTCTGCTCGCCGCCTTCGTTGCTGTAAACGCGGTTGACCGCTATCGCGAACTCCGTGACCGCCGTGCCCTTGGGCGTATAACGCCGCTCGGGATCACGCGTCAGATTTCCCATCAGAATGACTTTGTTGAACGACGCCATAGGACTCCTCTCAAGCCGCGGCGGTTTCCTTCGCCTCGGCTTTCTTTTCGACAGCTTCCAGGAACATGACGCGGAACACCGTTTCGTTCAACGTCAGTTTCGCGCGCAGTGGCGCAATGGCCGCCGCGGGCGCGTCGAAGACGAAATTGACATAGTAGCCTGAAGACTGTTTGCGAGTTGCCCGCGCAAACGTCCGCTTATCCATCTTCTGGACAGCTTTCACTTTCGCGCCGGCCGATTCCAACTCCTTCTTCAACGCCTCAATCAAGTCGGGCGCCGCGTCGTCCTTGCCACCCGTGTTGATCACAAATAATGCTTCGTAATGGTTCACTTGACTCTTCCTTTCACATCCAGCTGCCGCGCTCTCATGGCACAACGGTCAACCGTTAAACTCGTTCATTGCGGCTTCCATGCCGCGTTCGATGGCACACGCCACCGCTTCCGCTGCGCGGGCGACGGTTTCGTCCACCGCCGCCTGTTCCTCTTTGCGAAACTTGCTCAGCACAAAATCCACCAGCGCGTTTTCCGGCGCGCCTTCGCTCCGTCGCATCGGCCGGCCGATGCCCACCCGCACTCGCGGGAACTGCTCGGAACCGGCTGTCTCGACAATGCTCTTCAGCCCGTTGTGGCCGCCGCTGCTGCCTTTCAACCGCAACCGCAACCGGCCCACGTCCAAGTCCGCATCATCGGTCACCACCAGCATCTGTTCCAGTGCGAACTTGTGCCAGTGCAACAACGCCACGCACGCGCGACCGCTCAAATTCATGAAGGTCACCGGCTTGGCAAGAACAACCTTCCTGCCCGCCAAATGCGCCTCCGCAATCTCGGCCTCGAACTTCGCAGACCGTTGCCATCGCGCGCCGCCATCGCTCGCCAGCTTCTCCACGACCCGGTAACCGACATTGTGCCGGGTCTCGGCGTATTCGCGGCCCGGGTTGCCAAGTCCAACCACCAACCGGATGTCGTCCATGGCCACCCCAGAGCGCGCCACGGCGCGTTATTTCTTCTTCGCCTCGGGCTTGGCGGCTTTCGCTTCAGGCTTGCCCGCTTTCGCCTCGGGCTTGGCGGCTTCGCCTTTCCCAGCCTCGGCCTTGCCTTTGGGTTTCTCGCCTTTGCCTTCCTCGGCAGCGCCTTCCTCGCCTTCAGCTTTCTTCGCCGTGATGACCTCCGGCTCCGCAGCGGCGCCTTCGACCGGCGCGACGGCCTCTTCCTCAACCTGCGGCGCAACCACGATGAACACCGGCAAGTCTTTGCGATCGAGCGTTTCGACGCCAGGGGGTAACTTGACCCCGTCAACTTTGATCGCCTGGCCGATCTCCATCTTGGTGACGTCCACTGTGATCTGCTCCGGCAGATCTTTCGGCAGGCAACGCACGCGCAGATAGCGCATCGCGTGTTCGAGCACGCCGCCGCTGGTCTTCACGCCGGCAGCCTCACCCACCGGATGCACCGGCACGTTGGCAGTGAATTTCTCGTCGCTCTTCAGCTCGTGGAAGTCCACGTGCAACACCTTGTCCGTCAAATGATCATGCTGCACATCCTGAACCATCGCCAACCGCTTGTCCGCGGCAGCGCCACCCGCGAGCTCCAATTCCACCAGCACGTTTTCGCTTGTGGAACTGTGCAACGCCTTCTCCAAATCCTTGCCGGCCACCTCCACGCTCAACGGCTTCGTGTGGGCGCCATAGACCACGCCCGGCACGACGCCGGTGGCGCGCAGTTTCTTGACCTCGCCCCGACGGGTGGTCTTCCGATAATTTGCTTTCAATGCGACTAGCTGCATTCGTGCACTCCCTTACAGTTTTTCCGCGTTATTGATTTCAAAAAGTGAACTCACCGACTCGGCGTTGTGAACGCGCAAAATACCTTCACCCAACAAGCCCGCCACATTCAACGCAGTCAGTTTGAAATTCGGCACCTCGCGCGGCGGCACCGAGTTTGTCGTGATCAATTCATCGATGTCCGACTTCTGCAACCGCTCCACAGCCTTCTCGTTCAGAATCGTGTGCGACACGCCGGCCAGAATCCGTTTGGCGCCCTGTTTCTTAAGAATTCGCGCCGCGGCCGTCAACGTCCCCGCCGTCTCCGTCATGTCGTCCACGAGCAACACGTTCTTGCCCTCCACCTCGCCGACCACATACAGCGCCTCCACTTCCTCGCCCGACACGCGCCGCTTGGCCACAATCGCCAGTTCCGCGCGCAGCATTTGTGCGTAGGAATACGCCATCTTCATCCCGCCTACGTCCGGCGACACCACCACCAGGTCCGGCAGGTTCATTTCCTTCAGATGCTTGTAAAGCACCGGCGCCGCGTAAAGATGATCCACCGGAACATCGAAGAAACCCTGAATCTGCTGCGCGTGCAGGTCCATCGTCAACACCCGGTCCGCGCCGGCCGTCGTCAACAGGTTCGCGATCAACTTCGCCGTGATGGGCACCCGCGGCTGGTCCTTGCGGTCCTGCCGCGCGTAGCCAAAGAATGGAATCACTGCCGTGATCCGTGTCGCGCTGGCCCGTCGTGCCGCGTCAATCAGGATCAGCAATTCCATGATATGCTGGTTCGTGGGCGGGCAGGTGCTCTGGACGATGTAAACATCCCGGCCGCGGATGTTTTCGTTGATCTTCACCATCGTTTCCCCGTCCGGGAAAGAGCTCACGGTGGCATCGCCGAGCGGCAAACCGCAATACTCGGCGATGGCCTGTGCGAGAGGCCTGTTTGAATTACCGCTAAATACCTTCATTTCCGACAAATCGTTCACCGCAACACCGTAAAAAGGAAAGAAGCGCGTCATGGCTTCGCGCTTCTGTTCAACCGTGAATCACTTCAACGCCATTTAGGTCCAGTCAACAGCGCGGCGAAGAATACTGAAAGACCTAGGGGAAGCAAGCGGTTTTTTGCAGACTCATCAGTGTTGGGCGCAACTTGGCACCCGCGCCATCAAGCCGTGAGCCAGAGTTCATCCCAGTGGTCGTTGTCGCGAGCTTCTTCCAGACCATCCAAGTGGCGAAGGCCGGCGCGGGTCCAGAACTGCCCGGGACGC
>JBAZIR010000333.1:0-6898 GCA_041651735.1 Verrucomicrobiia bacterium | reverse complement strand
CGAACTGTCCGCCCGGGCACAGGTCGCCGAGCATCTCACTGAACACCTCGTCGCCCGCGCCGAGCAATGCCTGTAATTCCGACAACGGGAAGCCCGGCTTTTCCGGCTTGTCGCGATGCAGTTGGTCCACCGCCGCGGCGGCACGCGCCAGGGTCTTCTTCCAGAGCGCGCCATCGGCGGCAAACGCTGCGCACACCTTCGCGCCCGCCTCGCGCAATGCCGCCTCCACCGTCGCCGCGCTGAACCGCGATTTCACCAACAGCGCGGCGCGCGGCACCACGCCGTCGTGCGAGAGCCATGCGCGGATCAGATCGGCTGCCGTCGGCTGGCTTGGCATCATTGAGTAAACCCGCGACTCCTTCAGTCCGCCGCGCCGGGCGTCGGCGTCGAGAACAACACCGCCGGCAATCGTCGACGCTTCGCGAATGATGAAACGGTCGCCGACGAAACAATAGACCGGCGCTTCGAACCGCAATTGCCCGAGCGCCTGCTCGCCAGGCAAAAGCTCCCTGGCGTCGAACAGCGTCACACGTGCGCGCCAGTGACCACTGCCGAGCGAGATGTTGACGATCTCGTTGTGCTTCAACTTTGTCTTTGTTCGCGGCGAGATCCGCAGCGCAACATCCACGGTGTCGCACGGTCCTCCAAGCTCCGGCTGCGTGACGACATCGCCACGGCGCACGCTCTCGACGGGCACGTCGGCGAGGTTGATCGCGCAGCGGGCGCCGGGGCCAAGCGAGTCCACCTCGCGGCCGTGATTGTGAAGCGACCGGGCCCGTGTCGCGACGCCTCCTGGCTGGATGACGAGCTTGTCGCCGCGTTTCAGCGAGCCGCCCGTCAGTGTGCCGGTGACGACGGTCCCGATACCTTTGAGAGTGAATACCCGATCCACGTGCAGCCGTGGCTTGCCGATATCGTCGGACGGCGGAACGCCCGCCAGCGTGGCGATGATGGTCTGCCGGAGTTGCTCAAGGCCTTCGCCGGTGTGCGCGGAGACGCGAATGACAGGCCAGTCGGCGCGCGGTGGAGTAAAGGCCACTGCCGGCAGGTCGCACTTGGTGACCACAAAAATACCGCGCCGCACATCGAGGTAGTCGAGAATTTGCAGATGTTCCTCGCTCTGCGGCATCCAGCCTTCGTTGGCAGCGACGACGAACAGCACGGCGTTCATGAACGCGATGCCACTCGCGGCGTTCCGCACGAAGTCCTCGTGGCCCGGCACATCCACGATGCCGATGTTGAAATCGCCGAGCGCCAGGTTGGCGAAACCGAGGTCAATCGTGATGCCCCGCTCCTTCTC
The DNA here is from genome assembly GCA_041651735.1 of Verrucomicrobiia bacterium. Lineage (GTDB taxonomy): Bacteria > Verrucomicrobiota > Verrucomicrobiia > CAIQCK01 > CAIQCK01 > CAIQCK01. The sequence goes on along the minus strand of JBAZIR010000333.1, from coordinate 5,598 downwards.
CTCCGGCAACCGATCGGGATCAGTGCCAGTCAGTGCTTTTACCAGCGCGGACTTGCCGTGGTCCACATGGCCGGCGGTGCCGAGGATGAAGTTGCGCGGCGCGGTCATGTCGCTGCGTGCCTGATTGCCTTGACGACGGTGTCATCCTGCGCCGGAAACACCGTGCGCAGGTCGAGTTTGAAGACCGCGCGCTCTACATAGCCAATCACCGGCGGCGTATGGCTCCTCAAACGCCGCGCAAATTCCTCCAGCGGCACCTGCGGAACGACGTCCACCGTCACCGACTCGAATTGCGACCGCGGCAACGTGCCACCGCCCACCTGGCCGCGGCCGACACCCGCGGAAGCTTTCAGCGGCGCGCCCGCCAACGCCGCGACAATCTCATCAGCGCGAGCGCACAACTTCTCGCGTACCTCGGCAAGCAACGTGACGAGGCGGACTTGTGAGCCTTCGCCGTTGAGGTAAAGGTCGGTGGTCGTTTGCAGTGCAGAAAGGATGAGTTTGTCGCAGCGGAGCGCGCGAAAGAACGGATCCTTCTTGAGCGCGGCGACGAGCTTCGCGCGACCGGCGACGATGCCGGCTTGCGGGCCGCCGAGCAGTTTGTCGCCGCTGAACGTGACGAGGTCCACGCCGCGTTTGAGCGTCTCGGCCGGGGTCGGCTCGTGTTCCACGCCGAATAGCCGAGTCTCGATCACTGCGCCGCTGCCGAGGTCTTCGATGAACGGGACGCGCTTCTTGCGTGCCAGCGCGGCAATTTCCTCAGTGGACGGCGACTCGACGAAGCCTCCCATGAAGAAGTTGCTGCGGTGAACTTTGAGAATCAGCGCGGTCTCCTTACCGATGGCGTGGGCGTAGTCGTTAAGCGTGGTCTTGTTGGTCGTGCCGATTTCTCGCAGCTTCGCACCGCTGGCTTCGAGAATCTCCGGGATGCGGAAGCCGCCGCCGATCTGGACAAGTTCGCCGCGCGAGATGACGACCTCGCGGCCCGTCGCGAAGTGGCGCAGCGCCAGCACGAGCGCGGCGGCGCAGTTGTTGACGACGGTGGCAGCCTCCGCGCCGCAGAGCGCTGCCAGCGCGAGTTCGAGGTAGGCGGCCCGACCGCCACGCGCCCCGCCGGTCAGGTCGTATTCGAGGTTGTTGTAGCTGCCGCCGATTTCACACAACGTTTCGAGAACGCGCGGACCGAGCGGTGCGCGGCCGAAGTTGGTGTGGACGACGATCCCGGTTCCATTGATGACCGGCTGGATGCGCTGGGCGCGGAGCGTAGAGAGCGTGGAGCGAATCGAGGCGATGACGCCGTCGGGCGCGATAACGGTTTTCGCGGCGTGCTTGCGGAGTTCCGCCAATTCGCGCCGGACGACGGTGACGACGACGGGTCGCGGCAGACCGGTGTCGCCGAGTTGCTGAAGAACCTTCTCAACCTGCGGAATGGCTCGTAGTGACATGGATGCTCCTGTCGCGTGTAATTCGTCCGACCACTTCTGCGCACAGAGTGCGACGACGGCGGCAGAGGCGCAAGATTTCTTCGGCGCGGCGCGGGGCGGCACAAATGAGCAGCCCACCGGAAGTCTGGGCATCGGCAAGCAGGAATTTCTGAGCGTCGGTGACCGCAGTGTCCCAGCGGACGATTTCGTTGGCGAAGTCGAGGTTGTTGCGCGTGCCGCCGGGAACGCAGTCGGCGGCGATGAGTTTCCAGACATGCGGCAGCGCCGGCACGGCGTCGGCCCAAATCTCGGCGCCGACGCCACTCTCGCGGCGCATCGAACGCAGGTGACCCAGCAGGCCGAAGCCGGTGATGTCCGTAAGCGCATGGACGTGGCCGGTGGCGGCGAGCGCTGGACCGATGTCGTTGAGGCGGGTCATCGAACGCACGGCGGTAAGCACGGCGGCGCGTGGCGCTTTGCCGCGTTTGAGGGCGGTGGTGACGATGCCGGTGCCGAGCGGTTTGGTAAGAATGAGCGTGTCGCCAACGCGGGCGCCGGCGTTGGTGAGGACGCGGCGCGGGTCCACAAGACCGGTGACGCTGAGGCCGTAGATGGGTTCGGGATTACGGATGGAGTGGCCGCCGATGACAACGCAGCACGCCTCGCGGCATTTCTCCGCGCCGCCGCGCAGAATCTCGCCGAGCATTTCCGGCGAGACCACGTCTTGCGGCGTTGCGACGATGTTCATCGCGGTGAGCGGCCGGCCGCCCATGGCGTAAACATCGCTGAGCGCGTTGGTGGCGGCGATGGAGCCGTAGGTGAACGGATCGTCCACGATCGGCGTGAAGAAATCCACCGTCTGCACGAGCGCGCGCCGGGCGTCGAGACGATAAACCCCTGCGTCGTCGGCTGTGTTGGAGCCAACGAGAACATGGCGGTCGGTCACTTGCGGGAGCTGCCGCAGAACCTGCGACAGGGCCTTTTGGCCTAGCTTGGCCGCTCAACCCGCGCAGGAAGCCAGTGACGTGAGCCGGATTTGTCGTCCGCGATTCATTTTGGTTTCAGGTTTCGGCAAAAAACTGGCGGAAAGGGCAGGAATCGAACCTACCTGGCCGGCTTGCGCCAGCCACGACGGTTTTGAAGACCGCGGGGGCCACCAGGCACCCATCACTTTCCGATAAACTTATCGCATTTTTAATACGCTATTTACGAAAACATTAGCTTAACAACGTCCAAGTATTTGTTTCCTGCATGACATTATACAGTTGTTAGGGCGCCTATAACTCAACTTCAAGAGGTGAGGCGATGAATACTGAGAATGACTCTGACAGGCAGCACCAAGAGGCGAAGTCACTGCGAAAGCGTGCAAGTCGCAAAGCATGACCCCGATATATAAACTAACGCATCGCAGTGGGCAAGTTGGTTAATAAGGCGCTGCGGCGTTCGCGTTGTCATCCGCGATGCAGGCGGCAGTGGCTGCGAAGCTGTCGGCGCAATCGGGTTTGGAACTGAGCGAGCGCGGGCCAGCAACTCAAATCGGCGTGAACATCCATTGCCGCCTAGGTGGCGACGTGCTCGTGGTGGATGAGAAACCGTTCCCGGCGGCTCCGAACCAGAAGCGACAACACCACCTTGAGAACCACCGTCAGCGGGACCGCAAATATCAAACCCAGAAATCCTCCCAGCTCCACGCCCGCCAGAACGGCGAAGATCATGACCACTGGATGCAGGTGAACGGAGCGCCCCACTACACAAGGAATCAGGATAAAATCATCGATGATCCGGACAACAATGACCAAAACAACCACGGCCAAAACCATGGATAATGACTGGAACTGGAAGTATGTCAGCAACACAGCCAGCGCCCCGCCAATCACGGGTGCCATGAAGGGGATGGGGTTGACGAGAGCGGTGGTCACGCCGATGAGCACCGCGGCGTTCACGCCGAGGAAGTGAAGCCCCAGGGTCATGAGAAACCCCACGCACAACGACTCGATCATCACGCTTCTCATATAAGCGCCCAAGGTGGTGTTGATTTCCGCCAGAAGTCCCAACAGGTTTTCGACATACCGGCTGGAGGTGAGGTTGAACAAGGTGTCCATCCATTGTCTGCTCTGGACCAGCCCGAAGAAACCGACAAATGGGATGATGATGATCCACAACCCCACGTGGGCCAGATCCTCGATATTCACGAAAAGTTTTTGCACAACTTTCATCAGCAAGTCGTCGGTCTGGGCGGGGATCATGAAATGTCTGGCTCCCGCGCCAATCAGAGGTGTAAGCCACTTCTGGATGTCGGAATTGAAACGGGAAAAAAGACTGTCAAGTTCCTGGCCGTATCGCGGCAAAGCCGCCTGCGTTTGATTGGCCGCGTGAAGCAAAGGCGGAACAAGCGACATGCATAAAACCACGCCCAACGTCAGAAGCGCCAGATACAGCACCAATACCACACGGTCCCGCCTCAAGCCGAAGGCGGTAAACCACTCCACCAGCGGATTCGCGAGATAGGCCAGTATCAACCCAAACGCAAAGGGAAGAACCACAGTAAACGCCTTGACCAGCACGAACAAAATCAGGACCAAGGCCAGAAGGCAAAAGACGGCGCGCCAGAAGCGAATCTCGTTCATGGTTCAGTTGCCCTTGTCCAGTTCCTCATTGGCTTTGCGCAAGAGCGCGGAGAGCACGATGGCAATGTTCTTCATGATGTCGACCCCGATGTCGGGATATCGGCGCATCAGGGACTCGAGCGCCGTCGCATCCAGCAGGTAAATTTCGCCGTCTTCCGCGACTCGGGCGGTGGCAGTCCGCGGCTGGCGGTCCAGGAGCGCCATCTCGCCAAAAATCTGGCCGGGGCCCGGGCGGGCAAGAATCTTGGCCTTGTCGTGGGATGCGCGGCGGCTCAACTCCACCCCTCCTGAGCGAATGACAAACACGGATTGTCCCGCCCGTCCCTCCTCAAAAATGGTTTCGCCCTCGTAATACTGTCGCTTCTGCATGGCTTGCAGGACACGGCGCAGTTGCCTGTCATGAAGCCCGTGAAAGAGAGTGATCTTCCGAAAAAACGCGAGATCGTCCGAACTCTGCGTGTCCCTGAACATCCTCTTAAGCATCCGGCAGACAAACTCCTTCACGATTCAATTCCTTTCCTGGTCAAAGGACACGAGTTCTGATTCCGACCCACCCAAAAGGACGGCGCCGCTTTGCGGCCTCCTCATCGGCTCGGGAGGTTCCACCGAGGCAGAATCCATGCGCCACTGCCCGCGCGGACTGCATGGTTACGGCTGTTTTATTCATCGGCAGTCTCCACAGCCTATTCTTGGCGTCGAAGCGGCTGAGGCAAGCACAAAACCACCCCCGCCCGACAACATGTCGGGCACAGGGGGTCGTGATCTGCCTGTCCTTTCCCACGGATCGGGTGATTCGTGCTTGCGCCCGCGCGGGTCGTGGCTACGATGCCGGCGGAGTTTGATCACGCCATGCAAAACGACACGCTGGCAACATGGAGAGCGCAGTTCAACCGCGATGCACAGAGATTCTCGTCGCGGAAGTTTCTATTGGATGTTTGCGGCCCTGATGGGCTGTGCTTCCAAGGCTGCAAGCAGACAGTAGACCGATCCTCCTTTGCCAGCGGCGCAGAATCAGAACTCCCATTCCTTCCATCCTTGATTCTGAACTCTTGCTCGCGGAGGCAGCCATGAAAAAAGACATCGGAATCGGAGTGGTGGGAATCGGGATGGGGCTCGACCTTTGCGCGCTCAACGCGGATCCGAATTCGCGCTTCGAGGTGCGCGGACTGTGCGCGAACACGCTGGAGAAGCTCGAACAGGCGCGGAAGAAAACGGGCATCAAGTTCATCACCACGGATTATCACGAGCTGCTCAAGCGCGGCGACATCCACATCATCGCCCTCTTCACGCCCGACCATCTGCACGGGCAGCAGTGCATCGAGGCATTGAACGCGGGCAAACACCTGGTCGTCACCAAGCCGTTTACAACCAGCCTCGACGCGGCCGTCCAGATCGCCCGGCTCGCGGACGAGAAACATCTCAAGGTGCTCGTGGGCGAGACGTGCCGGTTCTACACGTCGTTCATGGCCGCGAAGAAGCAGTTCGACGAGGGTCATCTTGGCGACCTGGTGTGGGCCGAGGCGTGGTATATGCATCAACTCGGCGAC
>JBAZIR010000332.1:0-6901 GCA_041651735.1 Verrucomicrobiia bacterium | reverse complement strand
GTCGCCTTGGCCACGTGGCGACGTCCGAACCAACCGATGTCACGAATGCTGAGGAGCAATGGCAGACGCAACTTCTTCTCGACATCCACGGGACGTCTCACGGAACGATCCAGATACATGTCAACCAGGAACGCCATGGCAATACCTGCCGCGACGCCAGCAACCATGATCGTGATGGCGATCCTGAAAAACACAAACCAGTCCCTGAAAGGAGGTGATGGCTGTTGAATCTTGTTGATATTCAAGACCTTCCCGGCACCCAAAGCCTCTTCGACACGCGCCTGTTCCAGGCTGTTGGCATAGAACTTATAGCTGGCCTCCTGTAGATCCTTTTTCCGCTGCAGTTCGTTCAGCATCGAGCCCTTTTCGTCAAATTGACTCCCCTCGACACGGATGCGGTCCAATTGCGCATTCAAAACCTTGATTCTCGACTGAAGGGCTGTGATGCGGGATGATTCGAACACCGGGTCAAATGTCGTGCTCGTGGCAGACACGGTCGGTGTCAACTCAGGAACGGGTGTCGGTGCTGCTGTTGTCGGTTGAGGCGGCAGGCTGAGGGCAACCAAACCTGGATTCGCCGCTTCAAGCTTCTTCTTGATTTTCTCGGCTTCCGAGATTTGGTCGTTGATCCCCCTGACCAACGAACTCCCTGACGTATACTGGGTGAGAAACTCTTCTCTCCTTTTCCTTAGCAAATCGAGCCGGGTCAGGATGGCCAAATACTCATCATCCGGCCTCATGCGCGTCTCCGGCGCACGCGTGTCTGGCGCGCGCACTGCCGGCGCTGCCGCCAGAGGTTTAGCGGTCGGAAGCAACGCTTTTCTCATCTCCTGCAACTGGGCTTGACGCTCCACCAACTCAGCCTCCGCGCTGAAGATCATCTGACGAATCTGCGCAATCTGGTCGCTAAAGGTCCGCCTCGCATCATCCAAAGAAAGCACATCGGCTTTGACCTTGGCAGTCCGCAGTTCCTGCTCCGTCTGCGCCAAACGCGTACGCATCTGGTCTGTCTCCTGAGTCAGAAACTCGCCAATGATTCCAGTCGCCCGATGGATCTCGAGATGCTTCTTGATATAATTATCAATCAGGGCGCTGAGAATAGGCTGAACAACCCCGGGGTCACGATGTTGCAACACAATCCGGATGACATCGCTTCGCTTGGGCGATTCAACAACCAAATTGTTCTTGATCAGCGCGGCGGCCTTGATGAGGTCCTTGCCACCGCCAGCTTTGGCAAGAACTTTGTCCGCGCCAAAGGCTTCCACCGTTTTCTGCACGAGATCCATGCTGGTCAGAATTTCGATCTCGGAGTTGATGATGTTCTCGCCGCGTTCGTCCGGCGATTTGACCCTCGACTCCGGACTGGCCAGTTTCGGCACGGTGGTATCCAGCACGTAGAGAATGAAGAGCTTGGCCTCGGATTGGTAAGACGGCGGGCTGATCATGTAGAATCCAGCAGCCCCCAGCACCCCCAAGGCAGAAAGGAAAGTAATCCACCACTTCTGTCTGAAGAGCACGTAATAAATATCGCCCAACGTCAGCCCGAAACCCTGGGTCATCTCCTGTTTGTCATGCGCGGTATTCACAAATGCTACAGCCCTTCCAGTTAGCACGCCAAAGCTTTTCCTTGCCTCACCTGATTGTCATTCAACCAAACCGCCGCCGTCGTTGCAAACCCTTTTCTGGCCACTCACGCCATGTGTTTATAGAGCAGGGCTCCCGCAAGCCGTGACATAAAGCCAGGCATCTTACTGAACACGTGGCTGTACCATCCCGACGACTCATCCTTGACCGTCACGAAGCCATCTTTTCGTCTGTCATACCTGACATATTCAATGCTGTGCTCCTCGGTGCCCCAGCCCAACTTGAATCGCCTCAAGCCTTGGTTTGTAAGTGAAGTCCGTCCGAAATGCAACTGCTGAAAGTGGTTATGCTCATACCACTTGATCGCCTCCCACATCACCAGATTGTTGGCACGCAGATGCTGAAACGCCTCATCGGAGGCGCCGTACTTGTAAATGGCATTCTTCCCCCAATGAAAATAAACGGCCGATGCCACCGGCGTCTGCTGATGCCTGGCCAAAACCACAAATCCACGATTCTGCGCCATGATGCAGTCATGAATGTTCTGGAAGAATCGAAACGGCTGCGGGGGCAAGCCGTGCCTGTTGCGCGTCTTGCAGTGCAGATAATAAAACGTCCGCATCGCGTCCAGGCTCTGGGCGAACTCGATGCTGATGCCGCCTTTCTCGGCCTTCCGAATGGCCCGCCGCACAGAGCTTTCAACCCTGGTAAATATCGCCTCCTCGCCACCGCTCAAAATCAACCGGTGACCATAAAAAGCCGTCGAGGCAGGCGCGCCGGCAAAAAACTCTCGTCCGCCCCTGCACTCCAGGTATTTCCAACCCCGGTCCTCCGCATATTCCATCACCTTTTTGAGCAGGCCGCCCAATGCGCCGGCATTCACGCAAATCGGCTCGCAATCATCGGTGAACGGAAGAGACACCCCGCGCTTGCCCGTCAGCCAGCTATTCACTTCCATGAGAGGCAACAGCGCTTGAAGCACGCCCGATTCGCGCAGCGTGAAATAAACCGGTGTGTAACCATACGTCGCGTGCAAGACCCTGGCCCAGGCGGCCGTATGAAAGATCGAGGAGGACGGATAGGACTGCAACATCGCATCCCATCCGGTTTCTTCCAATGGATTGACCCGCTGGAGAGAGCCGTTGTCGATATGAATTCCGGCCGGTGAAAGCATTGGGGCGGCTTTAAGGTTCAAGGAGCGCCACCCGCCTGCCTGCCCTTTTTGGGAAGCATTTTCATGAGGCGGGCAGGATTTCCTGCCACGACCGCGCCGGGTGGCACATCTTTGGTCACAACACTGCCTGCGCCCACCACGGCGTATTCGCCAACGGTAATTCCACAGAGCAAGGTCGCGCTGGATCCGACGGACGCGCCGCGCTTCACAAGTGTCCGCACGACCTTCCAGTCCGTCTCAGTCTGCAATTGCCCATCGGCAGCCGTGGCACGCGGGTAGCGATCGTTGATGAACGTCACATTATGCCCGATGAAGACCTCGTCTTCCAACGTCACCCCTTCGCAGATAAAAGTGTGACTGGAGATTTTGCAGCGGTTGCCGACCTTGGCCCCTTTTTGAATCTCCACAAAGGCGCCGATCTTCACTCCATCACCGATCTCGCACCCATAAAGATTGGCAAAGCCGTAAATACTGACGTCCTTGCCCAACTTCACGTCCGGCGCAATCCGCGAAAAATTCTGCTGGGATGAATCCATATCTTTCAAGCGTGTCGTCCGTGTCAGTGAACCAGATCGATGCGGGCGCCCCCTCGCTTCAGGGACTCGGATGATGCCTCCAAAATCCGCACCAGTTCCAACCCGCGCTTGCCGCTCGTCAGGGGCGCTGAGCCGTGCCGGATGCAATCCAGGAAGTGCTGGCATTCGGACTTCAACGGCTCCTCTTGTTTGACGTAGGGAGCATAGACATCGCCATAATGGTAGGCGTAATGGAACTCGGCGAAGGTATCGTAATGCGGTGGCTTGTCGACACGCGCGTCGTAAACCTTGATCTTCTCCTGTTGCTCCACGTCGTTGTAGACCACCATTTTCTTGCTGCCGACAATGGTGATTTCCCGGATCTTCCTCGGATCCAGCCAGCTGCTGTGGATGATGGCTGATCGCTCCCTGTGAAAGAGCAGGTTCATGACAGTCACATCCTCCACGCCCGGCGTAATGTGGGCCGTGCCCTGGCAATTGATGCCGATCGGCGCCTCTCCCATGATATGCAAAATGATGGAGATGTCATGTGGAGCCAGATCCCACGCCACATTGATGTCCCTCTGGAACAACCCCAGGTTGAGACGCCGGGCGCAGATGTATCGAATATCCCCGATGTCCCCGTGCTCCACGATCTCCTTGATCTTCTTCACCGCCTGCGAAAAAAGGAACGTGTGCCCGATCATCAGCACCAACCCCTTCTTGTGCGCAATCTCGATCAGCTCTTCGCACTCATGGGATGACCTGGCCATGGGTTTTTCGATGAAAGTGTGTTTGCCCGCCAACAAACTCGCCTTTGCCATCGGGTAGTGCAGTTTGACCGATGTGGCGATGACGACCGCATCCAGGTCGGAACCATCCAGCATGCTATCGTAGTCAGTAAGCCCTTCGACTTCAGGATACAAAGTCCTGAGATGTTTCAAACGATGCTCGCTGGTGTCGCACATCGTCTTCAAACCGCAGTCAGGGAGTGATCGAAAATTACGGATCAGATTCGGACCCCAGTATCCGCATCCTACCACGCCGATTTTGATCTCTCGCGTCATGTCTCTTCCTGCGTTACCTGTTTTCCCATGCTCTCAAAGAACCGCCAGCAAAAATTCCTGTTTGAGAGTCACGGGTTGTTTTGCCGGACGGAATCGTTTTGTTTCGTTGAAGCGGAATGAAGGGCCGGCTCGCCCTTCTGTCGCATATCCAAAACCTGCGCAATCAACGCCGGGATGGTCATAAAAATTATCTTCAAATCCAACCACAAACATTTCTTCCGGACGTAGTCAATGTCCAGATGCATCATCTCGACAAAGGTGGTTTTGTTCTTGCCGCTCACCTGCCAAAGTCCTGTAAGCCCTGGCAACGTATTGAACCGCTCCTGCTGCCACGGAAGATATTTGTCATATTCGTAAGGAATGCAAGGCCGGGGTCCCACCAGGCTCATCTCTCCTCGCAACACGTTGATGATCTGCGGCAATTCGTCCAGCGCCGTCTCCCGCAGCAATCGCCCCAAGGGAATCAACCTCGGGTCGCCGCGCGCGTCGATCTTTTCCATCGGGCGATTGGAGACGATCAATTCATTCCAATGCCCCTGATGAATGGACACGTCGGCGCCGACAAACATCGTTCGAAACTTCAAACAGGTAAAACGGTGGCCTCGATAGCCCACGCGTTCCTGTTGGAACAGAACCGGTCCTCGTGAACCCAGTTTCACAATCAGGGCGATCAGCAACATCAGGGGAAGCAGCAAAGGAATGACAATCAGGATGCACGTCACATCCAGCACGCGCTTCCAAAGCGGAACTCCTTCGGAATCGCCCGGGGGCGGTCCCTTCGGCCATTCTTCATTGGAAGACTGAGTCATGCCAAAAACACAAATCGTTCACTCTGATGCGGGCCAGGCCCGCGCCGACAGCGCCACACTCCACGCAGCTCCAAAAGCGCTGCTTCGCTTTCGCCGCATAGCTCCGCACTTGCTGGCGTCGTCTGCTTCCCGACGCCAACCCGGCTGCCGCCTCCGGAAACAGCCACCGGAGGTCTGATTGTTTTTCTCAACCTCAAACCAAGCCCGTAGCATTTCTCAACGCGCCAACGCCAGCAACGGTATTCGATCCGCCATGCCATCCTTCTCCAACACGACCGAACTCCGGTCAACCTCAACTGGCGTGTCGCGACCCAAAATATCCAGCAAAACCTGAACGCGATTCCTGGCCGGCAGCGCCCGCAGAACCAGGGCGCTCATCCCGGCAAAGGCTCCGTCCGCAAGCACTACTCTCGCACCGTTCGAAAGACGATCAACCACCGTCATCATCGGCTCTCCGGTTTCAAAACACTCCCGCAACCCGTTGACCACTGAGTCCGGCACGGGGGGAATCCGATCCCCAAAACGAACCAGGCTGCTGACCCCGGCTGTGTATCGGATTTCGTTCAGCCACTCGTCCAGCACACAGTGCACAAAAATATAGCAAGGGAAGAGCGGCTCAACGACATGCATAATGCCGCGTTGAGTCATCCGTTCGGCTCGCAGCCGGGGTTGGAACACTTCCAGTCCGAGATTCCTGCTCACGCTCGCCGCTGCGATATGCTCGTGCTTGGGCTTGGTGCGCGCACAATACCACGCTAAACCGGCAATCTGCATGCCAGGAATCCGGGACAAACGGCTCTGCCCTTCGTGTCCCAGCCCGGGATTGTCCTCCAATCCGAGAAAACCAGCGCCACTGTTGTCCGGGTCAAAATGGAGGGAACGCATGTTGAATCATTGGTAACTCGGCGGAAACCGGCGTCTCGCCTGATGAACTCGAAAACACGCCTTATGGGCGAACCTCTTTCCCGAGGCATCCGACCAAGTACTTGATGAAGCCTCCATCATCCGCATGCGTTCCGTATTTTCACCAGATCACTTCGCCTACCCACTCCGGCGAGGTTAGTCAGCGTCCAAACCTCCGTCAAGAAAAAGGGCGAACACCGCGCACAACGGCGCGAAAAACCGCCCATGTTCAGGCATCTTCGCTTCAAGTAATGTGCACTCGTCATCCAAACTACCCCTTCAACCCGCTGAGGTCCACTTCCAGCCGCCTGTTCTCCTTGATCAACTGGTCCATCGTCAGGCGCTCGCGTCGCGCCGCAGCCTCGCGCCCAAGGATGCATGTCAAAACGCCGTCCACCGCCCGTTGGCAGGTGTCGTTCTCAAAACGCCCCTCCACCACCTCCCGATGGAACCGCGCAATATTTCGCTCTGCGCCGGCTTGGTAGAGGTTCTCCACCGTGCCACCACCGTAGTGTTTCTTGCCACCGCGCACATACGCCTTGCCCCAGTAATTCACGAGCGCGTTGGCCTCCAGGCCGTGGATCGTTGCGCTCAACTCGCCGGAGGTGTTGTTGCGCAGGCCCTGACCGAAGTGATTATGAACCAGACCGTCCGCATACTCATACACCACTGAACACACGTCGTGGCTGTCACCGTGCGGATCTGGCCGCACGATCCGCGATGATCCCACCGCCGATACCGGTCGCCGGCCGATGACCCAGATCGCCGCATCGATCGCGTGGATATCGAAGTTCCCGATGAAATCGCAACCGATGGCGATGTCGTTGACCCAAATCAGCCCGCGCAACC
>JBAZIR010000331.1:0-6984 GCA_041651735.1 Verrucomicrobiia bacterium | reverse complement strand
GGTCAAGACGTTGCCGCTGAGCGTGCCGCGCTTGACCAACGACAACCACATGCAGGAATGGTTCCAAGCGTGCAAAGGCGGTCCGGCCACCTACAACCACTTCGAGATCGGCGCGCGTGTTTGCGAGGCCTATCTGCCGGGCACCCTGTCATTGCGCCTGGGTCGGCCTATCGAGTGGGACGCCGCGGCCATGAAGGTCAAGGGCGCGCCCGAAGCCGACCGCTGGATTCAGAACTCGTATCGGATGAAGTGGCTGAGTTGATGCGTTGAGGGTCTTTTGCATGGTGCGGATAAAATAGATGATTCCTAGGATTGGTTTTTTCGGAGATCGCCAATCAAAGGCGGGAAACAACGATGTCGGGCAGGATCATCAATAACAACGATTGGTTTGTAGCTACCGTATGCGAGCAACTCGAAATTGTGGGCAGCCCCAAGCGCAACCTGCGGCGACGATGCGTGACATGGGCCAACACCATTCTCGTGAATGCTCCAACAGTCTCCGCAGCATACGATAAGGCTTTGGCCATATCGAGCGCCGGCCATCACCGATACAAGGCCGTTTCGGGCGACACCTGTCACTGGAAAGTCGTCGGAATTTGGGATCTTACTCCCGTTTACAATGACATTGCTGATGGAGAAGAAATTCTTTGGAATGACGAAGGAAATATGTCCGTAAGAACGGCGCAATCGCTTTGCAAGAGCAAGCGAGTCATCCTGAAGAAGCACGCCCAATGGATTTCTGAGAACAAACGAAAGAAAAAGACAAGAAAGCACTCCGGGTAATATCGAAATCGAAGATGCGGCGAGTAAGCCCACGACTATTTTGATTAGCGAAAATACCCTCGACTGTTCTTGTTTCAGGTGGTGATTCTTCCTCATCCCTCGCCGCAATCCACCCTGCCCCTACATGGATGATGGGTGCGCAGCCTGCATCCTGAAACCCCGCCCTAGAAACTGACGACGACGCATCAGATCGAGACGCTTGCGCGGCGTCGACGCGGGCGAGGCTCTTCTCTGTGCTTGTGTTCGCAGAGGTCGCAGCTACGATGCCGACGAAGCTCACTCAAGCCATGCAAGACAACACACCAGAACCACCCGAAGTGATGTTCCAACACGACGCAAGAGAACCACGCCAGAGCGCCTCCCCTCGCCTCCCGCTTCGCAACCTGGGAAGCACGATGCTGGGAATGTTTGTGCTGGCGGCGATGGTTTCGAATGCTGCGGAATTCTCCGTCAAATCCCCGGACGGGAAACTGACTGCCATTCTCCGTGATGGCGCACAAATGACCTTCTCAGTGAAGGCGGACGGCAAGCTCCTGCTCGATAACTGCAAGATCGGAATAAATACGAGTCAGGGAACGTTGGGACGCGACTGCATCGGGAAGCTGTCGAAGGAGTTTTCGAAAGAACAAGTGGTGGAGAACAAGTTTGGGATACGCAGGCATATCTGCGACCAATTCAATCAGATCGAGGTCACCTGCGGCACATTCACGGTTCTTGTCCGCGCCTATGACGAAGCGGTGGCGTATCGTTTTGTGTCGCAGTTTGAAACAGCCAAGGAACTGCTTGTGTTCGACGAAACGTTGTCATTGCCGTTGCCCGATGACACACCGATTGTCGCGCACTATGTCAACAGGGACTCCACTTCATTCGAAAGCGTCTTCACTCGCGACACCATCGCGGGTCTGAAATCACACCACAGTGCGACGATACCCCTGGTCATCAGGAAGGAGGGTCTCACGCTGCTCATCGCTGAATCCGACGTTCACCATTATCCGCAGATGCGCATGGCCTATCCAAAAGATGCCCACGACGGAGCGCGCGCGTATTTTGCGAAATACCCCAAGGCCCTGAAGCTGCCGAACCGGGCTATTTCAATCACCCACGAGGCGGATGGCACAGAGAAGTTCATCTCGAAGACAACCGGCAGCAGAGCCTTCCCCTGGCGCGCTTTCATCGTGGCGCGCAACGATGCCGCTCTGGCTGACAACGAAACCATCTTCAAACTGGCCTCGCCTTGTGCTTTGCCGGACACCTCGTGGATATCGGCAGGCCCGTGTGCGTGGCATTTGTTTTACGCGCTGGTCGAGGACACCGACTTCCCCGTCGGGATGAACGAGAAGACGGCCCGTTATTATGTGGACTACGCTTCTGCTAACAGGCTCCCTTACGTCCTGATCGACGCCGGCTGGCTCACAAGCAATCCCAACAGCTCCTGCTATTTTTACACGCCCGACATGGATGAGGCTTTCGTGGAGAATCGCCGCGCCCTCGATGTGGAGAAAGTCGCCGCATACGCGCATTCCAAGGGCGTGAAGCTGATGCTATGGCTGCCGGTCCGAACCTTCATCAAATGTGGCAACGCACAGGTGCTCGACACGATCAAGCGATGGGGAATCGATGGACTGAAGGTGGATTTCTTCGACCGCGATGACCAGACCGCAATCGAGCTGTATGAGAGTATTGCGCGCGAGTGCGCTGAACGGAAACTGGTCATCGACTTTCACGGCTGCGCCAATCCGGCGGGTTTGAATCGCACCTATCCCAACGCTTTGAATTTCGAGGGCGTCCTGGGGGGTGAGTTCAATTACTGCGGGAGCAAAGACAAAGTGATTACGCCCTCGCACAACGTTGACATCGTGTTCACCCGAATGTTGCTGGGACCGATGGATTACACGCCGGGATTTCTTCTCAACCGAACACCCGATCAATACTCAAAGCATATGACCATTCGCACGGCGATGGGAACGCGTGCGCATCAAGTGGCCATGTTTGTGTTGTACCTTGCCCCTCTACAGATGCTTTCGTCTGCGCCGAGCGAGTACAAGAAATACCCCGACATCCTCAAATTTGTGTCGAGTGTTCCGACCGCGTGGGACGACACCAAGGTTCTTTGCGGCGAGATGGGACAATACGTGATGATCGCCCGCAGGAAGGGCGACCATTGGTATGTGGGTGCTCTTACCAATTGGGATTCCCGCAAACTGACGGTAGACTTCTCCGGGTTTCTGGATGCGGCAAAAGAATACTCGGCAGTAATTATTCGCGACGGACCCAATGCCGACAAATTCCCGCAGAACTATTGTTCGGAAACGCGGAAAGTGTCGGCAACGAACACGATGAGTTTGGACGTGCGCAAGGGCGGCGGTTTTGCAGTCAAATTGTCTCCCGTGGGAAAACAATAGCGAATCCCGCGGATGAATGGATAACGAAGGAGCTGCCGCAGTGAAATAAGCACGTTCTTCGCCGCACTTCTTTTCCAGCAAGCGTGCCTTGCGAATAGTCTCCATTTTATGCAATCCTACGGCCTAACACCCGTTGGAGACCATCACTATGGCGAAGGTCAAGGCAGGGCCGATGAGTTTGCTGGAACGGCGCGAGATCGAGGCGCAAATCGCAGCGCCCTTGGTCAGGGCTTTCATGGACGAGTTTGGTCACGAAAGAACCCAGAAAATCGTCGAGCGTGTGATCCAGAAGCTTGCCAGACGCAAAGGCTCCGAGCTCGCGAAGCTCGCGGGCGGCAACAGCCTGAAGCATTTTGCGAACGTGGTCCTGCCGGTCTGGCGCGAAGGCGGAGCACTCGACATCGAGATCATGGAGGCAAACGATCAACGATGTTCCTTCAACGTCACGCGGTGCAAATACGCTGAGATGTATCAGCAGCTTGGTCTCCAGAAGTTTGGGTGTCTGTTCTCGTGCTGCCGGGATTTCGCGTTCATCAGCGGCTTCAATCCCAGACTGAAATTGAAACGGACTCAGACAATTATGGAAGGAGATCGTTTCTGCGATTTCCGGATCGTCCGGGGCAGAAAATGAAGAAAACAGTGTCTGCTGGCGGCCACTGTTCCCTCGCGGGGGATTGCGTGGTTGCGCCTGCGGAAACCATTGTTATAATGCCGCCGAAGCCACCGATGAACACAACCCCGGCAACGATGGAGTCAACGCGACGTGCCGGCCGGTGAGTAAACTGCAGAACAGCCTCATCCCTTCAGACAAAAGAAATCAAGATTCGCATCCCATGTTTTGCGGAGTTACCGAATGAACAAAACGCATGCCGCTTCCCACGTCGCCGTCTTACTGGTGCTGGCCGGTGCCACCGTTGGCTGGTCGCAATCCGACACACCACCAGTCCCGCTGGTCCAAGCCCATTCCCATAACGACTACACGCGCCATCGAGCGTTGCTCGATGCGCTCGACCATGGCTTTTGCAGTGTGGAGGCGGACATTCACCTGGTGGACGGAAAACTTCTGGTCGCGCATGATCTGGACAAGACCCGCCCAGACCGCACGCTCCAGGCGCTTTACCTCGATCCGCTGCGAGAGCGGGCCAGGCGGAACGGCGGGCGCATCTATCGCGGCGGGCCGGAGGTGACGTTGTTGATTGACCTCAAGCACGACTGGCACGTGCTGTATCCGGCCTTGCGCGCCGTGCTCACCAACTATGCGGACATCCTCACGACGTTCCGCGACGGCAAGAAGGAAACCAAAGCCGTCCTGGTCATCGTCAGCGGCAATCACTCGTTCGACATGTTGGATGGCGAGACCGTGCGTTACGCCGCCTTGGATGGCAATCTGACCACCTTGAACTCCGATTTGCCAGCGAGTCTGGTCCCGTGGATCAGCGGCCAATGGAGCCGCGCGTTCAAGTGGCGCGGCAAGGACGCAATGCCAGAGGAGGAACTGACACGGCTCAAGGAGATTGTGGTGAAGGCTCATCAGCAGGGCCGACGGGTCCGATTCTGGGGCGCACCGGATCAGCCGAATTTCTGGGCGACGATACGCGATGCGGGCGTGGACCTCATCAACACAGATAATCTTGCGGGGTTGGAAAAGTTCCTGCGCGCCTCCAAGCTGCCCGCACGATGACAACAACGCGCCAGCCAGAGAACCTGCTCCGGCGGAACCCTACAACGGACAGTCGCTGACAAGGACCGCCCCAACTCAGGAGAAGAACCATGACGATTGTTTCCCGGCCAAGTGAAATGCGAAGCCTTTTGAGTCTGGCGGTATTAATCGCCGCCGTGATCTCGTTGCCTCAGCAGGCGATCAGCCAGACGTCCAAACCCGAAACGGTTCGGGATCGGCTTTGGGTTTTCTCGTTTGCCACGAACAGCGATTTTGTGCACGTCGGACGACGATCGGTCATGTCGGCCGCGGAAGGGAATTTCTACCTCGGCGTGCCGAACATCTTGATGGTGCAGTCGAGCGCGAAGGAAGCTCCCTATGGCCGGTTCGAGCCACCTTTTGAACAATACACTGTGGCGTTGCGGCCCCTGAAAAACGTCGTCTGGTCGCTGGTGGGTTCGGGCGGCTTCCACAAGGCGGAGGAAACCGCCGAGGTGCTCGCCATGGCAAAGCGGGTGCCTAACTTCCGCGGCGTGATGCTCGATGACTTCTTCACCGGCAAGGCCGAAGGGGCGCGAGCACAATGGACCGTGGAGGAACTGGCCGACGTGCGCCGCAAGCTCGATCAGACGGGCAAGAAGCTGGACATCTTCGCTACTTTCTATGTGAAGCACTTCGAGCTGCCGCTGAAAGATTATCTCGACTTGATCGACGTCCTCACGCTCTGGAACATGGCATCTGATGGAATCCGCAACGTGGAAGACAATCTGCAGAAGGTCGAACGGCTCTATCCCCACAAGCGGAAAATGCTCGGCTGCTACCTGGTTGATTATCCCGAGAAACAGGGCGTTCCGGTCGACTTGATGAAACACCAGTGCGAGGTCGGTCTGCGTTGGCTCCAGCAGGGACGGATCGAAGGCATCATTTTCATGGGCAACACGACCATGGACCTGGGCTTCGAGTCGGTTGAATGGACCCGCCGTTGGATCCAAGAGGTCGGCGACACGAAACTGAAGTGAACCCCGACAATAGACACTGACGGCGGCAGCGCAGGATTCCGCGCTTGTGTTCGCATGTCCCGCGGCTACGATTCCAGCAGAGTTCGATCAAATCAATTCAGACAACGACGATTTCATTATGACTCTGACGGAACAGGATCGAAGGCAGGTTTTGCGCACGCGGGCATTGACGTGGGCCGGAATCGTCGTAACAGCCGTCCTCATGCTGGCTGCGATGTTTTGGTTTCCGGGCGAGGGCCGTGGAGGTCCGCGGGGCTACTCCTTTGGGAAGCATTTCCTCAGCGCGATGGGCAAGACGCGGACCAGCGTGTCAGACAACACGATTTCCTGCCTCATCTTCAACGGAACGCTCATCATGGTCGGGACCATCCTGGTGATGTTCTGGAAAACGAGGGCCACGTTCCTCACCCGGCCCGTGGCAAAAAAGACCGTGCGGAACTGCGGCCTGACAATGGGCCTGGCGATGGCTGGCATCGGCCTGACTCCGTATGACATCTTCCCTCACACTCACAATCTGATGACGCACTCGGTGATCCTGTTCGGAGTGATTTGCTTTGGCCTGTGTCTGTGGGGATCGCCTCAGGAGTTCGAAAGCGTGAAGTCAAAGCTCGGGTGGCTGACGATCGTGGTTGTGCAGCCCATGGGCTTTTCGTGGTGCTGGCTTCGAAGGGCATCATCTCCAGCCGCCCCGCGCTGCCGCTCATGCAAAAACTATTTGTGTGCCTGCTGGCGCTATGGGCGGGGTGGCAGAGTTTTCTCTTTGGGAGAGTCTGCCGAATGAAACCGGCTGTCGCGAACGCGGATGGCTGAAATCCAAATCCTTCTATGAATCTCTGTTTGAAAAGAGCGCTTGTCCCTTGGATCACGCTTTCCCTGCTGTTTGTGGTGCTTTCTGCGGCCATCGCGGCGGAGGCGCCCCCGAAGTACGGGCCGAAGGCCACCCCGCTCGTCAATGACCACCAGTATTTCCGCGGGGCCGTTGCCGGGGATTTCTGGCGCCTCATGCCTTTCTATGTGCCGCAGAGCAACGACTACGCCTGCTCCGCCGCCTCCATCGCGATCGTCTTCAACGCCGCGATCAGGAGCCGTGCCCGGATCGCAGAGACGGAGCGGAACATCA
>JBAZIR010000330.1:0-6986 GCA_041651735.1 Verrucomicrobiia bacterium | reverse complement strand
GCTTCGCGACGACGGTATCCGGCTAATCCAATTGCACGAGGAATGGAACGACTCGCAGCGGCTCTTTGGCGCGGACAAGTATTCACCGGTGAACTCCGCAGGTTTCCGGCGGTTCGTGGAGATGGTCCACCGGCGCGGGATGAAGCTCATCGTATACGTTTCCACCGGCTTCTTCCAGCGGACCGACCCGGACTTCCGCGAGGAGTGGGCGCGGCAGCAGGACCTCGTGGAAATCTACTTCCGCTATGCGCGTTGCTCGCCGGCAAGCCCCGGCTGGCGGGCGTATTTGCTGCCGAAACTGATGCACATCCTGGACGACTACGGCGTGGACGGTCTCTACAATGATGCCGGCTACATCAGGCTCTGGAACAATCGCCGGCCACCGACGTCCGACGAGATGCTGGCGTTTAACGAGAGCGAGACGAGCGACGGCGCGGTGTGCGACCTGCTTGCGCTCATTTACGCCGAGGTCAAGCGCCGCGGTGGGCTGGTCAAACTCCACATCAGCGGCGCGAACAAGCCGCAGACCGACTTGAAAGTCTATGACTACCTCTGGGTCGGCGAAGGCGGCAACAACGGCGACAAGTTGCGCGAGGTTACCAAGAACCATCCGCCCTACGTCGCGCCGTGCCTCGACATGAGCCGTGCGAAGATCGGGAGCGAGGACGAATTGTATTTGCACGCGATTCCCTACATGCAGTTCCCGGTGTTGCTGGCGGGCCGGCCGTTCACAGGCGAGCGCGGGCTGATCCCCGGCATCAACTATCCGCCGGAGAAGAAATGTTTCTGGACGCGACACTGCCGGGCGATCTGGAAACATTATCAGGCGAACCCGAACGGCCCGCACAGTTACGGTTGGTGGGACTCGTGTCCCGGCCGGCCCGAGGCGCGCCCGACTCACGCGCGCTGGCTGAAGCAATTCCGCCCGATGGTCGAGGAAGGCACCTGGGCGTGGCTGGAAATCGGCGATTCGGATTTGTTTGCGCAGCCGCCGCCGAAGGACGTGGTTGCGTCGGCGTTCGCCAACCGCGAGTTCCATTTGGTGCTGGCGAATTACAGCCAGAACGCCGCCGAGGTTGTCACACGCGATACGTATGCGCCGGTCGCTGGGGCCGGTGCTGCGCGTAAACAATGGACGCTGCCTGCGCGTTCGCTGTGCATTTTGCGCCGGCGCGACGTTTGACGCGCGTATTTCAGGCGAGTGCGTAGTGCTGCGAGCCGGCTGCTTCAGACGTTTTCGGTGTGTGCGCTGGCAAACTGTTTCCGATAACGCAACGGCGTCATTCCCACAGCGCGGTGGAACACCTCGATGAAGTACTTGGCCTCACCATAGCTCGTGCGCTCAGCAATGGCGGCGACCGAAAGTTTGGTGGTCCGCAACAATTCCCTGGCCCGCTCCAAGCGCAGCCGGGTCATCTCTTCCTTCGGCGAACGGCCAAAATAGCGTTTGAATCGCCGAAACAATGCGCTGCGTGAGACGGGCACTCGTTTCAACAACTGCTCCACGCTCACAGGATCGCAGGCATGGTCTCGAATCAACTGGACGAAGGTGGTCACATGCGGGTCCTGGACGGCGGTGACATCGGTGGATTGCCGCGCCACGACGCCGCGCGGCTGGAAGTAAAGATTGCGGCGAGCCAGACAGCGGCCTTTCATCATGCGGTCCAGCAGCGCGGCAGCCTCGTAGCCGATGCGCTCTGGATTGACGTCAATGCTCGACAGCGGCGTGCTGGAGAGGTTGCAGAGAAACGGGTCGTTGTCCACGCCAAGGATGGCCGCTTCGTCCGGGACGGCGAGCTGGGCGCGGAGACACGCGTCGAGAACCTGCTGGCCGCGGTCGTCGTGACAGGTCATCACGGCCACAGGCTTGGGCAGGCTCTTGAGCCAACGGGCAATGTCGCGTTGCTCCAGGTCCCAGGCAGCCGCCAAGCGGCGGGAGGCGGGATAAACCTGGCATTGGAAATCGCGTTGAGCGAGCAAGTGCTGAAACAACTCGCAGCGTTCGTCTTGATAGCGGTTCTCATGTCGCGGCGTTCCGCAAAATGCGAAATGGCGAAACCCGCGTTCGAGGAAATGCTCCACCGCCAGCCGCATCACGGCGAGGTTGGACATGCCCACCATCGGCAAACCCAAACCGGCAATCGCGCCGCGCAAATCCACCGCCGGCACCCTGGCTCGCAAGACGGCGCGGGCCATTCGCCGGTCGTTGACGCGCGCCAGAATGCCATCGCCGCGCCACGAACTCAGCCATGAGGGCGGCGGCGCGCTCAGACCCTGCGGCTTGAAATACAGCGACCACGGGCCGCGCTCCTCGTGAAAGCGGATGACGCCGCGCAAGATGCCGCGCCCGTATTCGCGGGACGTCTCAACCAATAGGGCAACGCGCGGCGCAATCATGGCTTGCTGGGCAGTCGGACGGTTGCGACCAAAAACCGGTATTTTTATATACGAATCTGGATTGTGGAGCAATGCACTTCGGAACAATCTCACCAAGTGTTACCTGCTTATGAACACAATGCCCTCATCACTTTCCGAACGACCCCATCCCGTATCACGCCGCGAGTTCCTCTCCAGTAGTGGGAAGCTCGTGGCGGGCGCGGCTTTGGCGGGCGTCACGATTCCGCGCGTCCACGCGGCCGAAGACAACACCATCCGTCTGGCGCTGATCGGCTGCGGGGGCCGTGGCAGTGGCGCGGTCGCCGATGCGATGCAATCGCCCTGCGGGCCGGTGAAGCTTGTCGCGATGGCGGACTTTTTCGAGAAGCGGCTGACCTCCTCGCACGGCGTGCTGAGCAAGCAGTTCGGCGAGCGCGTGGACGTGCCAGCCGACCGGCGGTTCGTCGGGTTTGACGCTTACAAGAAGGCGATTGATTGTCTGCGACCGGGCGACGTGGCGATGTTGGCCGGTTACGCCGCGTGGCGGCCGGTGCAACTCGAATACGCCGTGGCCAGGGGCGTGAACGTGTTCATGGAGAAATCGTTCGCGTGTGATCCGCCCGGCGTGCGGCGCATTATCAAAGCCGCTGAAGAGGCGGAGAAGAAGAACCTGAAGATTGCCTCTGGATTGATGGCGCGTCATTCCAAGAACCGGCAGGAGCTTATCCGACGCATCCGCGACGGCCAACTCGGCGACATCCAAGCCATCCGCGCCTATCGGATGCAGGGTTGCGGCACCTTGAGGCCGCGCAAACCGGAGGAGAAGGAACTGGATTGGCAAATCGGTCACTTCACGCACTTCCTGTGGGTTTCGGGCGGGTTGTTCGCGGAGATGAACATCCATCAAGTGGACGAGATCTGCTGGATCAAGGACGCGTGGCCGGTGTCCGCGCACGGTGTCGGCGGCCGGATCGCCAACAGTGGCGACTGCGGGCAGAACCTCGACTCGCTTTCCATCGAGTGGACTTTTGCCGACGGCACCAAGGCGTATCACGTCACGCGCTGGCTCCCGAAATGTTATGTCGATTTTGGAACTTACATTCATGGCACCAAGTGCGCCGGTCTCTTCCCGTGGATGTTCGGACATCGCGACGAGACGCTCATCTACAAGGATCAGCGGACCACACGGGATAACATCGCCTGGCAGGCTGGGAAGGAAGACTCCACCCACTGGCAGGCCGAGTGGAACGTGCTACTCGACGCCATCCGCAAGAACAAACCGCACAACGAAGCCAAACGCGCCGCGTTCACCAATCTCGCCGACATCATGGGGCGCGCGGCGGTCCACATGGGCAGGGTGATCACGTGGGACGAAGCGATGGCCTCCAACTTCCAGTTTTGTCCGAACCTCGATTCGCTCAACGAAGACAGCCCGCCGCCCGCGAAGGCCGACGCGCAAGGCCGCTATCCCGTGCCAGTGCCCGGCCAGTGGACGGAGATCTGAGGCGTAACCATGCAATCGGAGCAGCCCCTCACCCCGGCCCTCTCCCCGTCCAACGGGGAGAGGGAGGAGTTTGGCTCGCCGCTGTGTGACTCACTGAATAACGTCCGCGCTCGCAACATAGGAAAGCGATTCCCTCTCTCCATCCGATGGGGAGAGGGTCAGGGTGAGGGGCCGCGGCGACTGCATGGATACGGCTGAGAAAGCGATGAACACGCTGTTCCATGAGATCGAGCAGCCGGAAGGCGCGCCGTTGGCGCCGCCAGCGGACATGGCCGTGGTGGATGCGTATCGCCAGCGCGTCTATGAGTCTTACGAACATTTTCTCCGTCAGCGCCTCGCGGAACTGGATCGCGACCGGGCGCGGTTGTGGCGGCGCGATTATTCCAGTGTCGATGCTTATCAGCGTTCGGTGGAGCCGATGCGCCAACGCCTCGCGGCGATGCTGGGCTGGTGGATCGAGCCGCAGAACCGGCCACCGCTGACGACGAAAGAGGAACAGACCCAGATTCTGTTCAGGGACAAGGACTTCATCGCCTATCGCGTGAGCTTCGAGGTTTTGCCAGGTTTGGAGAGCTATGCGGTGGAGTTGGCGCCGTGTTCGCCCGGACCGCATCCGGGTCTGCTGGCTCAACACGGCTATAGCGGTTGCCCGGAACTCGTGTGTGGTCTGACGGCACAAGCCAACGCCAAGGACTACTCCTATCGGTCGTTGGGCATCC
This sequence comes from Verrucomicrobiia bacterium, assembly GCA_041651735.1. Taxonomy (GTDB): domain Bacteria; phylum Verrucomicrobiota; class Verrucomicrobiia; order CAIQCK01; family CAIQCK01; genus CAIQCK01. The sequence goes on along the minus strand of JBAZIR010000330.1, from coordinate 2,387 downwards.
GCGCGGCGCGGCGCGGCTATCACGTGGTCGCGGTCCAGCATCCGTCCGGATACGGCACAGCCGACGAGACGATCGGCTCGCTGCCGCGGTTCCAGAACTACGGGCGAACCTACGGCAAGAACCGCCTGCATCGCCTGGCGCTTATGGCCGGTGGCACGTTGTTCGGGCTGGACATGATGGCTTCATCGCGCGGCGTGGACCTGCTGATGTCGCGGGCGGGCGTGGACCGCGGCCGCATCGGCATGTATGGCCTCTCCCAGGGCGGGATGTCCGCTCTTTACTTGCCCGCTTTGGACAGGCGCATCAAAGCCTCGGTGTGCGCGGCGTATTTCAACTCGCGGCTGCTGAAACTCGTCGGCCCGCACCGCGCCACCTGCTACCTGGACTCACCTGAAGAGGACAAGTTCTTCGCCGACGTGGTCCGCTGTTTCGCTGACGCCGATCTTGTGTCGCTCATCTGTCCGCGGAGCTTTGCCGTTGAGGCGGGGGAACACGACACCTCGGTGGACTTCGAGAAGTCACGCGACGAATTTCCTCGCGCCGCCGAGCATTATCGCAAGCTGGGGCTGGAGAAGCGCGTTGAGTTCATCGCCCACGAGCAGGGACACGTGTCGGCCACGGCACGGGCCTTCCAGTTCTTGCAGGAACAACTGGCGCGATGAAACCGGCGAACCCAAGAGGACAGATGTTGCCGCGCGAACGAGTCCTTGCCGCGTTGTGCCACGCGCCGGTGGATCGCCTCCCGTGGATCGAAGGCATCGTGGGCAACGGCATTGCTTCGGCTGTGTGCGGCGAGCCGATCAACGTGGACTGGTCGGTCGCTCCCGACGGTTTTAGCCGGCAGCCGGGCGCGGAACTCGCCGAAGAACAGAAGAAGGTCAACCGTGCGCTCGGCAAGGATAACATTCAGTTTTGCGCTTTCGCGCCGATCTTCGCGCACAAGATGAAAAAGTCCGACGACGGCAGCCCTGTGCTCGTCGGCGACGGCATGATTCGCACACGCGAGGATTTCGAGCGGCTCTTCAAGCTGCCGTCGCCCGAAGATCGCGGTTTCGTTGCCAACGCGCGCGAGTTCATTGCGCACAAAGGCGACGATTGCGCGTGCGCGTGCGTGCGACTCGGCATCGGCGCAACGCTGCTCAGCATGGGGTTGGAAGCGTTTGCCTACGCAATGGCCGATGACCCTCAACTTATCGGCGACGTCCACGATGCCTACGCCGACTGGACCGCGAAAGTTGTGCCGGTGCTCGAAGAGATTGGCTTCGACGTGATCTGGGCCTTCGACGACGTCGCGTTCAATTCCGGGCCGGTCTTCCGTCCAGAGTTCTATCGCGAGCACATCCTGCCGAAGGAAAAGAAGGTTGCGGCAACGTTCACCAAGCCGCTCATCACGCACAGCGATGGCGACATGACGCCGTTGCTGGACTGCTGGCTGGAGCTTGGACAGGCGGCCATCCATCCGATCCAGCCGGACGTGATGGATATCGAAATGGTGAAAGCGCGATACGGCTCGCGCGTTGCCATCGTTGGCAACATCTCCATGGCCGACCTCGTCCAGCAGCAGCCGGAGCAGATCGAGGCAGAAGTCCGCCGGCGAATCGAGGTGGTTGGGCGAGGCGGCGGCTACATCATCTCGTCTTCCAACAGCCTCACCGACGACATGAAGCCGGAGAACGTCCGCGCGATGGCCCGTGCGATCTCAGTAGCCCGCCGCTTTGTGGCGGAATAGAATAGAAACAACCCGCCACGGTGTGGCGGGGCTACGAAGGACAAAACCATGAACGAAATTACCCGCAGACACTTCGTGAAGAAATCCTGTGAAGGCGCAGCAGTGATTGCCGCGGGCGCGACCCTGCCCGGGCCGGCGCGTGGAGCGTCGGCCAACAACCGCGTGGTGCTGGCGCTGATGGGCGCGGGCGGGCGCGGTATGGACTTGATCAAGAAGTTCGCGGAAATCCCCGACGTGGCGGTCAAGTATGTCTGTGACGTGGACGAGACGCGGGGCAAGAGCGCCGTTGCCACGCTGGAGAAACTCACGGGCACTGCGCCGAAGCTTGTTGGTGATCTCCGCCAGGTTCTCGACGACAAGGAAGTCCACGGCGTCGTCGTGGCGACACCCGAACACTGGCACGCGCTCGCCACCGTCTGGGCCTGCCAGGCGGGCAAGGATGTCTATGTGGAGAAGAACATCTCCCTCCACATTTGGGAGGGCCGCAAGATGATGGAGGCCGCCAAGAAATACGGGCGCATCGTCCAGTGCGGCTTCCAGAATCGCAGCGCGCCCTACGGCTTCTCCGCGCGCGACTACATCAAGAAGGGCGAGTTGGGCAAGGTGCAATACGTGAAGGTGTTTGAGATGCTGGCCGGCGTGGTCGGCGGTTATCCGC
>JBAZIR010000329.1:0-7030 GCA_041651735.1 Verrucomicrobiia bacterium | reverse complement strand
CGCTCCAGCCGGCAGGCGCGAACCGCACAGGTCCACCTGTGAAAAACTTCCATCGAGTCTGGCCGTTGGTGGCATCGAGCGCGACGACCGAATTGTCCACCGTGCTGCCAAGCACGACCGTCTCGCCCATGAGGATCGGCTGGTGCGCGAAGTCATACGTGATGCGTGCCGAACTGGGCCACGCTGGCCGTGGCGTCGCACTGCGATAGACCCATTGCAACTCCATCTTCTGCGGCAATGGTTCCGTCGAACATCCACTGCGAGCGGCGTCCGCACGATACATCGGCCAATCGCTTGCTGGAGCGCTAGAGCACAGACACGCAAGTGCGAACGCGATCCCACCCTTGGTTGCCTGATGAAGTCTCATAAGTTGTTGAGGTGCTTTATATCGCATATGCAGCGCGCTTCATTCAAAAACCAAAGTGCCGAGTGTTTTTCGGTCATCGAGCGATTTCGTTCCGGGGTTCGAGGACCAGAGCGAGACTTCCTGTGGCATGTGGGGGCGAATCTGGTGAACGCGGCCGAAGTTGGCCTTCCACTCGGTCGCCGCTGTCGGTGTCGCCGTGTTCAATGACTTGAACGGAATGACCAGCAACGCGCCCCAGCTTCTTGCGTCGGTGGCCACGGCGCACTCGTAGCGCCACTCCGTGTTCCACGTGGGGTCGTCCTGATTGAAACGCGGGTCAATCGAATCTTCGATGAAGCCTTGTCGGGCGTCGAATCGCGCTGTGTCGCTCGTGCTGCCGGCGAACCGGAAGTGTTTTGCCGGGTTGTTGTCAGGCGACAGAAACACGCTGAACGATTCGCACCTGACGATCTCGTTGTGGTCACGCTGCATTGCCGGCGGTTTCACCCATGCTTTCGGCAATTGGCCGAGGAACCGCATGTAGAGGGCGGTGGAGTCGTAGGCGATTCTGACTTCGCTCGGACAAACGGGAGCTTTTGCGCCCAGTGACAGCGGGCCCAGTTGTTGCGCTGGGAGTCTGTCCCACTGAGTGGAATCGAGCGATAATGGGACTGCGGTTTTCTTTACTGTGAGTATTCTGGGCGAGAGCAACGGTGCCTTGCGCATTTCGGAGATGTTCCAGGTGAATGGCGGGACGGGTTGCGACAGGTAACTGCCTCCGTTCGCCAGCAAGTGGGTATTGTAGTATCCGGCGCTGCCGCCGATATACATCGGCCAATGGGGATCGAGCGGCTTCTGGAGATAGACGCCCGGCTGATGCGAACGACGGGTGTCACACCATGACAGGATCATTTTCTCCCGTGATTCCATTTCAGTAAGGAGCGCGTCGAGGCTGTTCTTGTCGGGACGGGTCTGGTAGGCGGTGAACAGGTGCACGACGCGCGCCGTGCTCTTGAGGTAGTCGAACTCGCGTTGCACGAGGGCAAGACGCAGCTTGTTCTTCTCCGTGAGGCCCGTGGTTTTGCAGGCCTGCGCGAGGTGGCTTTCGAGCAAGGCCAGCGTTTCGGGCGGGTAGAGAAACCCAATCAGCCGGAGCTTTGTCTGCCACGTCAGATATCGCACCGAGCGGCCGTCGGCGCGCGTATAGGTTTGGAAGGATCCGTTATCAACGCCGAACACCTCGGCGTAAGCTTGCAGTGTGTGGTGCAGTTCGTCGAAGAACCGGGTCATCGGCGCGGCCGCAGGCCCATACGCCGCCTGAATGTATTCTTGCACCAGTGTTTGCGCGGTGTTGTGTTTGGCGTCGTCGAGCATGCGCGAATACACATAGACGGTCGGCCCCTCCATGCCCCACATGATCGCTGGCGCGGAATCCAGCCCCACGCCTTTCACGTTGTATTTCGCATACATCTTGACGACTTGCTCGGCATGGATCGGCGTGCGCGTGGGCAGGTAGCCGCACAGATGATAGCCGCCCCAAGCGTGCAGATACGTCACGAAGCCGCCGGGAATCTTGCACTCCTCCCAGCTATCGAAAGCCTTCTGATAACTGCCGACGTTGATTCGCATGTTTGAGGGAAAATCCTTGAATGCGACGGGCGGTTTGCCGGTGACGGTGTATGCGGTCACTATCAAGAATCTGCCCGGCTGGTCTTTCAGAAGACGCTCAGCCCAACCTTTGTTTAGGAGCCAGAGTTTTTCGCCCCAGTCGGAAGTGTTGAACAGCTTCTTGCATTCATCGCACTGGCAGGCTTGAAACCCGTCGGCCTGAAGCGACAGATATTCCGGATAGCCCGCGTCGAACGAATGCAGCATATCCCGATAGATCAACTCCTGGACGTCCTTGTTGGAGTAACACAAGTGAGGTTCCTTGACCATCGTGCCCGGTTTCCAAGGGTGTGGGCGCTCGCGGATGCGCTGGCCGTTGACGAGAGCGAAATATTCTGGATGCGTCCCGGCATATGTGTCCGCCGGCACCGCAATCTCATGGGTGTGCGCCGAGTATTCTGTTGTGACGTTGTTGAGGAAGTTCAGGGCAATGTGCGTGACATCCGTCGCTGGCCGGTCGCCGCTGTTGTAGTTGACCATCGGGGCGCGGCGAACACTGAGGTCGTCCGGGATGGCGATCTTCGCCGCAGGCAGGAATTCGATCCCCGTCAGGCCGCCGGGCGCGAGGAAACGTGTGCCGCCAAACTGGCGCATGAAATCCGTCATGCCCTTGACCGTGCCCAATGAACAAGAGCGATCGGCCTTGGCTTTCTGTTTGGCTGCCGGCCAGTCGCGACCAGCGATAATCACGTTCTTGCCCGATGTTTTCCAAACGTAGGTCCATACCGGCAGGGTGGACGCTTCGACGCCAGCCGCGCGCGCTGTGGCAGTATCGCCAAGATAGATGCCGGGTTTCTGTCTGTCCGCTTGCGCCTCCTTGACGACCGGGACCGTGCAGCCGTTGGCATGAAACATCTCGCGCATGACGTCGGCGGCATCTGCGATTGCCCGGTCAATGATCGGATCCAGTGTTTTGTCCGGCAAAACAATCTGGTAGTCCGATTTGCCATTGGCGGCAATCACGAGGTCAGCAGCAGGGGAGAGTGTTGCTGCGGCCACGAACATGATCGCGGAAAGGAATCGTGAGATGTGCATGGCCGTATGGGGTCTGAGGAAGATCATGGGTTGCGCGACGCCAGCCTCGTTACTCGGGGGCGATTTCATACCAGAGCGTTTTGTATTGTGGGCCGAAGGTGAATCGCAAGCCTTCCGCGCCCGCCTCGCCATTGATCGGATTGAGTCGGCGACCGCGTGGATCGAGCGGCCATGCGGTGGCGCGCTTTGTTTTCAAGATCAACTCGAACGGGATTCCCTCGCACATGACCGGGCCATCGCCCCATTGGTTGCCGACGGAGGTCATGTCGGCGTTCCAGACCATGCCCCGATTTTCAACATAGCCCGTGGCGGTCACGAGGATGCGCGCGCCCGGGGAGTGGAAGTTGGCGCCGCGCACGGCGGAGGCGGTGATAACAGAGAAGCCGCGCTGCATCGTCGGACCGGGCTTGAGGATTGCGTCGCCCAACTCGAACATCTTGCCCGCGCCGAACCCGATCACGGCCTTGGCGCGGAGCGAGTTGACCGTGAGCACACCGGCAGAGGCATCGGTTAGATTGCAGACGAGTTCGCTGGTGTCGGATTCGACTCGCTTGAGTTCGGACGGCAAGAACGCCGGGAGGGTTTTTGATCCCAACGCCAGGCTGATACGGCGCGTGAAAGCATCGCGCCATGTCGCGCCTTTGCGGGCGGCGACGTCGAATCCCTGCCACGAGGTCCCGGCTTTTTCCGCGAGCCATTGCTTTTCTTCGTCGAGCGTGACGCCGATGGCGGTTTCCTCGCGGGATGTCGTCACGTCGGCCCGCCGGAACGCCAGCGCGCCGAAGGGCAGGGTGACCAGCTTGACGGAATGGCGGCTCATGTTGAACCACCGGTCGATGCGATCGGCTGGAAGTTTGCGGACCTCGCGCACGTGCCAGTCGTATTCCATCTCCTGCCAGCAGTGGAACACGACGCCGTCCCAATCCTGCATCGCACCGAACGACGCGATGGTTGGCACCTGCTCAGCGCAATAGGTGCTCGGGGCGGGGTGGCAATACTCGCTCACGTTATACGGCTTGCCGCGCACGCGCCGCTCCGCGAGTTCCACAATGGTCTCGCCGCCGTGGTTGACCATCGGCGAGTTGCGGACGAACCAATCTTTCATATCCCACGGTTTGTTCGGGAACACCGGATGCTCCCAGTAACCGTGCGAGTCGAGATAATCGTAGCGCGCCTGGCTGAAGTACGAACTGTAGTGGTCCACCTGCGTGCCCTTGACCGGATGCCGGCAACGCAATTCGCGTTTGAGGAAGTCGCGCATCGTATCGAAGTAGCGCGCATCCAGTTCATACAGGAAGTCCACAAAATCCGCTGCGACCTGCCGCGTGCGGCCCAGACAATCCGATGGCGACGGTGGCATGGAGACATTGCCGGCATCGAGCGATTGTCCCGATGGCAGGCCGATAATGTCTGCCTTGCGCAGCAGGAAGTCCGTCAGCGAAACGCGGCTTGCGCCGATGGGTGGCGAGACCATCAACTTGGCGGACGCTTCGTCCTGCGTGCCTGCGAACGGCAGCGTCACCTGCTTCCAGTCGCTGCCGACCTCCGCCGACGTGGACAGTCCCACGGTGTTCCATGGGGGGCGGTTCAACGCAATGTTGATGCTGAGTCTGATGGGGGCGTTGGTTGGCGCATTGGCCTTGGCCTGGAACGAAAGTGTGTAGCGGCAGTTCTTCTCGATGGCTAGACCAGGCTGTTGGAGGATGATGAAAGCCATCTTTTCCGGCGCGCGCTCGCTGTTGAGCACGACGCAGGGCCGTCCTCCCGGGCCGCCGTTGGCGGCGACATCCGTTCGGGCCACGGACGGTTTTACGGACTGCAACAGCCATGATTTCAAACCGTTTGCAAAATCGCAGTTCTTCAGCATGTTTTGCGAGTCGGCGTGAATTTCCCCGGTCGCCCACGATTGGCGCAGGCGCACGGTTGTTGCGTATCGTGTCTTGAGGAACCTGTTCCAGTGCGACTGCAAGTCCGCGATCATCGCTTCGGGCCATGCGGTGCGGAAATGACCGCCGCGCCATGCACAGATAAGACCGTTCTCGTTGACGATCTCCAGGGTGGAGACACATGGCTCCTCGGTGTAGGCCTTGCCGGTATAGGGGTTAACGTGGCCGAAGAAATCACGGGCAAATTGTTTCTCGGTTGCGACGAAGTGGTCATTCCAGAGTGGGATGCCGCTGCTGAAGGCCGCGAATTTGTGGAAGTCCGTGCCGGGATAATCCTGCACGCCGGAAATGTTCCGCCAATGGTATCCGTCCACCGGCAGTTCCACGTAGATGCCGTGTTTCTTGAGTTCGGCGATGAAGAAATCAAGCCTGTCAAGTTGCGACGGCAGAATCCGCAGCTCGCCCTTGTGTTCCGGGTCGAACAAGCCCATCGGTGCGTAGGACCCATCAATCAAATGGATGCGCACGTGGTTCATGCCGCGGGAAGCCAGACGGCGCGCGATAAGTGGCGCATCCTCATGCGAGGGAAACGCCGCCGTGCCGATGATGCACACGCCCCAGAAACGGATGCGTTTGCCGCCTGCGTAAAAATGACCGTCGCGCACGGTGACGAGATCGTTGGCGGGTTTGGCGTTGAGGAATGACAAGTCGGTGACGCCTTCCGTGATGTCGTCCGCTGGCAGGACGAACGGAAAGAGATTGGACGACGAGTCGGCAGCGACGGCGCGCGCGAGCGAAAGTGCGGCAAGACAGGTGGTGAAAATGCTTCTCATTGGCGATGTCGTTGACAATGTTGAGTGCGGATTGGATCCTGGAGCGGCACGCGGTCTACAGTTTCTTCAATATCTCCTGCACTTTTTCCTCGAACAGCTTCTGCCATTCTGGCGCGAGCAGGCAGTCGCAATCCTCCTGCGCGAAGCCTTTGTTGTTCCGGCCTTGTGCGGTGGGAGCATAATAGATGTAGCCGTTGGTGTAGCCGGCGACGAAGGTGAACGGGGCAGTGGCTCGCTTTTTGATGTTGAGGCCGATCTCGACGGTCAGCTCTCCCGGGAACGTCACCAACACGAAGTCGCCAATCCTTGCGCCCACGACCTCGACATCAATCGTCGGTTTGCCGGCAGCGATGTTTTGCGCATGGTGCATCTTGAGTAAATTGAGGTTCGCCTGGAGCCGCGTGAGCTGTTCCATTGTGAGAATATTTCGGATGTAGCGTTCCATGTTCGACCGGTTCTCTGCGTCAAGCTTGGCCAGATCGTCCCGGCCGAGGGATTTGTCGAGCAGGTAGCGGTGGCTGGCATAGGACGGGAAGTTGGTGGCGAGATTGTATTGCACGAACAGCGGGATGAAGGTCTTCAGGTTGATGCTGGTTCCACGCAGCGACTGAAGCAACCGCGTCTGCTCGGCCTGGATTGCGGCCATGCGTCGTTCCATGTCAGTAGCGCGCGGCAATGCGATGATTTCATTGATCACGCGCAGCCCGCTATTCTCACGCGTCTGTATGTTCCGCAATGCCCGCAGCGCGCTGAGTCCCAGCAGGTTTCCGAGCGGCTCGGCGTCGCGTGGATTGTGGACGTCCTTGTACTGCGCGGGGTTGATGTCTCCGCAGCATCCTTGCAGGAAGATGGCGATCGCGCCATCGCCGAGCGCATCCTCAATGGCCTTGGAAGCAAAGCCGGTGATATCGGCTGTGTTGCCACGGCTCGGCACGCCCTGGATGGGATGGACTGCGAAATTGTAGACGATGGCCAGCGGCTGGCCGTTCAGCCTGTCGAGGCGGAGAAGACCGATGTCCGGGTCTGTCGGCCCGATCCTGACGATCTGTTCGTCGGGGGCCAGCGAATAGGCGTGCCGCACGTCGGTTTCACTGCCGTCCTTCAACCAGAGACGGCGGTTCTCCATGATCCGGTTCTCGTGGCCGCGACCCGCACCGACCTTGACGGGCACGAGGTTTCGGTAGGCGTCCTTTACCGCCTGGACGGTCCGCTGTTCGACATCGGCGCACACGATGCCGTGGCAATGGCTGGCATTGATGAGG
>JBAZIR010000328.1:0-7032 GCA_041651735.1 Verrucomicrobiia bacterium | reverse complement strand
ATCTCGTCGTACTTCCGGCCCATGAACCGCTTGATGGAATAGACGGTGTTGCGGGAATTGGTGACCGCCTGGCGCTTGGCCGCTTCGCCCACGAGACGCTCGCCGGACTTAGTGAACGCCACGACCGAAGGCGTAGTGCGCCTGCCTTCAGAGTTTTCCAAAACTGTCGGTTCGCCGCCCTCCATCACTGCCATACAGGAGTTCGTCGTCCCCAAATCAATGCCAAGAACTTTGGCCATAATATCCTCGTCAGTTATAGTTCCGTCGTTAAACCGTTCGTTTCCTTGAAGCAGTAGCAGTGCCACGGCGGGCCTTAAGACGCGGGATTATTGTCCTACATTCGCATTTGCAACTACTTATGAAAGAAATTGCGGGCTGATTTCTGCTGTCCAAGCCATTCGGACTTGTGACGACATGGCGCATATTCCATCTGCGCGACAGTGTTTTGTGTCAAACTGCGGCACGGTCAGTTTGGAAAACAGAAGCGCGCGACCCGAGTCACCGAGCCGCGCGCTTCGAAACCGATTTCAGTTTGAACTACTTCACCTTGCCTGTGGCAGCCCATTCGCAGCCGCGGCAGATGATCTTGGCGATGCTGGCGTTCTCGAGGACGCGAGTATCGTGGCCAAACGCCTCGTAGAAGACGCGGCCCTTGCCGTAGTTCAGCGTGAAGACCAGCGGCTCGGTCTTCTTGCTCCAGTCGGAGTCGGCGGTGGCAAGAACGTTGATCTCCGTGTCGCCTTGGAGCTTGGCGTAAAGCTCGTCGTCAGCCTCGAAATCCTCCATGTCTTTGGTGATCGGGTTGTTCTTGTCGGCGATCTTCACCTTGAACGGCGCACGCGGGCCGTGGCCGGATACCTTCATGATCCAGATGCGACCGCAAAGTTTGCCGAACTCTTCCCAACCCTTTTGGGTCACTTCGATCTTGTCGCCCGTTTTCTTGACGGTGGGGCCGAACGAGGCACTGGCGAGGTGGGCCACAACGAAACCTTTGCCGCTCTTGACGAAACTGAGCAGATTCTCCTTGGCCTTGTCGCTGGGCATGGCACCGCGATGGAAACGGTGCAGGAAGATCACGTCGTAGGACTTCAGCTCGTCTGCGTTCTCCAGACAGGACAAATCCTCGACGACCTTCACGTCAAATTTTCCGGACTTGACCAGGATGTCGCGCGTGGCGGGCGCGGTTTCCTGCCACTTGTGAGAGCCGACGTCATCACCGGTGATCAGGAGGAGTTTGATCTTTGCGGACTGGGCATCGGCTGTTGAACTGGATAAGGCGCCGCACAACACAGTGGCGGCAATGAGGACAATCAATGGAAGGCGCATGGTATAATATTTTCCTTTCGTTGGGCTGAGCTTCTATCACACCGCACACAAGCCGGCAATCAGTTGTTTGGCGAAAGCTCGACGGGCATGTTTCACCGGCTTCTGCGTTCGGCGAGCGAGCGCTTCCTTGATGAATCCACGCCTGTGCCGCTGCGCAAAGCCGCAGGATTGGAGAACAACGTCATGCCAACAGAGAAGAGGCAAACTGGACCTCAGACCTCTGTCCAGATCGCACAATCGTTGACGAAGAGATTCGACCCCGTTTTCCTGAACCGGATCTTCGTCCGTTCTTCTGCCCGTCACTCTCGATGGGCTTTTACTTGATGATGCGGGCTTCTACGCTCGCGATCTCACGATTCGCGAATTCGTCTGTGAAGAGCCACTCTTGATAGAGACGCTCGATTTGTCTCATCCACCCCTCGACCGAGGACTTCTGCAATGTGGGCTTTACACCTTTCGGCCGATCCTCGTCCCGGATCGGAGGACGGATGCGATCGGCTGGTGGTTGATACGATGGATTGTAGACCAGGACGGGCAGTGTGTCCGCGGGCAACAAATGGCGCCAGAGGAACGCTTGCATCTTGTCCTCGGCCGGCACGGCCTCATGGACGAGTTCCTTGTCTCCGACTTTCGCGGTGCCTACGACGGTGACGTTGACCGGCTTCTCCATCTCGTCCAGCTTCGTTTTCAGACCCAGCCCCACGACCTCCTGTTTGGCTCCCAGCGTGGCTCCCGCCGATTCGAGCCCCGCCGGCAGGTTGCTGAAGCTCAGCTTGATCGGCCCATCGAATCCGTCCTTGCGTATGGCGAAAACCGTTACCGAGGCGGATCCTTTGCTCGGGATGCAGAACCTGGAAGGTATCAACCGCAGCTCGAAATCGGGCAGCGGCTGGCTGATTCGGAGCCGGTAGGCGTATTCCTTTCCTGCGTTTCGCCTCGTGTCGCCGATGTGAACGAAATACTTCCCGTTGGCGGGCAGCTTCGCCATGAGATAGGAATCGGCGTGGTCGGTGTTATACCCGGATCCCGCGTCAAAATGGTCGTCGTTCAACGCGATGACCTTGCCATCCGCGGTGGTGATTTTGACGAAGGAATCGTACGGGGAACCCAGCCGACGCGCGTTCACTTCCGTGACGATCGTCTCACCGGCTTTCCCTTCCACCTCGAAGACATCCCAGTCACCGGGACGATCCGCCCGGCCGTTGATGATGATGGGAAGAGTCACCTTCTGTGCCTTGGACGGCTCGTCATTCGGTTCCTGTTCGAGACATTCAGGCAGCGTGTCCAGGGCGAACTGCACGTAGTTGGAGGCAAGTTTGCCATTGGTGGCGGCGATCAGATGGCGGCCCGGTTTTGCATCCTTGGGGGGCGGCGCCATCGTGGCCTTTTCCACATTCCATCCTTCCATCTCGATCTTCACCGGCTCGCCCACACGTCCGCCCAACGGGAAGATGCTGGTTACGAAGGGCTGCTCAGCGACGGTAATGCGATAGACGAAACTCTCCCGGCCACGGAACAGCGCCTCGTTGATGACCAGCAGATACTCGCCGTCCTCCGGGACCTGGAAATAAATCAGCGGGTCGGGGTTGAAACGGAAATCGTCGCCGTATGCCAATTCCTTGCCTTTGGCGTCGTAGAGTTTCAGCACGGCTTGGAACCAGCCCGGAACGCCATCGGGGACATATGGCACCAGGTCCCGGCTCTTGGCGGAGATAACCAGACGCTGACCCTTGCTCGCCTGAAAACGATACCGGTTCAGCTCGCCTGCCGCGATCTGGCCGTTCATCGTGCACGGAATCGTGACGCGCACCTCTTCTTCCTGAATGGGCCGCTGGCGCTGAGCCAGATACTCCTTGCCGAGCACCGGAAGCTGCATGGTCTTCATCGGCTTGCGGGCGACCTCGGGCACTTGACCCACGTAGAAGGGCAGGGGATTGGAAACACCGCGCTTGGTGATCACCCTGATCTCCCGCCGGCCCGGTTTCGCATCGGGCGACACCGTGATCTCAACGAAGACCAACTCGGTCTGGGAGCGAACGGCGGGGTTGCGCTCGTCCTCGGCGAACCTTCTCTGGAGCCGGTCGATCATCTTTTGCTTGGCTGCTTCCTTTTCGGACTTGGGAGGCTCGTTCTTTGCGGCGTCCTTCTTGGGTTGATCCTTGGGTTTTTCCAGCTTCGCGTTGCACTTGGAGCAGAGGGTGGCATCCAGCGGGTTGGCAGTGCCACATATCGGGCAGATGATGGCTTGGAGTGCATCGGGGCCGGTATCCGGGCCGATGGGCGCGGGGAACTCGAAGAGCGCCATCTTGGCGGCCATCGCGTCGTCCACTGTCGTTTCCTTCTTCCGCAACTGGTTCAGTTGCTGGTTGACCAATCCCATTTCCTGATTGTCCAGCACCCGGTAGTAATCGACGAGTCGGCAGGAAACTCCTTCTCCGCTCACGACCGCATCGCAGGCGTTGATGAGTGACTGGCCGCCCAACCGGATCGGGAAGGTGGACCCCTGCTGGCCGCCGGCGGGATAGACAAAACCGATGTACTGGCTCTGCGCCCCGACCAAGGACGCAGAAGCCACAAAGATGGCCAAACCCAAAATGGGAAGCCCGTTGAATCTACTCATGCAATTTCTCCATGTTGCTGGCTATAAAATTTCCTCAAGCATCCCTGCCGATTTCATGCCTTCGTTTTGCGTATCCAGCACGTAGGCGTCCAGTCCCCAGGGATGGGGCAGCTTGGCCGTGGCGTCGATGCCAGCCAACAAATACATGCTTCCCAGCAGGTCCGATGGATACACGGGCCGCTCCTTGACGTTTTCGCCTTTCTCATCGGACGAGCCGACGACGCGGCCACCCTTGAATCCGCCGCCGGCCACCAGCACGGTGAAGACGCGCCCATAGTGATGGCGTCCGCCGTTCCAAGGCGGCTCCCAGGAAACCTTCGGTGTCCGGCCAAACTCGCCGGTGCACCACACGAGGGTGGAATCCAGCAAGCCGCGCTCCTTCAGGTCGGCGAGCAGTGTCGCCAGTCCCTGATCCAACATCGGGCACTGGTTCCTCATGGTCGCGAAGTGGTTGGAGTGCGTGTCCCAGCCGCCGGGGAAACTGATGGTGACGTAGGGCACGCCCGCCTCGACCATTCGCCGCGCCGCCAGGCATTCCTGCCCGAAGGTGTTCCGACCATAACGATTCCTGAGTTCGGTGGGCTCGTTGCTGAGATTGAACACCTCCCGTCCCCTGCCGAGGATCAACCCGTAGGCTTTCTGCTTGGCCGCCCCGGCTGACGTCAGTTCCTGGGCCCCGGAGATGCCGTATCCCATGAGGTCAACCTTGTCGAGCAAGTCACGGCGCGCCTTTTGGCGGCCGTCATCAATTCCACGGTTGACGATTCCCTGCACCTCGAAGCGCTCCGCGTTCGGATCGCCGCCGGTGGCAAAGGGCTTGTATGCGGGGCCCAGGAAGCCTTCCTCGGAGAACCGACCGGCTCCCTGCAACATCACGATGTAGGGCGGCAGCAATCCCTTGTACTGCTCCCTCTTGAAGTACGCAAACATGGCGCCGATGCTCGGGTAGGCCAGCCGCCCTCCGGGTTGATGGCCGGTTTGCATCAGGTAAGCCGCCGTCTCATGGCCGTCGTTGCCGTGCGTCATGCTGCGGATCAACGAATACTTGTCAGTCTGCTGGGCCAGTTTGGGGAACAGCGAGCTGAGCTGGATTCCATTCACGTTGGTCGGGATGACCCTGTCGAACTCGCCCAGGTAGTCGTAGCTCGTGCCCGGCTTCGGGTCCCAAGTGTCGTTGTGCGACATGCCGCCCCACAGGAAGATCTGGATGACCGATTTCGTCTGGCCTTTTTTGGCCTTGGTTTTGGCTGCCGCGTCCCGTGCGGACTTCTCTTCGGCCGCCTTCTGCTCGGGGGTCTTCGCGGCCTCGGCCGCAAAGAGCCGCGAGTCCAAAGCGCTGCCCGCGATCATGCCCGCCACGCCCAAAGCGCCGCGCCGCATGGCCTCGCGCCGGGACACATACTCTTGTTTGTCTGAGCTGTGGTTCGTACTCATGATTGCTCCTTCTTTCTTTCCAGACTGATTGTCGTGCCGGAGAACCGGCCTTCTCGCGTTATGTTCAACGTTTCGGTAATGCTCAATGCCGTTCAAGGAACTCGGGAGTATTGATTAACGCCCAGGCAAGATCGAGCCAGACGTCGCGCCCTTTCGCCACGCCGGTCTTGGCGTGTTCTTCCGCGGCTTTCACGTCCGCATCCGTCGGGAACCGCGAAAGGATTGTGAGATAGAGCCTCTCGGCGATCTCCTTCGGCTTGCCGCCACCCGAGGAGACCATCGCCACGAGCTTCTGTCCGCTCTGGAGCTTGCCCTGGATCGTGGCCGAGTTCAGCATGTGCAGCCACTGGGGCGAAGCAAGCTCGTTGACGCGCTCGGTTTCCATTCCCGTGGCGCGCGCGGAACGTCCGAACAGCGTCAGGAACGGACTGGTGATGCTGCCATCTGCCAGCTCCACCGCAGTGATGTCTTTGGGAATGTAGGTGAACGGCTCCGGAACCGCGCTGGTGTAAAGGTCCGAACTGCCCGTGATCTCGTTCAACGCATCGATCAACACTTCGGCCTCCACCCGCCGCATCGGGTAGGTGGCGAAGTTGGCTGCCGCTTCCGGCGTCTTGAATTTCGGTATTGAAGAGAACTGATAGGCGGTGGAGGTGAAAATCAGCCGGTTCAGATGTCTCAGATCGAAGCCGCTTGAGACCAGCTCCTTCTCCAGATAGGTCAGGAGTTCGGGATTGCTCGGCGGGTTGTTGTCCCGAACATCGTCGGCCTCGTGAATGATGCCGCGTCCCATTGCCCACGCCCAGGTGCGATTGGCGATGGCTTTCGCGAACCATGGATTTTCCGGACGGATCAGCCACTCGGCAAACACCTCACGAGGATCGCGGTTGGGCGGGATCGTGACCTTGGTGCCGTCCGGGAAGACAGCCGCCAGCGGGCCATTTTCGGTTAGAGGTTTCTCCAATGCCTGAGGAATCTGGTTACTCGTCGTCACGGCCTTGGCGATGGAGTCCACGCCGGGAGCGGTGTTGTTGGTCATGGTCGCCGTATGGAGCGGATCCCAGAAGACGATTTCCTCTTTCCACTCGCTGGTGGGCTTGTAACCGACCTGGGAGAAGAATGGCGCCATGCCCGTGCGGCGATCTTGCGGCCAGAGGTGGACCCGCGTGCCCATCATCGCCAGACTCACGGCCCCGGAGATGCCCTCCGGCGTCCTGTCCTGGATGGCGCGGTAGAAGTTGACCGGTCCGACACGGAAATTGCTCCCGCTGGAGGTGAGCAATTCACGGGCAAATTTATCGTAGCGTTTGTTCGCGGCGATCGATTCCCACACCCACCGGTAATAGGCCTGGGCCGCGTTGGGCCACAGCTTGACAGGGAATTCCGCCTTGACCCTCAGGATGTCGCACCATCTCATCGCCCAGTAATCGACATGCGTGGTCTGGTCGAGAAGCTTCCCTATCAGGGCGACGCGTTTGTTCTTGTTCGTATCCTGGATGAACGCCTTGGCCTCATCCGCCGCGGGCAGCTTGCCCGTCAGGTCCAAATGGGCGCGACGGACAAAAACGGCATCGGAGCACAGGGCAGGCTGGATGCCCAACGTCTTCAACTTCGCGAAGATGATTTCATCGATCTTGTTTGCCGGCTTCGGC
>JBAZIR010000327.1:0-7033 GCA_041651735.1 Verrucomicrobiia bacterium | reverse complement strand
AGCAGTTCAGAATGCGCTTGGTGGAGAGGTTTCGCACGGCGGCTTCCATCACACCCCACGCGCTGGAGGTGCTGAAGAACACGGGATTCTTCGTGTACAGAAGTTGTTGGAGCTTCGGCTGCATGGAT
Organism: Verrucomicrobiia bacterium; assembly: GCA_041651735.1. Taxonomy (GTDB): domain Bacteria; phylum Verrucomicrobiota; class Verrucomicrobiia; order CAIQCK01; family CAIQCK01; genus CAIQCK01. The sequence goes on along the minus strand of JBAZIR010000327.1, from coordinate 6,905 downwards.
GCGTAAAGCTCCTGAAACCCTGCGCCGCGATGGCCGATCATCGGCTTGCTCATCGCGCGAAAGGTGTTCTCGCTGACCTCGATCGGTCCCGGAATGAAAAGTTTAACGTGATCTCGATTCATAAAGTGCGGCGACAATAGCGAAACACCCGCCGTCGCGCAAGAGGTAGAATGCGCGCCGAGCAGGAAATGGACTTCGCGGGGAGAGTGAAGAGTTGCGGATGGGGTCGAAAGAGCGGAGCGCGTCCTCCGGCGCGCTAAAGTTGTCTGCGAAACATGCGGGTCACCGCGCTACCTCCATCGGCTTGGTTGATGTCAGTGCTCTTTCTTGCCTCATCTGATCTGTTCGCGCTTTCCAGCGTTTGCCCCGCTCATCCAACATCCAATCTGGAAAAACACTGGAATGAAGCCAACTGTGATACAGCAAGGTAATTACTAATGCTATTGCAGGACTCGCGAAAACAAACAGCCATGACTTGTGAAATGTCGGCGATCTCATCGCGAGCAGCCAAAGCACGCATAGCAGAAACACTGTAAGTGCCAATTCAAGGTATTTGCTGCTCAGCCCGCATGTGTGCGTCATCACTGAAGGCGCGAAAAATAAGGTTAGTCCACTTGCGATAATCAGACGTATGAATCTCATTATCTTCAATGACCAACAGTTGTTTGACTTCCTCTTCTCCCTCTCAGCGTTTCTCTCAGCGCAGCAACTCGCGCAGCACGCGTCCCTCGACGTTGGGCATCGACACGCCGAGCAGGTCGGCGATCGTGGGCGCAACGTCGGTATTTGAAATTCGCTCCAGCCGCGCGCCCGGCTTGACCCCGTAACCCCACGCAATGAACATCCCGTCGAGTTCGGGATCGCTGTTGAGATAGCCGTGGGTGCCAAGGTAGTTCTTCGACTCTGCCACCGTTGCGTCGCCGGCGCTGTCATCCTTGAACGCGTAGCCGGGTTTGGCGAAGAGCAGCAGATCGCCCATGCCCTGGTTCTCTTCGGGCGTGGGCATGCCGAGCTTCGGGGCGTCCGCGGCGTCCACGACCTGCGCAACGCCTTCCAGCTTGGCAAGGAGCGGTTTCAGCTTGGGCGGCAATTCCGCGCGCCGTGCCGGATCGTTCACGTAGACAAACGCCATGCCGCCTTCGGCCAGGACATACGCGTCGCAGCTTGTCACTTTGTTGCCGTTGACTTGCAGCAGGCCCGCTTTGCGCAACGCCACGTTGGCGTTGATGACCTTGCTGATCTTCTTGAAACCGTGGTCGGTCGTCACGATGACCGTGGCCCGGTCGCGCAATCCGGCGCGGTCCACGGAAGCGAGCAGGTCGCCGATGAATCGGTCGGTGTAGGCGTAGGCGCTGTAACTGGCCGTGGTGCCGGGACCATATTGGTGGTTCGACGCGTCGGTGCCGAGGAGGTGGAAGAGGAGGAAGTTCGGCTTGTGCGCCTCAATGATGTGGCAGCCCGCCTGCGTCCAAACCCAATCCCGCCAGACGATGTTCTTGCCTTTCATGAACTCACGGACTTCGTCGTTCGTAACGACACCGGCGTTGATCAATTCGCGTTCAATCGGGCCATCAACCTTGGGGATTTCGAGAAACTCGTAACTGATCGTGCCGGAGTTCAGGATTGCCACCCAGTCCACCTGCGCGGTCTTCAAACCCGCCTTAAAAGCCGCGTCGTAAATCGTCGGCACGCGGACCAACTCGGCCTTATCGCGCCACGGCTCGACGATTGGCGGCAGCGGCGCGCGCCGAACCAGCAGGCCGTTGAACAACACGCCGTGCCGGCGCGGTGTCACGCCTGTGGCGAGCGTGGTGTGACAAATCCACGTGATCGAAGGATTCGACACCGTCATTAGATCGGCCGTCGCGCCTTCCTTCGCAAGGCGTCGGAGATTGGGCATCACCAGAGACGGGTTCTTCCATATCCAAGCAGGCAACCCGTCCACCGTCACCATGATGACGATGCGATCCTTGGCGGGCAGGGGAGCGGCGTGCGTGGTTGATGTGGTGCCGGCGATGAACAGAAGAGAAGTGAGGAATACGCACAGCAGCTTTAGTGGAGAGATGTTGGCAGTCATGGGCATCATTTTTCCTTGGTCAAATTGACGACCGGCAGCCTAAACGCAGAAACGGACGAAGACAATTCTACATTTGCTCGATGGTCTGGATGCCGAGCAGGTCGAGACCCTTGCGGAGAACCTCGGCGGTCAGCTGGCAGAGCAGGAGGCGCGAGGAACGGGCAGGCTCGTCGGCTTTCAGCACGGGACAGCGTTCGTAGAAGACGCTGAACCTGCCCGCGAGATCATAGAGATAGCTGCAGATGAAATTGGGGCGGTAATCTTCCGTGGCCAACTCGATGGCTTCGGGGAAACGGAGAATGAACTTCGCAAGATCGAGTTCCGCCGGATCAGCGAGCGCAACGTTCTTGCACTCGGCACTCGATGTCCCGCGTGCTGTGTCCGCGCCCTTGCGGAAAATGGAACGGATGCGGACGTAGGCGTATTGCAGGTAAGGCGCGGTGTTGCCCTGCATGGCCAGCATTTTGGCCCAACTGAAGACGTAATCGTTGACTCGATTCTGGCTGAGATCGGCATACTTCACCGCGCCGATGCCAACGACGCGGGCGATCTCGCGGCGCGTGGCCTCTGGCAGGTCGGCGTAGTTCGCGTCCACGATGGCTTGGGCCTGACGCTCGGCTTCGTCGAGGAGTCCCTCCAACTTGATCGGCTCACCACTGCGCGTTTTGATCGGCTTGTTGTCCTCGCCGAGGACGGAGCCGAAGGTGACGTGTGCGAGCTTGAGATCGGCATATCCCCATCGACGCGCGGTGGTGAAGAGCTGCTCGAAGTGCAGCTTCTGCCGCGAGTCGGTGACGTAGATGATCTCGCCGGGTTTCCACGTCTCAACGCGATACTGGACGGTGGCGAGGTCGGTGGTTGGGTAGAGGAACGCGCCGTCGCTCTTCTGGATGAGGAATGGTTTGTCCTTCAGGGCGGGCACGTCGCGGAAGAAGACACAGACCGCGCCCTCGCTGTCCTCGGCGAGACCCCTGGCCTTCAGGTCGGCGACGACGCCGGGCAAACGGGGATGGTAGAAGCTTTCGCCAAGCGTGTGATCGAAGCGGACGCCGAGCCGTTGATAAACGCGCTCGAATGCCGGCATGGAGAGGTCCCGCAGTTTCTTCCAAAGCGCGAGGTTCTCGGGGTCGCTGTCGTGCAGTTTGACCAACTCGGCCTTCGCGGCGTCGCGGATGGTCGGATCGGCTTCGGAAGCTCCGTAGTATTTGCGATAGACGCGCTCCATTTCGGCGATGGGATCGGCGGCAGCGGCGAGGTCAAGTTTCTCCTGCCTGAAGCCGTGGAGGAGGAAGCCGAATTGTGTGCCCCAGTCGCCGATGTGGTTGTCGGCGATGACATGGTGGCCAAGGAAGCGCAGCGTGCGGGCAATGCTGTCGCCGATGATGCTGCTGCGCAGATGACCGACGTGCATCGACTTGGCGACGTTCGGCGCGCTGAAATCAATGACGATGGTTCGCGCTGGCGACGCGGCTGGCACGCCGAGGCGCGGGTCGGCGAGCACTTGCGGCAGAAGCGCTCCGACGTAGCCTGCTTTCAGCCGGACGTTGATGAAGCCCGCGCCCGCGACGGTCGGCGGCTCGGCGATGTCAGCGAGTGCTTGCGCGAGAGCGGCGGCGACCTTGTCGGCGAGCGGACGGGGATTTTCGCCGCGCGTCTTGGCGATGGGCAGGAGACCGTTGATCTGGTAATCGCCGAATTTCGGGTTGCCACAAGGCCGCACACCAGCCGCGCCGTTCGCGCCGATGGTTTCGCGGATGACCCCGGTGGCTAGTCTCTCAAGAAGTTGTTGGACGGATTCCATGAGGAAATAGTGATTCGTAACTCGTGGTTCGTGATTCGAGTTACGGATTACGAGTCACGAGTTACAGATCACGCCTTCTGCGCATGGATGATCTGCAGGACCTCGTCGGCGTTGGCAGCCCCCAGCAGCTTTTCGCGGAGCGGACGGTCGTGGAGAAACTTTGCGATGTTGGCCAGCGTGTGGAGATGCTTCTGGAACTGGCCCTGCGGCACGAGGAACAGGACGATGAGGTTGACCGGCTGTTCGTCGAGGGCGTCGAAATTGATGCCGGTCTTGGAGCGGCCAAACGCGCCCACAACGTCGCCAATGAGATCGGTGGTGGCGTGCGGGATGCCGATGCCGAAACCAATACCGGTGCTCATGGTGGTCTCGCGTTTTTTGACCGCCTGGGTGATGGAGGGCAGATGCTCCGCCTTGATACGACCGGCCGTGACGAGCTGCGCGAGCAGTTCGTCGATCGCCTGCCAACGGTCGGTCGCGCGCATCTCCGGGATGACGCACTCCGCGTTTAGAATGTCACTTAGAGTCATTGGGACGACAATTGGTTCGCTGAAACCTGCGTTTAATGTCACAGCGCAGCCGCCGCTGCAAGTTAATTTGCCCACTGCGCAACTTTTTGCCACATCAGCGGCAGTTCGTGGACGGTGTGATCGAGCCATCGCCAGCAGAACTGACAGTCGTTGCCAAACTGTCCGGCGAGGCCGGCCAGCGTCACCGCCGACGATACCAGCACCACCAGGAGCGCGAGCACGACCAGGTTCATTCCGTAAATCACGATCATGGAAAACAGCCAACCATGCCGGCGAACATCGCTCTGGTTTTGTTGTAACGCAAGCCATGTGAAGCTCAGGTGAAAGCTCCAGCTGAAACCAAGCAAGTAATAGAGCGCCGGGGCAAACGGCCGCACGTCCGCCAGCAATCCCAAACCGTAGTAAATGGCGATGATGAGCATCGCGTAGAACGGGAAGAAATACGGCGACAGTGTGATAAGCCAGTTCTCTTTGCTGACGCTCACCTGGCCGCCGCGTGCGCCTGTCTTCAAGCCGCTGACCTTTGCGCCCATCAACAGCGCCCAAAAGACGTGCGTGAGTTCGTGGCTGATGACGTAAGCCCGTGTTGACGGGCTGAGCAAGCAGAAGACAGCCAGCCAGCAGCCAAATCCCAGCCCAAGCCACAACGCCGGCCGTTGCAACCACGGTCCGTCACCCAGGCCCAGTGCCGCCACAGTGTGGTAGAGCGTGAGCGTCAGCGCGGCGCATGGCAGCAGTAGCGCGATGGCGAGCAGCAACTTGAAAACTTTCATCTCGATATTTTTGCCGCGCAGGCTATTCAGCGTTAAGGATCGCTGCAAGAGGTTTTGCGTTTCCCGCTGGCGCGCGGCGACTGCGTTGATTATAAAGCGGGGCATTATGGCCTACCTTGGATGCGATGTTGGAACAACCGGAACGAAGGCCGTCGTGTTCGACAACGACGGCAACGTCCTCTCATCTGCTTACCGCGAATACCGCCTGCTGACGCCGCAACGCGGCTGGGCGGAGCTTGACCCGAAGGAGGTCGGCGACGCCGTCGAGGCCGTGCTCGGCGAGGCGGCGAAGAAATCGCCGCAGCCGGTCGAGTCCATCGCATTGTCGGCGCTCGGCGAGGCCATCACGCCGCTGGATGCCGCCGGCAAGCCGCTCGACAACACGGTCCTTTCGATGGACTCGCGCGCGACGGCGCAGACGGCGAAGCTGCACGAGCAGTTCGGCGCGAAGAAGTTTTTCGAGACTACAGGCCATCCGCTGCACCCGATGCACACGATCAGCAAGCTGATCTGGTGGCGCGAAAACAAGCCGGAGATGTTCCGCCGCACAGCGCGGTTTCTCGGTTGGCAGGAAATCCCGGCGATGCGGCTGGGTGTGCAGGCGAAGGTGGACTACTCGCTCGCGTCGCGGCTCGGCATCTTCGACATTCGCAAGAAACAATGGTCGGAGCCGCTGATGGTGCTGGCCGGCGTCGAGGAGAAGCAACTGCCGGAAGCCGTGCCGTCGGGCGCGGTTGTGGGCGAGATACCGGCGAGCGTCTGCCAAAAACTCAACCTCGCGAAAGGTTGCGTCCTCGTTGCGGGTGGTCACGACCAGCCGTGCGCGGCGCTTGGCGCGGGCGTTGTCAAACCCGGCTTGGCGGTGGACGGGTTGGGCACGGTCGAGTGCATCACCGTTGCCTACGACCATGCCGTGACGGACGAGAACATGCTCGGCGGCAACCTGTGCTGCATGCCGCACGTAGTGGAGGGCATGTATGCGTCGCTGGCGTTCAGCTTCGTGGCGGGCAGCCTGCTGCGCTGGTATCGCGACAACTTCGCCGAGGCGGAAAAGGCCGAGGCGGCGCGGACCGGCCGCGATGTCTATGCGATCATGGACGATCTTGCGCTGACGTCAAAGCATCCGCCGTTCATCGTGCCGCACTTCTTCGGCACCGGCACGCCGTACCTGGATTCACACTCGAAGGGCACCATCACCGGGTTGACACTCGGCACGACGCGCGCCGACATGATCCGCGGCATCCTCGAAGGTGTCGCGTTCGAGATGCGGGTGAATCTGGAGATTCTCACGAAAGCCGGCGTCCCACTCGACGAACTGCGCTGCACCGGTGGCGGCGCGAAGTCACGCGGCTGGATGCAACTCAAGGCGAACCTCTGGGGCAAGCGCCTCTGCACGCTCAACACCAGCGAAGGCGGCGCGCTCGCTTGCGCGATGCTCGGCGCGGTCGCGATCGGCAAGTTCAAGACTCTGAAGCAGGCGGTGGAGAAGTTCGTCCGCGTGACCGGCGCGTATGAGCCGGATATGAAGGAGCACGCCCGCTACTCGGAGCGCTACCAGGTTTACCGCGAGCTATATCCGAGGATGAAGGATCTGCTCCACAAGATGTAGAACACAAACCGAAGCCGCAGACGAAGTCCGAAGGAGCGACGCTATGCCAGCCATGCCGACGAACTACCGACCCATGTGGACGGAACTGGGACTCGACCTCGCCAAACACGACGCG
>JBAZIR010000326.1:0-7058 GCA_041651735.1 Verrucomicrobiia bacterium | reverse complement strand
ATATCTCGCGTTATGAGGCCTCACGGTGCCGCGAATGGGCAGTTGCTTGGCGATCTTGATGCCGAAGCCATCCAAACCGACGACCTTCTTCGGGTTGTTCGTCAGGATGCGGATGGTCTGCAAACCCAGATCCGCGAGAATTTGCGCGCCGACACCGTATTCGCGCAGGTCGGGTTTGAACCCAAGCCGCTCGTTGGCTTCGACGGTGTCGAGACCTTCCTTCTCCTGCAATTCGTAGGCGTGAATCTTGTGAGAGAGGCCGATGCCACGCCCCTCCTGCCGCAAATAGACAATCACGCCGCAGCCTTCCTTGGCGATCATCTGCATGGCCTTATGAAGTTGTTCGCCGCAGTCGCACCGGTGCGAGCTAAACACGTCGCCGGTCAGGCACTCACTGTGCACGCGCACCAACACATCGCGCCGCCCTGCAACCTCGCCCTTCACCAGCACCACGTGATGCTGGCCGTCCATTAGCGAGCGATAGAGGTGCAGCGAGAACTCACCAAACTCCGTGGGCAGCGAAACCACGCGCTCCTTCTCCACCAGCTTTTCGCGATGATGGCGGTATTGGATCAAGTCGCGAATGCTGCACATTTTCAACCCGTGCTGCTGCTTGAACTTCAACAGCTCAGGCAACCGCGCCATGGTGCCATCTTCGTTAAGAATCTCACAAAGGATGCCGGCCGGATGCAGCCCGGCCAGCCGCACAAGATCCACCGACGCTTCTGTGTGGCCCGCGCGACACAATACGCCGCCATCGCGAGCAGCGAGCGGATTGATGTGGCCAGGCTGAACGAGATCGGCCGGCCTGGACTTCGGGTCCGCCAGCACACGGATGGTTTTGGCGCGGTCGGCGGCGCTGATGCCAGTGGTGATGCCATGCTTCGCGTCCACGGTGACCATGAACGCCGTCTTAAAGGCATCGCGGTTGCGCTCGACCATCCGCGCGATGCCCAACCGCGTCAGGTCCTCGTCCACCATCGCCACGCAGAGCAGCCCGCGGGCGTGCTTCACAATGAAATTGACCGCCGCAGGCGTGACGTTCCCGGCGGCCATAATGAGGTCGCCTTCGTTCTCGCGGTTCTCGTCATCCGTCACGATCACCAGCTTGCCGGTACGGATATCCTCGATCACCGCCTCCACCGGATCAAACGGCTCGCCTGACGTTCCTGTTGCCTTCTTGCTCATAAAAAAAGCCCTGAAGAAACGATCTTCAGGGCCTGCATCCACGCCGCCGTCACCCGTCTCACGGACAGGCAACCGGTCGCTCATTCTTCTTTCATCCGGACTTTACCGTCGCCCCCGGAATCTCACCGGGTCATGCGTTCCAATCCAGAAACGCTCGCGGGGTTTACCGCCGGTCGGGAATCATCTGGCAACCACTATGTTGCCAGACTCACCCTGCCCTGAAGAACTCTCAACAATCTGAGATTATCATCCGTCCCGCCAAAGTCAATAGCCGCTTCTGCGCACGCCGCTGCGCATATCTCCAAGGCCGTTGAGCATCACGACTGCGGGCATGAGCAACGCCAGCGGGTTGGCGATACCTTCACCGGCCTCTTCACTTTTGACATCCCTGCGGGAAGCTGGTTAGCATTGTCGTGCAATAGGAGAACAACCTCATGGCCCTCATCAATTGTCCAGAATGCGGCAAACAGGTATCCACTGCGGCGCAGAGTTGTCCATCGTGCGGTTATCCCTTCACGACGCAGGCACCCCAAGAACCGCCACTCAATCCCGATGTCCTGCTGGCAGAAGTGCGGCCCTCGTGGTGGCAGTTCTTCTGGCACTGGGTGTTCTTCTGGTTGATTGTGCCGCCCCTGGTCGCTTGGTGGTGTCGCGCTTCGGTTGTCCTCCGCGTTTTTGGTGGACGCATCACCATCGAACGCGGCATCTTTTCCAAGAGCTACCGCGAGTTCCTCACCAAGGATATCCGCTCGATGGACATTGACCAAGGACTGCTCGCGCGCTTGGTGGACATTGGCGACCTGACGATCTCAACTGCGGCCACCGTGGACGCCGCTGAACGCATTCAAGGCATTCCGCAGCCGAAACGGATCCGTGAGATGATCATTGGACAAAGGCAGGGTCACTAGCCAGCGGAACCGAACGGGGTCAACGAACGACCAGCCCTGCTACGGCCTGTAGCGCCGTGTCGAGTTTGGAAGGGTCTTTGCCACCCGCCTGCGCCATATCGGGGCGCCCGCCACCGCCACCACCACAAATCTTCGCGAGCTCGCCGACAATCTTGCCAGCGTGCTTGCCACGCTTGACCAAGTCGGGCGTTACCAGACACACCAAAGACACCTTGCCGCTGGCAACTCCCCCCAGCACTGCAACGCCGCTGGTGAGCAACGCTTTCATCGCCTCGGCAATCGCGCGCAACACTTCGGCCGGCTGCTCGCCGAGGTTCCCGATGACGACGCTGAGGTCACCCACCTTCTGCGCCTTCGCAACCAGCGCCGCAGCCATTGCCGGAGCCTGTTTCTGAAGCTCAGCCTGCCGCTGCTTGGCTTGTTCCTTCTCCAGTTCGCGCTGCTTGGCGAGTTCTGCCTCGCGCAATTGGTGTTCCCGCTGCTGTTCGATGAACTCCACCGCAAACTCCGCCACCACCGCCTCGACGCGGCGGATGCCGGCGGCAATCGCCGACTCCCGCGCAATCTTGAACAGCCGGATGTCGGCGGTGTTCTTCGTGTGCGTGCCGCCACAAAGCTCGATCGAGAAGCCGTCAAACTTGCCCTGTTCGCCACCGATCTGCACTACGCGCACCTTGTCGCCGTATTTCTCGCCGAAAAACTGCATGATCTTCGGGTTGCTCTTGATCTCCGAATAAGGCAGCTCCAGCGAATGCACCGGCACGCTCTCCCGAATCCGCTCGTTGACCAGCCGCTCGATGTCACTCACCTGCTGGTCGGTCAGCTTCTCCGAATGATTGAAATCAAACCGCATCCGGTCCGCTGCCACCATCGAGCCGCGCTGCCGCGCATCCTTGCTCACCACTTCATGCAGCGCCCAGTGAAACAGGTGCGTCACCGTATGATGCCGCTGGATATTGGCGCGGCGCGCAGCGTCCACCGCCACGCGCACTGCTTCGCCCACTTCCGGGGCGCGGCCGTCGGCGAGCGTGGCGCGATGCACGTACACCTTGCCCTGCAATTGCGTGTCGCGCACCACGATCGTGCCGACTTCCGTCCGATCGTGGCCGGGCACGTGCACCAAACCTGTATCGCCAACCTGGCCACCCATCTCTGCATAGAACGGCGAGCAGTCCAGGATAAGATCAAACTCCTTCGGTGTGGCGCCTGGCGCCACTGCTTCGACAAGCGCCTCCGCTTCGAGCGTATCGTAGCCAAGAAATCTCGTCGCCCTGACCCGCAAACCTTCGCCGACAACTGCGATCACCGTCTTCTTCTTCGCGTGATCCTCGCGCGCGCGCTGGCGCTGCTCTTCCATCTGCGTCTCAAAGCCCTGCACATCCACCTTGAGCCCCTGCTCACGCGCCATCAGCTCCGTGAGATCGAGAGGAAAGCCGTAGGTGTCGTAAAGTTTGAACGCCGTCTCCGAGTCAAGCGCACCCGTTTTGCAATCCGACATCGCTTGATTCAGCAGATCAATACCGCGGTCCAACGTCCGGTTGAAGCTTTCCTCTTCAGCGCGAATCACCTTCTCGACCACCGCGCGCCGCTGCCGCAGTTCAGGGAACACGTCGCCCATCGTGTCGGCCAGCACACCAACCAGCTTGCAGAAGAACGCCTCATGAAGGCCCAGAACACGACCGTAGCGGACGGCGCGGCGCAGGATGCGTCGCAGGACGTAGCTGCGGCCTTCGTTGCTTGGCTGGATGCCATCGGCAATGCCGAAGCTCAGGCAGCGGATGTGGTCCGCGATCACGCGGAACGCCACGTCAATCTTCTCCTGCTCGGTGGATGGCGACTGGCCCGCCTTTGGCAGCGTTGAGCCGTAACGTTTTCCGCTGAGCAGACCCAACGTGTCAAAGATCGGACGAAACACGTCGGTCTCGTAGTTGGATATAATGCCACTGAAGTCGGTGAAGTTCTTCGTGCACTGGATGATCGAGCAGACGCGCTCAAAGCCCGCGCCCGTGTCCACGTGTTTCGCCGGCAACGGCGTGAATGAACCGTCCGGGTTCGCGTTAAACTGCATGAACACGAGGTTCCAAATTTCGATGCACTGCGGTGAACCTTTGTTGACCAGCGCGCCCCGCGTGTCACCCTTCGGCGTGAGGTCCACATGCAATTCCGAGCAGGGACCGCACGGGCCGGTATCGCCCATCATCCAGAAGTTGTCCTTCTTGTTGCCGAAGACGATGTGGATGTTCGGGTCGAGACCTGCGGCGTCGAAGATGCGCGCCCAGTGGTCGTAAGCCTCCTGGTCGAACTCGCTGGGGTCGCCGTGGCCGGGTTTATAGACCGTCGCGTAGAGACGTTCCTTGGGGAAGCCCCACCACTGTTTTGAGGTCACCAGTTCCCATGCCCACGCGATCGCCTCCTTCTTGAAGTAGTCGCCGAAGCTCCAGTTGCCGAGCATCTCGAAGAACGTGTGGTGGTAGGTGTCAAGCCCGACGTCTTCAAGATCGTTGTGTTTGCCGCCGGCGCGGATGCACTTCTGCGTATCCGCAGCCCGCTGTGACTTGTAGGGACACGGCATCTGACCGAGAAAGATCGGCACGAACTGGTTCATGCCGGCATTGGTAAATAGCAGGTTCGGCGCATCAGGCAACAGTGACGACGACGGCACGATGGCGTGCCCCTGGCGCTTGAAGTAATCCAGAAACTGCTGGCGGATTTCAGAACTGGTCATGGCTGAAAACAGTTAAGAGTTAAAAGCGAAGAGTTGTCGGAGACTTTCTCCTTCTGAACTCTGAACTCTCGACTATTCGCTCTTCACTTCGACGGCGGCTTCTTCCGGCGGCAATACCTTTGCTTTGACAGCGGCGGCGATCTTCTCGGCGACCGCCGGATTCTGTTTCAGAAAATCCTTCGCCGACTCGCGGCCCTGGCCGATCATCTCGCCGGCAAACTGCAGCCAGGAGCCTTTCTTCTCAACGACGCCGTGGTTGACGGCCACGTCGAGAAGGCTGCCCTCTTTCGAGATGCCTTCGTTATACATGACGTCGAACTCGCACTCGGCAAACGGCGGGGCGCACTTGTTCTTGACGACCTTGATCTTGCAATGATTGCCGATGGCGCGGCCTTCGGCGTCCTTGATTTGCTGCTGGCGGCGGATGTCAATGCGCACGCTGGCATAGAACTTCAGCGCCTTGCCACCGGGCGTCGTCTCCGGACTTCCAAACATAACGCCGATCTTTTCACGAAGCTGGTTGGTGAAGATGATACAGGTATTCGCCTTCGCCACAATCGAGGTGAGCTTGCGCATCGCCTGGCTCATCAGGCGGGCTTGCACGCCGACGATGGCGTCGCCCATCTGGCCTTCCAGTTCGACCCTCGGCACAAGAGCAGCCACGGAGTCAATCGCGATGACATCAAGCGCGTTGGAGCGAACCAGCGTCTCGACGATCTGGAGCGCCTCCTCGCCGCTGTCAGGCTGACTGACAAGCAGGTCGTCGAGTTTCACCCCGAGATTGCGAGCGTAGTTCGGATCGAGGGCGTGTTCGGCGTCAATGAAAGCAGCCAGCCCGCCGGTGCGCTGGGCTTCGGCGATGATCTGGAGCACGAGCGTGGTCTTGCCGGACATTTCCGGGCCATAAATCTCCACGATGCGTCCGCGCGGGACGCCACCGATCCCCAGCGCCATATCAATCGCCATCGAACCGGTCGAAATGACGCCGATTTTGACACGCGCGCGTTCGTCGCCAAGCCGCATGATGCTGCCCTCACCAAAGGTCTTGGCGATATGAGCAATGGCAGCTTCGAGTTGCTTGACCTGCGCGGACGTTTTCCCTGCTGTCTCCGCAGTCACAACCTTTTCAGTTTTCTCGGTCTTCTCAGTTTTCTCAACGGTTTTCGGCGCTGGCATGAAGATGTCTCCTTATTTGAATCAGCGCAGTATTTCGTCAGAGCCGGATGCAAAAGTCAATCGCGGCGAAGAAGGCCAAGTTTTTTCTTTAAAGCGCAACTCTCCGCGCTAGACTCGCGAACTCCGTTCCGCTACGGTAGCGCGTGTTGAGCGGAGGGGTGTCCGAGTGGTTTAAGGAGCACGCCTGGAAAGCGTGTGGGGTGTAAAAGCCCTCGCGGGTTCGAATCCCGCCCCCTCCGCCATCTTCGTTTTTTTGGGGGAAGCGCGCTGAGTTCAGTGTGTAGGCACCAGCCTCACGCCGCGCCAGTCACTCGGTTCTATGGCAATGAGCCCCCTTGCCTTTGCATGGCCACCAGCCAACTTCGCGTGTGTCTGTCCATCGTCGCCCCGGGTTTGCGCCCGTCCGCGTTCACTTCCACTGTTCATCCACCCGTTTCATCAGCGACCGAATGATGAGCAAGTGGGAGATTTTGCTCGCACACCAAGCGTATCGCAGGGTAAGAGACATGTATAAAGGAGTTATGTGATTTTGTCGGCATGAGCAGATTTTTGCAATCCGGCAGACCCAGACCGGTGTTATTTATTGCCGACGGCAAAGGATTGCGACGCCGGACCCAAGTGGCCGGACAAGTTTAGTTGCATGGCGCATGACCATGAAAACAAATGTGTCAATTGGATCGAATAGGATGAACAGCAACCCGGAGCGACAGAGCCACACACGAGGCAATCATTTTGTGTGGCACGCCTTGCAGGTGTGGTGTGCCCTGATGACGACGCTGTTGCTGGCTTCCGACGCGCATGCGCAGGCCACAAACGTTTTCACCAACCAGACGACGGGCTTTTGGACCGCCGCGGGCAGTTGGGTTGGCGGCAACATGCCCGTCGTGGGTGGCAGCAACAACTACATCGTCATCTTCAACAACACCGCGACGGATTGGAGCACGAACAACCGCGCCTCAGTCAACACGTTCTTGCTCAACCAACTGGTCTTCAACGGCACCGCTGCCGTCAACATCACCAATGCGGGCAGCACCAACCTCGTTTTCGTCAACGACAGCCTG
>JBAZIR010000325.1:0-7060 GCA_041651735.1 Verrucomicrobiia bacterium | reverse complement strand
GGGCAAGTCCACGGAGAAATTATCCGTCCAGGATGCGGTGTATAAGCTTCGTGGGGAGCCAGGCACGAAGGTGACGCTGACCATCATGCGTCCGAAGTCACGCGAGGTGAAGGAATACACGCTCACCCGCGCGATCATTCCTGTGGAGAGCGTAAAGGATCTCAATGGCCGGACCGTGAAGTCGGCGAGCAGTTTCCCGTTCGTGGACGACAAGATCGGCTATGTCCGCCTGACCCAGTTCAACGAGCCGACATCGGATGAACTGGAGGCGGCGCTGAAGAGGCTTGAGGGTAAGGGCATGGAAGGCCTGGTGCTGGACCTGCGCAACAACCCCGGTGGCTTGCTGGTGGGCGCTCGCGACATCGCAAGTAAGTTTCTGCCCAAGGGCCAGTTGATCGTTTATACCGAGGGCCGCCAGAAGTCGCAGAAGCAGGAGTATTTTGCCACCGGCAAGGATCGGCATCCGAATTATCCGATGGTCATCCTGGTCAACGGCGGTAGCGCCAGCGCCAGCGAGATCGTCGCAGGCGCCTTGCAGGACCTGAAACGCGCGATCATCGTTGGCGAGCAGACCTTCGGCAAAGGCAGCGTTCAAAGCATCATCGAGCTTCCGGATAAGTCCGCCGTGCGGTTGACGACGGCAAAATACTATACCCCCAGCAAACGCGTCATCCACGAGAAGGGCATCACGCCCGACATCTTCGTGGCAGTCTCTGAGGAAGACGAAATCAAACTCGCCATCCAACGCAACCGTCCCCCGGGCGCCGAGCCGGAGAAGGCGGAAGCGGTGATTCGCGACATCCAGCTTGAGCGGGCGGTGGATGTGCTCAAGGGCATCAAGGTCTTCACAAAACAAACCAAGAAGAACGTCGTCGCCAGCGCCCGATAAACAGCGCGCGTCGGGCGGCTTGCAACCGGACTCATGTCATGAGAGATCGTCGGCTGGATCGGCAGATCGAGACATTGGACGATTTTCTCGAACGCTGGCAGAAACTCGGCTGCTACTTCCAGCGGGCCGAGCAGGGGCGTGCGCCCACCGAAATCGAGGAGGAGGAGTTCCTCGTTCTAAAAGGTGAGATGGCCCAGGACTATCAGTTTCTCATGACGGGGACCGGCAACCAACGGGAGCCGGGCGACCAAACCCTGGAGATACTGGGGATGATCATGTCGTTGCGGCGGCTGAACGCGCTGGGCGAGGCGGAGGTGCACGCGCTGGAGATTGCCTGGCACCATACCTACATGGTCCTGCAAGGTCTTTTGGGCCGGCTGAAGGCACACAAACTTCAACTTGCTTCCGTCAACGTCGTTGGCTATTACATCGGCTGCGTTTTGCGGAATCCCGTGGTCATCTTGCTCTTGATGGGTGGGGTGGTTGCAGCAGCGTTGTGGTTGATGAATTTGACACAGACCGGCTCGGATAAATTGATTGAACCGCGCGGACCGCGACCGACGCAAATGGAGAAAACTTCAGGCTTATGAGTGCGACTGACAAACCGAATCTGACTAAACGAGAAATCGCATCGCGCATCAGCGACGCGACGGAACTGCAACAGCAGGACGTGGCCGTCATCGTGCAGAAGACGCTCGACACGGTCGTGGACGCCCTGGCTGAGGGCCGGAATGTCGAACTGCGCAACTTTGGCGTGTTCGAGGTGAAATTCCGGCGGGCGCGTATTGGTCGCAACCCCAACAATCCCACGCAGACCGTCCAGATTCCGCCGCGTGCCGTGGTGAAGTTCAAGCCCGGCAAGATCATGACGGCCCGCGTCGAAAAACTGTCGAAACCCGTGGCACCCGCGGCACCCGCAGCGTGACGAGGCTGCAATCCGTGACGCGTTGTTCGTGATTTGGCGGACGCCCCAGTTGTTCGCTGATTACGCATGATGCAGCACGGATGACGAATTGCGCGTCAGGAATCATCAACCCCATGTCGTTTCAACCTCTACCGGGCTTCCGCGACTTTTATCCGGACGATTGCGCGCTTCGCAATTACGTCTTCGGCAAGTGGCGTGACGCGGCCCGACGCTACGGCTTCCGCGAATACGATGGCCCGCCATTGGAGCCGCTGGAACTCTACACGGTCAAGAGCGGCGACGAGATCGTTGGCCAGCTTTACAACTTCACCGATAAAGGCAAACGCGCCGTCTCGCTGCGTCCGGAATTGACGCCGACGTTCGCGCGGATGGTTGGCGCGCGGCAGCGCGACTACAAGAAGCCGATGAAGTGGTTTGCCATCCCGCAGCTCTTTCGCTACGAGCGGCAGCAGCGCGGGCGGTTGCGTGAGCACTTCCAGTTCAACGCTGACATCGTCGGTGAGAAAGATGTCGCTGCCGACGCCGAGTTGGTGGCGCTGCTGGTGGACCTGTTGCGCAGCTTCGGGTTGACGCACGAGGATTTTGTTGTGCGCGTCAGCGACCGGCGGGTGTGGAGCGGTTTTCTCCGTGGGCTGGGCATCGCCGAGGAGCAGCATCCGGCGGTCTTCGGCATCGTGGACAAGATTGAGCGCGACGAGGCGGTGGTCACACAGAAGAAGTTCGATGCGCTCGGCATTTCGGCGGAAGCGGCATCGGCGATTCTGAAGTTTGCCGATACGGGCAGTTTCGAGAAGGAAGCCCCCGCGGAGATGGCGACACTGCAACGGTTCTTCGATCTGATGGCGCACAAAGGTCTGGGTGACTTCCTGAAGTTCGACCCGAAGATTGTGCGCGGCCTTGCCTACTACACCGGGATTGTCTTCGAGGCGTTCGACAAGAAGGGCGAACTGCGCGCCATTGCCGGCGGCGGCCGTTACGACAACCTGCTGCAACTCATCAGCGGCGTGGACATGCCGGCGCTCGGCTTCGGCATGGGTGACGTGGTGTTGTGCGAACTGTTGAAGGAGCGGAATCTCCTGCCCAAACTGGAGAACCGGCTCGACGCCTATGTTGTCATCGCAAAGGAAGAGCTGCGGCCGCAGGCGTTGAAGCTGGTGCGCGAGCTGCGCGAGGCGGGATTGGCCTGCGATTACCCGTTGATCGGGGCGAAGGTCGGCAAACAATTTGAGGCCGCCTCCGCTGGCGGCGCGAAATTCGCCGTCGTCATCGGCGACGAATGGTCGCAAGGACAGGCGACGGTCAAGACGCTCGCAACGCGCGAAGAAACCAAGGTGGAAGTTGCGCGGCTGGCGGAGCGGCTCAAGCAGGGCTAGCCGCAAGAGGCGGCAGCAACATTAATCGGAAAGACTTTTGTGCATTTTGTGTTCCTTTGTGGCTAAATACCTTTTCTTATGAAACGGACTCATCATTGCGGACAATTGAGGCTGGCGGACGACCACCAGCAGGTGACGCTGGTTGGTTGGGTGCAGACCCGGCGCGACCACGGCGGCATTGTGTTTATTGACCTGCGCGATCGCGAGGGGTTGACGCAGGTGGTGTTCGACCCGCAATACAACCCCGCCGCTGCCGAGGCGTCGCATGCGTTGCGCTCCGAGTTTTGCATCTGCATCCGCGGGCGCGTCCGTCCGCGGCCCGAAGGCACCGTCAACCCCAAGCTGCCGACCGGCGAGATCGAAATCATTGCCGACCATCTCGAAGTGTTCAACGCCGCTGAGACGCCGCCGTTCGAGATCAGTGACGACACGCAGACCAGCGAGGACCTGCGCCTTCAATACCGCTACCTCGATCTGCGCCGGCCCTCCATGTTCCGCAACCTGCGCCTCCGCCATCAGGTGACGAAGGCGGTGCGCGACTACTTCGACGAACTCAGCTTTCTCGAAGTCGAGACGCCGATGCTTTTCAAGAGCACACCCGAGGGTGCGCGCGAGTATCTCGTCGCATCGCGGTTGTTCCCCGGAAAATTCTACGCGTTGCCGCAGTCGCCGCAACAGTTCAAGCAACTGCTCATGGTCGCGGGCGTCGAGCGGTATTTCCAGATGGCCCGCTGCTTCCGCGACGAAGATCTGCGAGCCGACCGGCAGCCGGAGTTCACGCAGATTGACGTGGAGATGAGCTTCATTGATCGCGAGGACATCTATCGCATCATGGAAGGACTGATGACGCGCATCTGGAAGACCGCGCTCGGCCGCGACATCCCGACGCCGTTCCCACGGATGACGTTCGGCGACGCAATGAACCGTTTCGGCAGCGACAAGCCCGACACACGGTTCGGGATGGAGATGGCGGATTTCACGGACGATTTCCGCGCCAGCGCGTTCAAGGTGTTCCGTTCCGTCATTGACGGTGGCGGCGTGGTGAAGGCGATGAACGCGAAGGGTTTTGCCTGCGCCACGCAGGGCCAGATCGAGGCGCTGACCGAGGCCGCCAAGAGCTTCGGCGCGAAGGGCCTCGCATGGATCAAGGTTGAGGGTGGCAAGTGGAACTCGCCCATTGTGAAGTTCTTCACCGACGCTGAGAAGGCAGCGTTGGCGAGCCGGCTGGAAGTTGTCGAGGGCGACCTCATCCTTTTCGCCGCCGACCAGTGGACCAACGCCTGCGAAATCCTCGGCCGCATCCGCCTGCTCTGCGCGCAATACCTCCAGCAGACCGGCAAGCTGACGATCCCGTCGGATCGCTACGATTTCCTGTGGGTGGTGGATTTCCCGCTGCTCACGTTCGACAAGGAACAGGGCCGTTGGATCAGCAGCCATCATCCGTTCACCGCGCCCGTGGCGGAGGACGCGGCGTTGCTCGATACCGACACCCATCGCGTGCGCGGCCAGCACTACGACCTCGTCCTCAACGGCAGCGAGATCGGCGGCGGCAGCATCCGTATCCACCAGCCCGACCTCCAGCAGAAGGTGTTCGATGTTTGCGAGATCCCGCGCGACGTGGCGGAGAGTCGGTTTGGCTATTTCATCAAGGCGTTCCGTTACGGCACGCCCCCGCACGGCGGCATCGCCCTCGGCTTCGACCGTATCATGGCGACGCTCGTTGGCAGCCCCAGCATCCGCGACGTGATCGCGTTCCCGAAGACCGCGAAGGCCACCGACCTGATGACCCAATCGCCCGGCGACGTGACCGCGCGGCAGTTGAAAGACCTGCACATTCGGGTCGTCGGCGACGAAGCGAAGCCGGCGGTGTAATACATGGCGAGAGATCAGAAGTGGTACGCTCGCAGCCCGCGACTCCATCGCGGAATGTTGAGAATATGATTTCGTGCCTCGGAGTGGCGGGCTACGATTGCCGCCTGAAGTTGAAGCCAAGGATGACGGAGACAATGGCGAATCACCAGCAGTACTGAAATGCAGGAGACTACGTGAAAACACCCGTGTGGGTTTTTATGTTGGCGGTCGTTGCAGGCGGATTGGAAGTATTCGCGGATGGTGGAAAATCCCTGGCGCCGGAGGCGACCGCTGCGGTTGCTGATACAGCCGTGGTAGATGCTTTCTGGAAGAAGTTCTCCCGCGCGAAGGAATTGGAGGCGTTGGTAAAGAAAGCCGAAAAGAGGGTGGAAGAGCTCGGGCTTGGCAAAGAGTTTCTGGCGGAAGGGGTGTTGAAGTCGGCGGAGCAGGAGACCCAGTGGTGGCGGGACAAGTATCATGATGCCATCGACGCGCTGGCGAACCACACCACGATGGGGAAGTTCCCGGTGCCGGGAACCGGGAACGACGCACTCGGCGATGCCTGTCTCAAAGCAGTTAATTCGGAGAACGTAAACACTGCCAATCGCGATGCGGAGGTTGCCGAGCGCGCAGCCAAACAGGCTGCTGTGGACGAGAAGGAACTCGCGAAGAAGGAGGAAGACCTTGCGAAGGCTGGCAAGACGGAGGAGGCCAAGGAAGTGAGAGACCGGATTCCCGCGGCGAGACAGAAGACCGAAAAGGCCAGAGAAGCTGTCCGAAAAACCCACAACAACTGCAATCAAGCACTCTTCGATGAACTGAAGCGCGCCGAGGTGGCGGGCACGTTGCCGCCTCCCAGTAATGCGCGTCAAATAGCTGATGCAGAACCCAAGGCTAGCAAACCGGCCGGGGGTACGAAGTTGCGCGGCGACAGTGAATGTCTGCCTGGACCTGGCCCGGGTGGTCTGGTTGGAGTGAAGACACCACTCCGATCGAGCATCGCCACGGTTAGTCAGGACGGCGGGGGTGTGCAGAGAACGAATGCGCTGCAACCGCGCATCTTTTGCCTGCCGCTTCCGAGCTTTCGTCCGGGCGCGCGCGGCGATGCTGCGCCTGTTGCTGGCGGCAAGAAGTCGGATTAGTCATCTGGGTTAGACCCGTCAGCCGTCCTCATGGTATGATCGGCCCATGCTCAGGAGACATTTCATATGGGCTGTCAGTGTCGGTCTGGCCACGGTTCTTCACGTCAATTCTGTCTTGGCTGCCGACACGCCCCGTGACTTGAACTGGCCGCAATGGCGCGGGCCGCTGGCGAATGGTGTCGCGCCCCACGGCAACCCGCCGATCGAGTGGAGTGAATCCAAGAACGTGCAGTGGAAGGTGGCGCTGCCGGGACGCGGTTCTTCCACGCCGATCATTTGGGAGAAACAAGTGTTCATTCTGACGGCCATCCCGACGGGAAAGAAGGTCGCGGTCAAGCCGGACGCCGTCCCTCCTGGTCCTAATGCGCATATGGTTGACCCGCCCCGTGAAGTGCAACGGTTCACGGTGATGGCGTTGGATCGGGCGACGGGAAAGGTGTGCTGGCAGCAGACAGCACGCGAGCAAGTGCCCCACGAAGGTTACCATCGCGATCATGGCCATGCCTCGGGGTCACCGATTACGGATGGTAAATACTTGGTCGCTTATTTTGGGTCCAACGGCCTGTTCTGTTACGACCTCACCGGTCACTTGCTCTGGCAGAAAGACCTGGGCCGGCAGCGCACGCGCTACGGTTACGGTGAAGCCACATCGCCGGCGTTGTCTGGGCATACCGTGGTCATTCAATGGGACCATGAGGACGGAGATTTCATCGTGGCGCTCGATGTTCGCGACGGGAAAGAGTTGTGGCGACAGAAGCGCGACGAACCGACCACTTGGGCCACACCGCTCGTTATCGAACACGAAGGCCGCAAACAGGTGGTGACCAACGGCACGAACAAGGCACGCAGCTACGATTTAGCCACGGGCGAATTGCTGTGG
>JBAZIR010000324.1:0-7106 GCA_041651735.1 Verrucomicrobiia bacterium | reverse complement strand
GCGGCGATTACTCAATCGAAACCGTCCTGCGTCACAGCGGAACGCAGCAGACCGTCCTCAGTGGCACGTACCCAATCAGTATCGTTGACATCCCCGACATCAAGCGCGACGGCATTAAGCAATTGAACAACCTGGTTGCCGAGGTCCTGAACCGGCCCGTCAAGAACACGCCGGCGCCACAGACGTTCAGCTTCGTCACTCCGCGCGATGGATGGATCTTCGTGACCTTCACCCATGCCACTCCAGCACCAGGTCTGACCGTCAAGATTGACGACCAGGACGTGATGATGAGCGACACCGCCGGGCGTCTGGAAGCCTTCCGCGAACTCCGCGTGGGCGAACATCGCATCACCATCAGTGGCAACACCACCAAGGCGAATTTGATCGTGCGTTCCATCGCTGAGATTTTCGACTATCCCCCCTGCGCAAACTCCCAGGTCAAGGAGAACGGCAGCTACGGCTGGGACTTCATGAAGAAGCACATTCTCTGCGCCGTTACCACCCTGAACGGCGGCTCGCTGCGAGGCGAAGCCCTCACCGAAGCCAGAACCCGCGGCCTCAAGTGGCTGGCCAACTTCAACGTTGCCCCTGTGGACAATCCCGCCAATGTGCAGGCGCGCATGGAAAAAACCGTGGGCATGACCCAGCCGCAATACGACGGTTTCACCAGCGACGAACTTTTCTTTGGCCGCATCACCATCGAGAACTACACCAAAGCCCTGTGGCGGCTGCGCAACCCGGAGAATCGCTTGGTGTATACCTGGATCGTTGGCAAACCCAGCATCACCTCTCTCCACACCGACTTCATGTCCGCCGCTCTCAACGCCTCCAAAGGCCGCGGCCGGCTGCTGTTCGAAGCCTATTGCCATCCGCAAGCCGACGAAAATGCGGCTGCCGCCTATCTAGACAACATGGTCAGTGAAACCATGCGCCGCTTCAACGCATTCTTCCCCACCGCTGCTGCGGGAACCGGCATCATCTTCGGCAACTTCAACCAGATTCCCATCATCTCGCTGGAACACAATCCGGCGGTGGACTTCAAGTATTACCTGGACATGCAGGTCAACCTCGTCGCCAACAGTCCGGATTTCGCCGGGCTGGCCACCATTGGCTACTGGGGAACGTATTACGGCGATGAGGAGCTGGCGCGATGGTCCTTCAAGCTCATGCGCCACTATGCGGTCGAAGGTAACAAGGGCATGCTGTCCGCCCGCTACGGTTTCAAGTATGTCCCCGGCTTTCTGACGAACTGCGACTTTGAGGATGGCCTGAACGGCTGGGCCCTGTCGCCAGCCGCCGAAGGCTCCATTCGCCCGGACACGATCGCCGGCTATGGCAAGAACAGCCAGGGCCGCTGGGGTGGCGGCAAAGCGGGCGACACAGTCTGTGTAATGACCCGGAAAGACGGCAGGCCAAACCGCATCAGCCAAACTGTGCAGGGTCTGGAAGTGGGCAAGTCCTATTGCCTGCAATTCGTCACCGCCGACCGCAAGGATATCATTGGCCAAAAGCACAACCCACGCCACTACGGCATTGATGTGGAATTGGAAGGTGCCGAGATCGTGGCCGACAAAAGGTTCGTCCACATCGACAAGCGCAACACTGGCCGCTACAAGCACAACAGTAATGTGGCCAAGATCAACCTCAACCGCATCGTCTTCCGCGCCAAATCCCCCACCCAGGTCATCGCCTTCAACGACGAAAAGGCCCTCCCGGGCGAGGAACTCATCATCAACTTCATTCAGTTGAAACCCTACTTGGAATGAGCGAGCCCTCCCGGTTTCCGCACGCTACGGTTTGCCACCCTATGCCAACAAAGGCTTGAGCCATTCAGGCACCGGCTCATTCAGAGTCATCCGTTCGCCGTTTTCAAAAACCGCGATCAGACGGAATGGGGTTCGAAGATCGTTGTTATCGAATATCAACACATGCGGAAGCTCGCGAATGGCCATCTTCAGGTTCGCCAGCGTGCGGGGAAATCGTGCGACCAACTTTTCGGCCGGCACATCATGCCCACCTTGCGAGACTCGCATCGCAACACGATCTTCCGAAACCTCCGGCCCGGAAATTCCAATGAAACACAGAACCACGGTGTAGCCGATGGACGCTGCCTTTTTCAAGAAAGACAGCTTGTCGCCGACCGGATCAGAAAACACGGTTTCAAACGAAAAACTTTCGCACTGCTCCACCAGTTGTTGCCGTAGTATCCCGGCCAGACGAGCTGCCTCGTAGGGATTGTGTCTCAGTTCACGTGCCAGCACGTCGGCGTTGATGAACCGCAGCCCGGCGCGTTGAAGATGGGCGTGGTAGAAAGTCGTTTTGCCTGCGCCATTGGGTCCTGCGACTGCGACAATCACTGGACGCCGGTCGAGCGGCAGAATCATCGCCCTTTATCTTTCAGTTTGACCGCACGAAACTGACGGTTGATGAATCGCCCCACCGTGCGTTTCCCGTTCGCTTCAATACGCACAAGCACCCCGGCGTGATTCGGGTGCGGTTCGTAGTGAGGATAGGGCTGGCTCTGGAGAAACTCGACCACGCGGCGGCGACCCGCAGGCGAGTCCACGGATTTCAAGCAGGCGGACAACGGGGATGCCGCGGCATTACGGCACAAGGCGAACATCTGCGTGCCCTGAAGCAACGGCTCGATTGCCTTGCCGAGCTTTGCCCAAAATTCCACCTGTCCTGCGATGGATCGCTCGACCGTTTTCCCAGCGAGTCGAGCGTCCAAAACCAAGGCATCTGAAAGTTTCACCGGTTGGCTCATGGCAACAAAGTAGCATAATGCTACCACGCGTCAAGCCCTCAGGCCTTCCGCACGTGAAGAGGTGACGATCAACGACCAACGCGTCTCTCGCGAGTGGGCATCGCGCAGCGACGCACTTTTTGTCTCGCGTTTGGTGATGGCCCGGGTAAATTCTCGAAGCAGAACGACGGGCGACTGGCCTTTTTTGGAAGGACAAGTGCTGTAAAATCCCCCACAGTGCCAGTGGGTGCTGTCGTGAGTGCTGCCGACGCCGGGATAGCTCAACGGCAGAGCACCTGATTTGTAATCAGGATGTTGCGGGTTCAAGTCCCGCTCCCGGCTCCACTTTCTAAACAGGTTTGGGCTGTAGCACCGTCTGTAAGACACAAGCGGTTCTACGCGCCTCCGTGGGGTGAATCGGAGAATGATTCCAACGGGAGGCAAGGCGGCGTGAATATTTTAGGCAGGGCTTTCACCTCACTCCAAAACAGGGGTGTTTCGGTGGAGTGCAGTGGCTAGGCCACGGCGTCTTCACAAATCAGAATCGCAAATCAGTCTGCTCCGGCGGCGGTGCAGACGAACTGACGGGCAATGAACTCGGTGCCTGTGGCTTGCCTTGGCCATCGTAAGTGATGAGCGCAAGCGCCTCCATAACACGCTGTGTCTCTGCGTCCGAGTAACCAGCACGGTCCAGCACGGAAGGGGACGAAATGCCGAGGAAGTCAATAAGCTCCGCGTGTGAAATGCCCTCCCGCTTTCCGTTCTGGAAGTAGTGACAACAGACCCTGACCTGTGCAAGCAAATCATCACGGCATGAACGAAACTCCGCAGCAGCCTCGCGACAAACCATCTCAATGCGCTTGTCGTAATCCGGCGGGAAGTCCTCATCAGGCGTAGAACTCATAGTGCGCGAAGTGGCCTAACAGAAATTCGGCTGCCTATTTATCGTCTTCATTTGCGACAGGGTGGATTTTTAAACTTGGCTTCCCCCCTTGTCCAGAACAACTGCAAGTGCTTCCCATTCCTCTCAGCGGTTTTTCGGCTCAACAATAAGTGTTCCAGTTGGTCCACCCGACGGCGACGCCAAAGCAACGACACAGCGACCGAAGCAAGCAACAGCAACGCCCAAACAACAACAAGTGTGAGTGGGACTGGACCGAAACGAACGTAGTCATGCTCCAACAGCGTATCGCCTGCCGACCGCCACCAGCCATGTATGAACCACCAGTGAAGAACAGCGCCCCCTAGAACAGTCGCCAGCCAAAGGGTTTTCACGAACCAGTGCATACGTCTGCGCCCTTCTACGCCAATTAAATTCTGTTGCAAGTGTCTCCCGTTTCTCTCAGCGGGGTTTTGGACTCAAAAGCACTAAACAAAAACTGTTTCAGTGAAGTTCTTCTTGGCCGTCGGTTCTGTTGTTGTCTTCAGCCAAAGTCTGAAGTCAGTGGCGGTTCGATGGAGTGCACTGGTTATGTGGGCATGTCACAGGCGCCCTCAAGTTCAGCGTGCGCAATTTGGGTGCGTTTCTTTTCTCGGCCGACAATAGCTCTAGGGATAGCGTGCTTCTTTTCTGGAACAGCCTTCCGTATGGTTCTCGCCTGCTTCTGTTTTTTCTTCACCCAGGATTTCTCTGAGGCTTGATACATCGGCTCGCAATCACCATTCACAAAGGCGACACGCGCTGCCTTTTCCGTTACGTGATAGCTTCGACTCACAAATCCACCTTACAGGCATTCGACTCCCTGTTTGTCGTTTTCATTCGTGGCACGACGGTTCGCTGGAACGCTTGGCCAGACTACGGGTATGCCGAACAGAACTCCATACGTCAGTCGTAAGAACAATCTGAGCGTCTGTAATGTCTCGGACTCCACACAGGTCTGGTGGTCGTCGTGGCCAGAAGAACGCGAAGGGATGACAAAGCGCCGACTGTTTACGGTGCTTTCTGCGGCTTGAATTCGCGAGCCAGCCGTTGCGCCTCAGCGATTTCTTCCTTCGTCATCACCCGTCCGATTTCGAATTGGGTTTTCTTTGCGATTTCGTAGTCCTGGGCGGCGGAAAGGTTGAACCACTTGAGCGCTTCCACATTGTTGGAGGGCGCGCCTTTCCCGTATTGGTAGCTCAAGCCGAGCATGTATTGACCTGATTGATCTCCACGCTCAGCGGCCTTGCGGAACCACTTGACGGCTTCGACTTCGTTCGTCGCAACGCCTTCCCCGTTCTTGTAGCAGAAACCCAGCAAAATCTGCGCCACATTGTATCCCTGATCCGCAGCTTTGCGATACCACTTGACGGCCTCGGCCTCGTCCTTGGACACGCCCTTTCCGTATTCGTAGCAACTGCCGAGCATGGTCTGGTCAAATATGCTGCCCTTCTCGGCGGCCTTGCGGTAGTTCTCGACTTGGGGATCGTCCGCAGCTTGTGAGCTAACGACCAGCAAGAGTGCGGATGTGAATGCAATGAAATTTCTTAGAGTCTTCATTTCGATAACACCTGCGATGCTTTTGAAACCTACGCCTGCGAGATTCGCCCAGTCAAGCCGCAAAGGGTAACGCAGCGCTTCACAGAAACCCCGTGGGCCCAACCGACCGGAGAGTCCGTTCCGCTACGATGGCAGCAAGAGCGCCGGTCGCCGGCATCAAGCTGATTTGAATTGTTCGTTCAAGACGCTGCAAGCCTTCGACAGTTGATCGTCCTTCCACTTCCCCTCGATGGACATGCCGCCGCGGTAACCGATGGTCTTGAGCGCTTTGAAATACGCGCGGAAATCGTCGCCGTCCACACCGGGCGCGGTGCGCTTGGCTTTCTCCGCGATATGGCAGTGCTGCACCTTCGCGCCCGCCTTGAGGATGGACTCCGGGCCTTCGTCTTCGCGCATCATGTGGTAGATGTCCACATGCACCTGGACGCCGGGATGATTGACGGCGTCGGCGATGGCGAGGGCTTCGTCCACGCGGTTGATGAAATTGCACTCGGCTTTGTTGAGTGATTCGATCACCACGATGACCTTGTGTGCCTGCGCGAGCGGCGCGATGCGGCGGCAATAGTCGGTGAACTGCGTCTTCGCCTTCGCGCAATCAAAGCCCTCCGGAACCTTTCGCGACCCGCCGCTGCCAAACACGATCCGGCCTATGCCGGCCTTCTCCGCCCGTCGAAACACGATCTCCGCGTGTTTCATCAGCGCGTCCATCGGCACTTCCGGCCCGACGACCTTCAGGTCGCCCGGCAGGAAGCCTGTGCAGGAGCGGATGGGCAGCGGAGCGGCTTTGATCTCGGCGAGCTTCTTCTCGAAGTCCTCCTCGCCCGCCTTGGGCACAAGCACGCTGCTGACATTTTCCTCCACGAACTGAAATCCCGCCGCCTTGAGCACCGCGGCCTTCTTGAGCGACGTGCAGACGCCCCACTCGATGCAACAACCCGTCTGGCCGGCGGCCGACAACCATTGCGGCAGAGCCAAACCGGCGGTGGTGGTGGTGGTGATTGTGAGGAATTGTCGTCGTGTGATCATAGTCTGAGTTGGTTTCATTCAGTTCGGTTCCTGTGCAAGGGCATCTGAGCCGCATCTTGCCGCAGGAGGGAAACAGCCTTCAAGCGCAAAGCGAGGAACCGCATCGAGCCTGTGCTCGTCACAGCCTGCCCCGTTGTTTGTAATACTGGTAACGATTCTCAATCGTCCGCACGTATTGGCGGGTGCCAGGATAGGTGATGCTCACGCGGAAATGCTCCGCATCTCGTGGCGGCGAGCCTGCCGCCCAGCGTAGCGCGTTGCTGCGGCCGGCATTGTATTCGGCCAGCGCGAACGGCACAGGGTCTGCGCTCCCCTTCCAGCGGTCGAGCGCGCGACGCAGACACCAACAGCCAACCTCCAGGCCGGCGGCGGGAAGCACGAGCGTCTGCGGATCGAGCCCCCCCCGATCATGCGATTTGGCCCACTCCGCCACCGTCGCTGGCATCACTTGCATCAGCCCAATCTCGCCTTTGCGTCCGCGCGCGTAGGGATTGAAACGGCTCTCGCGCCACACCACCGCTTTCACCAGGAACGGGCTGAGGCCATGCCGCTGCGCCGCCCGCGTGATCTCCTCGTCGAAGCGATGGTCGCGCCAATAATCAAAGATGAACCAAGCCGTCGCCAGCAACGCCAGCAGCACGCCGACGCTGACAACGAGCCCGCGAAATCCTTTTTCTCGTGCCACGCCACGAGTATGACCGGCGAGTTTAGTTTTGGCAATGGCGCGGCGCAGTGGTAAGCCATGAGCCGTGGGACCGATTGCCAGAGTCATCGTGGACATCGCCACCGGGCGCGAGTTTGATTATCGCGTGCCGGAGCGGCTGCGGGACGTTGTCCGTGTTGGCTCGCGCGTGC
>JBAZIR010000323.1:0-7114 GCA_041651735.1 Verrucomicrobiia bacterium | reverse complement strand
ATTGGTGCTCATGTCGCTCCTTTCGTTTGAAGGGTTTGCTGCATTCGAGGTTCCAACGGCTCACGCCCCTATTATGGCGCGGGTGTCAAGTTGCGCCCCACCCTACCCTTGGGAACCTTGTTTGACACGTCGGGAGGATGCGCGAGAGAGCATCAGGGGATTCCCCGACACGAGACCGCTAGTCTGTGGCAATATGGAAAATGCGACAAAAACAGCAACAGGGCCGCTGTTCCCCAATGTTAGTTCTCTTCCAACCATCCCTGATGGGACGCATAGCGAACGATATCCACACGGCTGTGCAACTTGAGCTTCTCCATCAGACGGGCTTTGTAGGTTTCCACCGTTTTGATGCTGATTTGAAGGCGCGCTGCGATTTCCTTGTTGGAATAGCCCCGTGCGATGTCGCGCAGGACCTCCGTCTCGCGGGGGCTAATGGGTTCGCCTGTCCTTACGTCGCTGTCGGGTGATCGCCCTGCCATGTCGCTAGCCAAAATGCCCGCCGATGCCGAGTCGAGGTAGATTTCTCCCGCGTTGACGGTGCGGATGGCGCGGGTCAACTCCATTGCCGCTGAGCGCTTGGTTACGTAACCCGACGCCCCCGCCTTGAGCAGCCGGCGCAAGTAATCAATGTTCTCGTAGGCACTTAACACCAACACCTTGATTTCCGGATGCGAGTGTTTGAGGCGTTCGGTGGCCTGCATTCCATTGCATCGGGGCATGGAGATATCCATCACGACAACGTTGGGCGCAAGTGTCTTGGCCTGCTGAATGGCATCTTCCCCGTCCACGGCCTCGCCCACAACCGTCATGTCTGGCTGCTGGTTGAGCAGAAACTTCAGCCCTTCGCGCACGACGGTGTGATCGTCGGCCAAAAGGACACGAATTTTTCGGTTGGATGGAGAGGTTTTCAATTCTTACGTTTCCAAGGAGCGGCTCAAGAACACCGTGGTTCCCGCGTCCGGCGTGGATTCAATGTTGAACTTCGCGCCAACCAGCGTGGCGCGCTCCTGCATTCCCAACAGACCCAGGCGACCCGATGAGTTGATGCCGTTCATAACCTTGTTAACATCAAAACCTTTGCCGTTATCTTCCACAATAACAAGCACAGAGTCGCGCCGATAATCCAGCAGAACACTCACCCGGGTCGCCCGAGCGTGTTTGATCACATTACTCAGCGCTTCTTGGACAACACGGTAGAATGTGGTCTCCACGGATGGCTGTAACCGCTGGTCGGCCTGGCCACTGACATGAAAATCCGCCGCGATGTCGCTGCGTCGTGCCCACTCCTCAACGTAACGCTTCAGCGCGCTGGTCAAACCCAAGTCGTCCAAAGCCGCTGGCCGCAGTTCCCACGCAAGCCGATGCACCCGGCGCGTCAGATCATTGACCAGTTCCTGCAACTGTTGTAGTTGCCGGCCATTCGATCCCCCGCCCGCCTTTGACGCCTGCAGGGCATTCAATCCCAGCATCATGGCTGTCAGCCCCTGTCCCAACTGGTCGTGCAATTCGACCGACACCCGGCGACATTCGTCTTCCTGCGCCGTAATAAGCTTTTGCACAAGGTGGACACGCGCTTGTTCGGCTTGTTTGCGCTCTGTAATGTCCGTAACCGTCCCCACATGGCCGGTGTATCTCCCGCGCTCAGCGCGCATGGCCGACGCGCGGACGTAAACCCAACGGTCACTCCCATCAGCAAGCTGCAAACAGAACTCCTGCTCGTATTCGCCGCCCTCCCGCACACAGTCATTCCACCGCTCCAACACCCGGGCGCGATCCTTCGGATGAATGACCTGCGTCCACTCCTGCACGGCTTCTTCTCCCGACTCCAGACCAAAGATGGTTCGCCAACTCGGATTGGTGTAAGTAACCCACCCCTTCGCGTCCGTCAGAAAAACCCCCGCTGGCGAGCATTCGCTCAGCTTGCGAAAAACCTCCTCGCTTTCCCTCAAGGCCCGGCGCTGGTCGGCCTCGCGCAACGCGCGCTCCACAGCCGATGGCAGATGCGCCAGATTGAATTTTGAAACATAGTCCGCAGCTCCGCTCTTCACCGCGGCCACCGCCGTCTCCTCGCCAATGGCGCCGGACACGATGATGAACGGCACGTTCGGCTCGTGCCCTTTCAGAATCGCCATCGCGTCCAGTGAGTTAAAGCGCAGCATGTTGTGGTCCGACAAAACAATGTCCCACGATTGCTTCTTCAGGGCAGCGGTCATCGATTCCGCCGCCTCCACCCGTTCGTGAACAGGCTCGTAACCGCTTCGTTCCAGTTCGCGTACGATCAGAAGAGCATCGGCCACGCAATCCTCCACGAGCAGGACGCGGAGAGGTCTGCGTTTCGCTGACGGCCGGGCAGCCATGCCGGTTTTATTCACCGCTCCGCAGTATAGCTTCCATCCCCGGCGACGGCAAGCCGCCAAGACCTCGAAGTATCACTTTGGCATTGCGCCATGCGTTTGCCTTGCTACTCTCGCCGTCCACAAACTTCAACGAGCCAAAGGAAATCCATGAGCACACAGACCAACAACTTCCCGAAACTTCACAACGCCATGTGGCCCGGCCTCGTCGGCAAGGGCAGTCCCGGCGCGGAACCGTGCATCGACCTCGACACCATGCTCGACCTCACCGCCAAGGCCGAGGTCGGCGGCGTGAAGTTCGACGGCGTGGATCTCTTCCTCTACGAACCGCATATCAGCATTGACGTCAGTGACGACGGTATCAAGGCGCTCGCTGACAAAATCACCGCCAAGGGCTTCGTCGTCGGCTCGGTCGTCGCGCCGGTCTGGTTCGACGGCAGCGCGATGGGCGACGAGACCAAGCGCAAGAACTGGGTCGCCGCAGTCGCCAAAGCCTGCCGTATCGGCAAGCGCCTGCGCGAACTCGGCGTGCGTCCCCACGGCGCGGTGCGCGTGGACTCTGCCTGCTCCGTCCACGACTGGGCCGCCGACCCGAAGGGCAACACGAAGCTCATCGCCAAGACCTTCAAGGAAGGCGCCAAGGTCGCCAAGGACCATGGCGAGCGGCTCGCTGCCGAAGGCGAGATTTGCTGGGGTGCGCTGCACTCGTGGAAATGGGCCGTCACGCTCATGGAGGAAGTCGGTCAGCCGCGATTCGTCGGCTTCCAGGCTGACATGGCCCACACGCTTCTCTACGCGCTCGGCTACAACGCCCCCGAACACCGCATCGTGCCGAAAGACTTCCACTGGGAACCGGAGGCGTTTCACAAGGCCATGAAGAAGCTCACCGCCGCGCTGCGCCCGTGGACGATTGACTTCCACGTCGCACAGAACGACGCGACCGTCAAAGGCTCCAGCTCGCACGACAAGACCGGCCGCCACTGTCCCGTCACCGACCCCAACGGCAAACTCAACGTCCCGCGCGACGCCGGTTACTGGCTGCGCGACGACAAAGGCAAGGTCATCAAGAAGATCCGCCACCTCTGCTGGGACGGCTGCATGTTCCCCAACGAAGTGATGATGAAGCAGGAAACATGGAACAACATCCTCGCCGCGATGATCCAAGTCCGCGAGAATCATGGGTGGAAAGAATAGAGACGAGCGAGAGCCGGGTATTCACTGATACAATGGACTTGTGCGCCGCCGTTGCTTATGCTGGCGCGATTGAAAGAACATAACAACATGAACAACTTTTCCTCAATCTGTTCCCGTCGCGAATTTTTCCGTCGTAGCGCCGCCGTGGTTGGCGGTGCGGTAGCGGCACGTTATCTGCCCGCCGCGTTTGCCGCGGGTGGCACACAGATCGGCGCGCAACTTTACACTGTGCGTGAGGCCTGCAAGGCCGATTTTGCCGGCGCGATGAAAAAAGTGGCCGCGCTGGGTTATCGTGCTGTGCAGGTTTCCGGCGATAACGGCAAGACAGCCGCCCAGACCAAGAAGATATGCGACGACAACGGACTGGCCATTATGGCCACGCACGTCAACCTGGCCGATTTTGAAAAAGGTCTGGATCCCATCCTGAAGGATCATGAAACGCTGCAATGCCGTTACATCGGCATCCCGTACATCGCGGCGCCCCTGCGCAAGACCAAGGAGGATTGGCTGAAGCTGGCGGAGAAATTTGAGAAGTGGGCCAAGGAACTCAAGGCTCGCGGCTTCACGTTAATGTATCATAATCACGCGTTCGAGTTTGAGGCGGTGTATGACGGCAAGGCTGCGATCCACCTGCTCTACGACAACGCGCCAACACTGCAAGCGGAGCCGGACCTCTACTGGATCGCCAAAGGCAAAGCCGACCCCGCAGAGTTTGTGGCAAAGTTCAAGAACCGCGCGCCCATGATCCACTGCAAGGACATGGATAAGACGGACGGCAGCTTCGCTGAAGTTGGCTACGGCAAACTGGACTGGGATGCCATTCTCAAAGTCTGTAAAGAGGTTGGCGCGCTCGGCTATCTGGTCGAGCAGGACAAGTGCAAGCGCGACCCGTTCGACAGCCTCAAGATGAGCCTGGAGTTCCTGAAGTCGAAAGGGCTGAAGTAGTCGCTGGCGCGGGCCCTTCAGTCCGCGTCTGTCGCAAGTTCAAAGCGCACCGCAGGCAAGAGCGCCTGTGTTACGCCCGCCTACCAGCGCACGTTCCAAAACGCTGTCTCGTGCTGCGTCATCGCCCGGGCTTCTTCCGCAGTGGCCCAGCGTTCCTCGAAATGTTTGCCCCACGAGTCGGAGATGGCGATCTCGCCGGTTTTGGCGTTGTAGCCGACAATCATGCGGATGTGGCCGTTGCTGACTTCGCCGCCCGGACTGTCGGGCATGCGGAGCATCTTCGGGCCGACTTTTGAGACATTGTGCGCGTCCTTGAGTTTCTCCGGCCACGCTTTCCAGTCCGTGACCGTCAGACGTTCTTTCGAGCGGGCGCTGATTCTCTTGTCCATGCCCGGATCAAAAAAGACGCCCCACATCAACGGGAAGCCTTTGTCTATGTATTTGGCCAGGTTCGACACTGTCAGTGTGAGGTTGAGCTGTTCGAATCGCCGGCCGTTGCGCCGGGCCAGAGCCTCGACGTTCTCAAACATCAAATTCGCCGATGTACCGCCGCCCGCCTGGGTTTGGCCCGCCAGCGCAAGCACATACATGTCGGCTTGAATCCCAATGTAGCGGAGATAACGCTCCCAGGTCGCCGGCGCGCAATAACCCTTCGGTCCCTGGTCGACCATCGGGATTTCCGTGATGAGCACATCTCCGTTCTCGCGTTTCTTCACGCGCTGGCTGAGCGTATCGCGCAACTGCTGGTAGGCGATCACCTCCGCCCGCCCCTCGCGGTCAGCCAGTTCAGCGGGAACAACCCGCACGCCAACGTAGTTCTCCGGAGTCTCCAACAGAATCGCGTGACCCTTCCAATTCCAGCGTCGCACCTTGTAGCGAATCTTCCGCGTCTGCCCGAAGAACGTCTGTGTCGGTTCGCCGAGCAACGGTTTCAACGCCACTTCGATTGCCTGCGTGTCACGCTCGAACTGCTTGAGTCTGCAGCGGTCGCCGGAGTTGGCAAACACCATCGAAACCTGCGTCACACGGCCCTTCTCCGCGTAGAGCGCCAGCGAATACGGCCGCGCACCGAGCACGCGCGCCTCTTCCTTCGCGTAGAGCCGGTAGCTGGCCAGCGTTGTCGTGCGCGATTCCTCCGGCCAGCCAAGCTGCTTGCCCACATCGCGTTCGTTCGCAGTCCAAAGCGATTCGCTCTGCCACAATGGCAGGCCAAAGACGGTGTTCAGATTCTGAAACCTGACAACACCCGGAGCGGCCCAGGTGGAAGCGGAGACAATCACGAGACACACAAAGGATGCGAGAAGAGCGCGTCGGACGGCCATGTCGTGATACGCGATTGTTTCCGACCGGGATATTTCTCCAAACCCCACGCCTCCCGCGGTCCTTGTGTGTTTCATGGTTTCAGCTCCGGATGGCTTCTCATGCCCTTGTCGCATTCGTTTCGTTGGAAACCCCGAAACTATGCAGCCAAGGTAGTGAAGGCAAACGCAAACCTGCGCCGTGTCAGAAGGCGCTGGACTAGGCGAAACTGACGATTTCCCGAACCTTGCTGACAAGGTCACCCAACTGGAACGGCTTGAGCAGGTAGCCGCGCACATCGTTCCGGAGTCGTTTGGCCGCTTCGATGTCGTCGCAGAAGCCCGTGATCAGCACTACCGGCACTTCCGGATCAATCCTTCGCAAGCAATCAAACACCCGGTCACCATTCATCACCGGCATGCAAAAATCCAGCAAGACGAGGCTGATGCTCCTGGATTGATTCCTGAACAACTCAATGCCCTCCTGTGGACTGGAGGCCGTGTGAACGTCGTATCCTTCGTTTTCCAGCCCCATGCGAACCATATTAAGGACACTGACGTTATCGTCTATGACGAGAATTGCGGGATGCGGGTGCCTTGTCCCAGGCATCGGCCGGCTCGATGCTTTGCACAACGCCAAACAGAAGACGAATACCGCAACCAATCCAACTGCCGCGATCATCAAAAACGTCGTCATAACTTCCTGGCCATTCACCAGCCTCCTGAGAAGGTTTTTTCTAGCAGAAATACGTCACTTCTCCAACAGAAAAATCGCTTTCAGCCGGCTTGGGACAGGCGGCGGGCCGGGCGGAATGGCATCTGGCATGCCGCGACAACAACGAGTTGGAAAAGCCGCGGCTTCAAGAAAACCGGGATAGGGGTGCACTGCGATTCTGAAATGGTTGTAAACGGCGAGGAAACCGCTAGAATGTCGTCCATTAATATGATTGCCGATTTTCTGCTCACGCTGCCCTTGGCAGACATTTCTTACTCGTTCACACAGGCGCATCTGCCAGGCAAGGTCGTCATCGGCATCCTGGTGGTGTTCTCCATCTTCTCGTGGACGGTCATGTTCACGAAGTTCGGCGAGATCAGCCGCGCGCGACGATTGAACAAACAGTTTCTGGAGGCGTTCCGGTCGGAAAAGAGCGCGTTCGATCTTTTCAGCCAGCGCGTGCGGGTGGAAGGTTGTTCGCTTTTCGAAATCTACACGGCCGGCTGCAAGGAGTTGAAGAATTATCATGGCATCGAGTCCGAGCCGACGGTGGCGGTTGGATTGCTCGCGCCAGCCAGTGGCAAACGCGTCACGCTCAAGCAAATGGA
>JBAZIR010000322.1:0-7134 GCA_041651735.1 Verrucomicrobiia bacterium | reverse complement strand
GTCTGGGTTGTCACGGATGTATTCCGGCGCGCGGCCGCCGCTAAAAAAGATGCCCAGGTATTCTTCCGGCTTGATGTCCTTGAAAGCAATGTTGGCCTCGAGGGTGTAGCCTTCCCACTCCTTGGTAATGGTCCAGCCGGGCTTGACCTCATGCAAGACCATTTGAAACCGGCGCTTCTCCGGCCCCGCGACCACCGGCTCGTAGCCGCCCTCGATCAGCCGATAGTAGGGATACAGCGTATCCACCGTCTCGGTCGCGTCACCGATGATGATGAGGACCTTCTCACGAGCGGCGGGTTTTTGCGGAGTCTCCGCCGAGGCGATTGGCGCAAAACCCAAGAGGGTAAGAACAAGCAAGCGGATGATGTTTTTCATGATGTGTGTCAGATGATTCTGATGTTCAGTTCTTCGGCTACATACCAGTTTTGAAACTATCACGCCCCCGAACGCCATCCGACAACAAAATTTTTCCAATTGTTGTCCAAAGAATTTCCCTTTCCGCCACGAGCGACAGGCGGTAGTATCCGGCCGCCGTTTGCTTTTGAGACGTCACCATGACACTGAGCAACCAACCGTCCTCACCGCAATCGCGGACCGGAACCAGACAGTCCACTGCCATGAAAACTGAATCACCCTCCTCTCAACCCACACGCCGCGAGTTCCTCCAATGGAGCGGCAAAGCCGTCGCCGCCACCGCGCTCGCCGGCGTCGCCATTCCCCATGTCCACGCCGCGGGCAGCAACGCCATCCGTCTCGCCCTCATCGGTTGCGGCGGACGCGGCAGCGGCGCGGTCGTCAACGCGCTCGAATCCGCCAATGGCCCCGCCAAGCTCGTGGTGATGGCCGACCTCTTCGAGGACCGGCTGAAGCGATCACACAAGGCGCTTCAAAACAAGTTCGGCGACAGCGTGGACGTGCCCGCCGACCGGCAGTTCATCGGCTTCGACGCCTACAAGAAGGCCATTGACTGCCTGAAGCCGGGTGACGTCGCGATGCTAACCGGTTACGCCGGTTTCCGTCCGGGCCAGTTGGAATACGCCGTCGAGAAGGGCGTCAACGTCTTCATGGAGAAATCCTTCGCCGCCGATCCGCCGGGATGCCGCCGTGTGATCGCGGCGGGCGAGGCAGCGGAGAAGAAGGGCCTGAAGATTGCCGCCGGCCTTATGTGCCGCCATTCCCGCAACCGTCAGGAACTGATTCGGCGCATTCGCGAAGGCGAGTTGGGGCAGATTCAACTCATCCGCGCCTACCGCACGGAAGGAGGCGGCTGGTTGAGACCGCGGCCAGAAGGGATCAAAGACCTGCACTATCAAATCCGCAACTTCACGAAGTTCTACTGGGTTTCCGGCGGTCTGTGGGCCGAGATGGACATCCACCAGATTGACGAAATCTGCTGGCTCAAAGGCGAGTATCCGATCAGCGCGCACGGCGTCGGCGGTCGGGTGGCCAACAGCAAGGATTGCAGCCAGAACCTGGACTCGTTCTCGGTGGAGTGGACGTTTGCCGACGGCACGAAGGCCTACGACGTGGTGCGCTACATCCCGAAGTGCCTCAACGAATTCAACACATTCGTCCACGGCACCAAGTGCGCGGCGCAGTTCTCCGGGGCGATTCACGCCGCCACGGTGCACACGTACAAGGACCAGCGCTGCACACCGGACAATATCGCGTGGGAGGCCGACAAGGAACCGGTCACGCCCTGGCAGGCGGAGTGGGATGCGCTGTTCGATGCCATCCGCAACAACAAGCCGCATAACGAGGCCAAGCGCGCGGCGATGAGCAATCTGGCTGACATCATGGGCCGCGCCGCCGTCCACATGGGCCGGGTCATCACGTGGGACGAGACGATGAAATCCGACTTCAAGTTCTGCCCGAACATTGATAGCCTTACCGACGATAGCGAACCGCCAGTGAAGGCAGACGCCGAAGGCCGCTATCCCGTGCCGGTCCCGGGACAATGGACGGAGATTTGATTCAACAGCAAACTGCAACCAGCAAGACAGGAGAACTACCATGAATAAAGTCAAGGTCGCCGTCGTTGGGTTGGGTTGGTTTGGAGAGAAACATTGCGAGGCGCTGTCGGGCATCTCGCACGTCGAGCTTTATGCGCTCTGCGATGTCGCTGAGCCGCGGCTGAAGGAGGTTGCAAAGACCTTCGGCGTCAAGAAGACCTACACGGATTACAACAAACTGCTCGCTGATCCCAACGTGGACGTGGTGAACGTCGTGACGATGTGGGACCAGCACGTCGCGCCAACGGTCGCGGCCCTGAAGGCCGGCAAGCACGTCTTCCTGGAAAAACCGATGGCCTCGACCGTCGCCGACTGCGAGAAGATCGTGAAGGCGACCAAGGCAACGTCGAAGTTCTTCACGGTGGGCCACATCTGCCGGTTCAACCCGCGTTACGCCACTGCCAAGGCTGCCATCGCGGAGGGCAAGATCGGCAAGATCGTCTCGATGTATGCGCGCAGGAACATCCCGGCGTTCGTCGGCAAGACGGTGCTGCCGAAGATCGGCCCGATCATCGGCGATGGCGTCCACGACACAGACCTGATGCTGTGGTATTCCGGCGCGAAGATTGTGTCGGCCTACGCGCAAACCGTCAACGTCCGCAAGTTCAAGAACCCCGACCTCGGCTGGACGATGTATCGCTTCGATTCCGGCGCGATCGGCGTGCTGGAAGACACATGGTTCCTGCCCGACACGACGGCGTTCCAGATTGACGAGCGGATGGAGATCATCGGCACCGAAGGCTCGATCCACATCCACGAGACGCACCCGAATCTCTCGGTGTGCGACAAGACCGGCTGGCACTCGCCCGACACGACTTACTGGCCCATGCTGCATGGTGTGCGGGCCGGTGCACTGCGCGAGGAGTTGAGTTACTTCGCGACGTGCGTGCTCGAGAACCGCAAACCCTCGGTGATCCTGCCGGAAGAATCGGCCGCCGCGGTGCGCGCGTGCCTGGCGGCGGAAGAATCGGCCGCCACCGGCAAACTCGTGAAACTGTAGGCAGAAAGGGAACCGACCATGAGAACGTTTCACCACCTCGGGCTGCCTACCGACGACAAACAACCCGGCGAAACCTATGTGCCCGCCAGCAAAGTGTGGGTCACCGACCCGCTGAAGCACAAATACAAGGTTGAGTTCCTGCGCTTCGAGCCAGACTCGCCAGTCAAGGGCGTCGTGCGCGATCTGCCGCACTTCGCCTTTCGCGTGGACAACCTCAAAGCCGCCATCGCCGGCGAGAAAGTCGTGCTCGGCCCATTCGAGGCGATGCCGGGACTGACCGTCGTGTTTATCGAAAAAGAAGGCGCAGTTTATGAGTACATGGAGTTTGCCGCCCAGCCCAACGCCACCTCGTGGGGCAAGTAATTAAGGAAATACTAATGAGATTGAAACCTCTTCCATCCACCGAATACGCCAAGCGCATCACCAAACTGCAAGCCGAGTTGAAGAAGGCCGGACTCGATTGCTTCGTGGGCTACAGCAGCGAGAGCGAAACCGGCACCACGCGTTACCTCGCCGGCTTCTGGCCGTTCTTCGACTTCGCCGGCATCATCGTCCCCGCCAGGGGCAAGGCCGTGCTCATCACGGGCGGCCCGGAGTCGTTCGAGTTCGCGAAGAAGTTCTCCAACGCGCCGGAAATCCGGATCAACCAGCTCTTCGTCGAAACCAGCGCGCCGGAGTGGGTGCCAAAGGTTTCCGGCGAGAGATTCAAGACGCTCCTGCCGCGCGCGTGCGGCGGCACGCCCAAGCGCATCGGCGTGGCCAACTGGAACATATTCCCGAAGGTGATCCTCGACGACCTGCGAGCCGCGGCGCCGAAGGCGGAGTTTGTTCCCGCTGACGATCTGCTGCTGCGCGTGCAGATGATCAAGACCGACGCGGAGATTCCCTACATCGCCGAAGCCTACCGCATCACCGAGGAGGCGATGAAAGCCGCGCTCCACGCCGCCAAACCCGGCAAGCGCGAGTGGGAGCTCGAAGCCGTTGCGCGCTCGAAGATGGTGCTCGCGGGCGCCGAGGGCATGAGCTATCCCGCGTGGGTTTGCTCCGGCCCGACCACACCATTGAGCCTCTGTCGCTCGACGGATCGCGCGATCAAGAAGGGCGACCTCGTCCAGTTCACATTCGGCGCGAAATACATGGGCTATTGCGGCAACATGTGCCGGCCGTTCGCGATGGGCAAAATGCCGAAGGCCGCGCGAAGACTCGCCGAGGCCGCGCTGGAAGCTATGAACTACGCCATTGCCACTATCCGTCCCGGCGTGCGTGGCTGCGACATGTTCGACGGTTACCACAAGATCCTGTCGCGTTACGGTTACGAGAACTTCACGCTCTACGGACCGGCCCACGGCACGGGCAGTTCAGAGGTCGAGGGTCTGTGGCTCTCCAAGAGCGCCGACTTCGTCATCCAGCCGAACATGCTCTTCAACGTGGACATCTGGCTCAGCGACGGCCAATACGGCATGCGCTATGAAGACGGCGTGCTGGTGACCAAGACCGGCTTGCGCGAACTGAACAGCTACCGGCGCGAGGTGATCGAACTGTGAACACAACCGCGATTCGCAATGCGGTGAACCGCCGGGCGGACGAAATCGTCGCGTGGACGAAGAAGTTCGTCAGCTTCCCCAGCGAGAATCGTCCACCTGGTGGCAATGAAGCCGCGGCGCAGAAGTGGGTCGCTGCCGAGTGCCGCAAACACGGCTGGCAGGTGGATGTCTTCTCGCCACTCGCCGTGCGCGGCATCCGCAAGCACCCGTCATGGCTTGAAGGCCGCGACTACCCGAAAGACCGCGACAACGTCGTTGCGCGCTGGCGCGGCACCGGCGGCGGCAAGTCGGTCCTCCTCAGCGGCCATTGCGACGTCGCGCCGTTCGAGCCCGACAACTGGAAAGTCTGCCGGCCCTACAAGCCCGTCGTGAAGAACGGCCGGCTCTATGGCCGCGGTTCCGCCGACATGAAGGGCGGCCTCGCGGCGATGTTCTGGGCGATGCGCATCCTGCAAGATCTCGGATTCCGCCCCGGCGGCGACATCTTGTTTGAGAGCCTCGTGGACGAAGAGTTTGCCGGTGGCAACGGCACGCTCGCGGCGCGCCTGCGCGGCCACAACGCCGACCTCGCCATCATCAGCGAACCGACGCGCATGGAAGTCTGTCCCGCATGCCTCGGCGCGTTTCTCGGCAACCTGACGTTGACCGGCAAGGGCGGCATGGCCTACATGGGCAAGGCCATCGCCAACCCGATGAACGGCGCGGCCCGTGCCATCGAGTTGTTCCAGCAGTGGCAGAAAACGTGGCGCGCGCAGAACAAGCATGCGCTCTTCACCGCTCCGGGCAAGGAACTCAACGTCCTGCCGTGGCACGTCACGACGGAAAAGCCGGGCGAGTTCACGCAGATGGGCACGCCACTGCTCGCAACGATTGCCTGGATCGTCTGGTGCCATCCCGGAATGACCGAGGCGGAGTTCTACCGTCGGTTCCGCAAATTCTGGAAGGAACTCGGCGAGAAGGAGGTGGCGTTGCAGCCGTTCGAGCTGACGCTGGAACGCGCCTACCACTATGTGAAACCGTGGGAGACTCCGACTGATGGCGCGGCCATGCAAACGGTGCTGTCAGCCTTCGAGCGCTATCGCGGTGACAAGCCGGGCATCGGCGGCGCAGCGTTCTCATGCGACCTCGGCATCTATGGAGAAGTCGGCAAGATGCCCTCCATCCTCCTCGGTCCCCGCGGCGATCATCTGCATGCCCCGGACGAATGGGTGGAAATCCAAGACCTGCTCGACCTTGCCGGCATCTACGCGACGCTGGCGGTGGAGTGGTGCGGCCCATCGAGAACCGGGCGCTGAGTGCCCTGTCTGTCTGGCACGAATTCTGCGGCCTACTTCATCGGCGAGAAATCCGTCGGTTGCATAAGGACGGATTTCACGCCATCCTTGATGGTGAGCGAACCGCCGGCGGCTTTCTCGGAGTCAGCCTTGACCTTGACCCACTCGGGGTCGGCGCGGAACGCCTTGAATGATTCGGCGCCAGCTTCCTTGCTCTTGTGGGCAACGATGTAAATGAGCGTGTCGGAAGCGCCCTTCTTCTCGTCGACAGGGGTCCAATAGGCGACGTTGGTGACGCCGTGCTTCTCGAAGAGTGTGCAGGTGTGGTTGCGGAAGCGAGCGAGGAGGTTCGGCAGGTTCTTCCCCGAAGCCTTGTAGGTGCGCAACTCAAACGTGCGCGGCGCGGCGGCGCAGCACGGTTTGACCTCCGGCGAGAAATCAGTGGCCTTCAGGAAGACGCTCTCGATTTTGTCCAGGATCTTGCCGTTGGCTTCTGTTTTCTTGAAATAGGCCTGCCGGTCGGGATCAGCCATGAACGCCTTCCATGACGCCGTGGCTGCCTCGCGGCTGGGAAACGCCAGCACATAGACGAGCTTGTTGTCGGGATTCTCCAGCGGCAGCCAGTAGCCGATGTTGGTCATGCCGTGTTTCTCGAAACACTTGCAGGTGTAATCGCGGAAGCGGGCCTGCACGGCGTCGAGTTTGCCCGGCGCTGCGTAGTAGGTGCGCATCTCAAAGCAGCGCGTGTCGGCGGCCTGGCCGGCAGTAGCAGTGAAAACAAGCACAAGTGAAAGCAATGCGAGACAGCAGGAGTGAATGATCGGTTTCATGGTGGGCCGTTTTTAGCAGCGAAGACGGGAAGATGGAAAGAGATTTTTTGTCGATGGCAACTCG
Organism: Verrucomicrobiia bacterium; assembly: GCA_041651735.1. Taxonomy (GTDB): domain Bacteria; phylum Verrucomicrobiota; class Verrucomicrobiia; order CAIQCK01; family CAIQCK01; genus CAIQCK01. The sequence continues at coordinate 410 of JBAZIR010000322.1, read as the reverse complement.
CCAGAAGTCTCTGCGTGTGAGGTTTTCTCTGTGGGGTTTTCTCTTGTCCGGCCTGCGTCGGCAGCATAGCCTTGTGACCAACCTCGCAAGGCTATGTTAAACACTCATCCTCTCCAGGCCGGCGCAGCTGTGGCGGATATCACGCCCGCGGTCGGCATCTCGCTGGCAGGTTCGCTCACCGGGCGCTCCGCCAAATCCATCCTCGACCCGCTCCATGCCCGTGCCGTCGTGTTGGAATCGGGCGGCGTGCGCATCGCGTTCGTGCTGCTGGATCTCGTCGCCCTGAACAACGACGATACCGCGCGGGCACGCGCGGCAGTGGCCAAGGCTGCGCGCATGCCTGTGGAGAACGTCTGCGTCTCCTGCACGCACACGCACAGCGCGCCATGCACTCTCACCATCTTCCAGTC
>JBAZIR010000321.1:0-7157 GCA_041651735.1 Verrucomicrobiia bacterium | reverse complement strand
TCGCCGACGAGCTTGCCGTTGATATAAAGCGTGTAAAGGTTGTCCGCGGCACAAATCACTTCCGCAGACTTGACCTGCGACTTCTCCGGCAACACAAACGTTCCGCGGAAATAGTTCGCGCCGCCGGGAAAACTCTGGGACATCGGCATCGGCTCTTGCGAAAACCAAATCCACTTCGCACCCTCAAAACCAACGGGCTGGGTCTGGCCTGTCGCCGGCAGACACCCGATCACCACAAGAATCGTCGCGACCACAAGTTTCACTGCGTTCATCATTGGGCAGTTCCTTTGTTCACGGATTCTTCGAACCCGCCGGCCGTTCCTCGAACGGGACAGCCACATCGAGATCGTCCAGCACCGTCACGCGGTGGATGGTGCCGGCCAGCTTCGGGTCGTGCCAACTCCAGAGCAGCTTGCCGTCAGGCGCGAACATTAACACCTGATGTCCCTTCTCGCTATCCTGCGCGCCGTGACCGGTCCAGTTGGCGACGACGATCCGGCCATCCTTCAGCGGGTGCATGGCGCCAAAGAAAAGGAAGCCCAACCCCGCTGGACCGGGCTTGCCGCCCCACCGCTTGAGTTCCTTGCCGCTCGCGTCGAGTTCCACGATGAACGCGCCGTAGCCACCCGCCGCCAGCCAATGACCATCCGGCTTCTCAAGGACCTCGTAGAAATGTCCGCCATCTTTGATCTCGATCTTGCGCAGGATCTTGCCATCGAGGCTGCCTTCGATGATGAGCGTCTTGTTCGCGCCGAAGAGCAGCGTCCCCCGGCTGCTCAGCCGGAACAACCGCAGCGTGTTCAAGCCGGCAAACGTCGCCGTGCGCAGCGGCTTGTTAGCCTTGTCCAGTTCGTGAAAAACGATGGCGGTCGTCTTGTCCGCGTTCCGCTTGTTGCAGCCGACAATCGTGCGACCGTCGGGCAGCCTCCGCACCGACTCGCTGCCCGCGAGACTCGCGTCGCGAAACTCCGCCACCTGCCGGCGCGTGTCCCAATCATACTCGCAGAAGCCGGAGTCGCTGCTGACCATCAGCCGCCGGTTGCCAATGAGCTGCACGTCGCGGTAACGCTTCAGAAAAACGATCTCCCAACTCTTCGACGCGTCGTCGAGGTCCACGTAGTGCACGCGGCTCCGCGACTCGTCCATCAACAGCATCTTGTGCGGATGAACTTCACCGGCAATCGCCACGACGCTGGCAAGTGCGGTCAGCCCTATCAGGGTCTTTCGAATCACAAGATGCAACCGCTCGCTCATTGTTACTCGTTACACACCGCTAAAGATTCCCATTCAACTTGAACGCGGCTCCTTCTGTTCCATTTTCATTTTGAACAACCAGGGACGCATGCTGTGTCCAAACTAACACGATGATACAGTTGATTCTATCTGTATTTCCTCAAGAACTGCTTGTATTCTACGGACATGGCTCGTTTTGACCCCTCGCGCCCGGATTTCATGCCCTACGGACTCCGTTGCGTCCGCTGGACGCCCATGGTGATGAAACGCTACGACCGGCACAACGAGATAGAACTGATCTATCTCGAAAGGGGATCTCTTACACAACTCCTGGCGGGCCGAAAAGTGGTGGTCCAAGCGAGGCAGTTGAACATGTTCTGGGCAGCCACGCCCCACCAAACGACCCATTTTGAAGGACTGGATGATTTTTTTGTGGCCACCATCCCGCTGGACTGGTTTCTCCAGTGCAAATTCCCGGACCGCTTTGTGCAAGCGCTCCTTCACGGCCAACTCGTATGCGAACCCAATCCGCAGGAAGCGCGTTCTGACCAGGCACTGTTCCAACGATGGCTCGATGATTTGCGGAGCGACAGGCCCGAACTGAAGAAGATCGTCCTGCTCGAAATGGAAGCGCGACTGCGGCGGCTCGCCTATTCAGTTCTCAAAGACGCGCCTTCGCTGCGGAAGAAAACTTCGCGGCAGGTTTCGCTTCGCGGAGGGGACTTGAGCAAAGTCGAACAGATGGCGGCTTACATTGCCCAGCACTATACCGAATCGCTTGCGGTGGAGGACATCAGCCGTAGTGTGGGGTTGCATCCCAATTACGCCATGAGCCTTTTCAAAACAACTTTCGGCACAACCCTAATCACCTATTTGACGGAATTGCGGCTTTCGCATGCTCAACGGCTGCTCACCATGACGGATGATACCGTCCTGGATATTGCATTGGACTCCGGCTTCAACTCCATCAGCCGGTTCAACACCGCATTCAAGGCAAATTGCGGCTGTTCTCCGCGCCAGTATCGCCACACAAATCAGATCAAGACGTGATGAGCTTTGGTTCTGGCTCAATACGGATTGAGCATGTCCTTCACCTGCTTCGTGCCCCAGATGTTGACCTCCTCGATCACACAGTTGTCCGGCACGTCCACGCAGTGCACCAGCGTCCGCGCAAAGTCCGCCGCATCCGGGTAGCCCTCCTGCCAACTATCGTCCAGCTTCGCTGCCGCGCAGAAATTCGTCTTCGCCGCGCCCGGCACGAAGCTCGCCGCCTTGCCGCCCCACTCCGCCATCTCCCGGTGCAGACAACGCGTGAAGCCGACCATCCCGTCCTTCGCCGCCGTATACACCGCCCAGTTCGCCCACGCATGATACGCGCAACCGCTCGAGACGTTCACGATCAGGCCGCGTCCGCGTGGACGCATCACGCGCACCGCCTCGCGGCAGCCGATGATGACCGAAGCGATGTTCACGTCCAGCACCTGCCGGATCTCCTCGTCGCTCATATCCTGCACCGGCGCAATCTTCACGCCTGCGCCGTGATTGTTGATGAGCACATCCAGCCCGCCGAACCGGTCAACCACCGTCACCATCAGCCGCTTCCAATCCGCCGACGATGTTGCGTCCGCCTGCACCGCCAGCAACCGCTTCCCGCCGGCGAGCGATTTCTCCGCCGTCTTCAACCGCTTCGCGTCGCGGCCTGTGATGATAACCTTCGCGCCCATCTCCAGCAACAGCCGCGCCGCTTCCAGCCCGAAGCCGCTCGAACCGCCGGTGATGATGACAACCTTGTTCTCGACGTAGTGTTTCATGTCAAAGTTCCTGAATCTTCTTCGATTGTGATGCCGCAACTGGTCACGGCAGCGGGCATGTTTTGTAATCCATCCGCCCCCGCCGTGCCAGCGCGGATTTCGCGGAAACCTATTGGAAAAGTCTGTCAGCCTCGCCGAAGAGCAACGTCGCAGCGGTAGGGCGAACCGTCCCGGTGAGCCGCAGCGGTTCGCAAATCCGCCGCCCGGCTCGCCAGGGACGGCTCGCCCTACCACGGAAACCCACGCCCGTTTTACGCAAAGACGCCAAGTTGCGAAGAGAAGACATCCATCCCCACCCTTCACGCCCTTGCGCCATTTCAATGGGATGCGCGACCGCGGGTCCGGCGGCGGATGAAAAAGATCGCGCCGCTTCCAGCGAGGACCAGCCAGGCCGTGCCCGGTTCGGGAAGCAGATATTGGTCCACTTGAGTGGCGCCCGCCACGTAGAAGCCTTGCCCGGCGCTCACGACGAATTCGGACAAGCCGACGATGCTGGAGCTGTTGGTCGGGTAATACCAATCGTAGCTGTAGCCAAGCCCTGACCAAGGGAAGGCGTTGTTGCCTGCATAGATTGTGGCCTGTCGGTTGGTGAACCACTGAAAATAACTTTCTCCGTAGTTCGTCAGAAACCAGGACGGTCCATTGGTATCGTGGCCGGCCCAACTGGTGTCCGTCCAAGTGTCAGTGAGGGTCCAATTGATCGCTGGACGAAAAAGAGCATCCTCTGGCACCCAAAGCTCCACCGCCCAGATGTGCGAGCCGCTGTTGGTCATGCCCAGCGCCATTTCTCCCCGCATGGTGGCGCCGGTCAAACCGGATGAAAACTCACTTGTCCGGGCGTTCAAGTAGTCTTTCAATTCCGTCTGGAAAGTGACCCACGATTCATGCCCCACCGTGTTGGTCATCAAGCCTCCGAGATGAGGCTGATAGAAACTCGTCCAAACATAATCGCTCATCAAACTGACCACGCTCAAATATGTCGAGCCGTTGGTGGTGATCGTGATGGCGTCGGAAGCAGTCAACAACTGAGTATCCCACGGCAGGGTCGTGAACTGGCTGGCGCGCGTGATGGCATCCTGATAGGTGTCCCCGGCTGCGGGAAATGCTCCCGCGGTAAGAAACATCAAGCCGGCTACCCACGTGCTGATCCACGAAACAACCCAGCTCCTGCCTGACCGACGCCGCACTGTGCCAGCAGCGACCACCAGCCGATTACCCTGGCTCTGATCTCGGATGTCGCTCCATTTTCCAGTCACAGGATTACTTGTAATCCATCCGTCTCCGTCCTGCCAGCGCGGATTTCGTTCCCCCGCACCACTGACGCAGCAACAACGACTACACCAAGAACGACAGCTCATGGCGAACTTCGTCGGAACAATAGAGGCGGTCGTTGCCATCCCACACCAGCAGCACATTCCGATCAGTGCGCAGGTAGGTTTCTATCCGAGACAACGAACGCGGGAACAGGTTCTCGATCACCAGCACCAACTTCGCGCGGTCAATCTGCTGGACTAGCGGCTGCGCCGGTGCGTAGTGCTGCGGCGTGGCAGAGCGCGTAATTCCTCCTTCCAGAATTCCTCCACTCCACCGCGAGGCAACTCGACGCCAATCATCGGGTCGTCTGGGAAGGTCTGTCCACAGCCGCAAGAATAATCGAAGTATTTCACGACACCGGCTTTGCCGAGCCACTTCCTGTCCCCCGTTTCGTCCACAAGCTGAGCCACCCGCACTGGTGCCCCGATCCTGTATGGCGCACCCGGAACGTCCTCGTGGATATGCCTATCCCCGGTCACCTTTGCTGTCGCGGTCTCAACTTCAGGCTGTCCACTGGTTTTCAAGCGTGGCGACTTCGTAAGCTTTGGAGTGCAAGTCCGAGACGAGTTCATAAGTCGTGAACTTAATGCGCGGAGCGATCGGGGCGAAAGAAGGGTGGGCGATCTTAGCCGTAAACTCTTTCAGTCGGTCTTTGGACGCAACGATTCGGAAATCAATGTTGAAGTCTTGGAAGTGGACGAACCGGAGCAGTGAGTTGTCGAAGCCAGTAGTGTGTTCAACCTCAAAGAACGCGTTGGGCATTCTCCGAGGATTGAACCAAATCACATCCACGGATTGAGCACGCTTGACGACTTCAGGGTAAGTGAATGGGTGAAGTTGTTGAACGGTTGCCGCTTCACCAAGCGGTTTCTCCATGAACTTCTTCCCACGGTCTTGGGGCGGCACGAATGTTTCGAACCCCTTAAGATTCCCCAACTCGACCAACAAGCCTTGGTAGTAGGTGTGATTGAACTCCGGCTTCTCAATTTCTTTGATCTGCGCCGGCAGCGTATCTTTGCACTCCTTCAGCGCCCAGAGGCCAGGCCGAATGCGGAAAAAGAAGCGGTTGTCTTGAACAATGCGGTTGATGGACCTGAACGGCGTTTTGGTTTTCCACTCCACGCCTGCAATCTTCAGCGCCTCTCGGTATAGCAACCCCAGTGTGGCGTAACCGCCATTCGCCCGCATAACCTCGATGACTGCGTCATGCTGCTTCATATCAATGGCTGACATGTTACCGTCTGCCCACCGAAAAGACAGCGCGAAAACATCCTCATACGAGGTCCCGTCCGGCTGGCGGACGGCGGATTCAGTAGAACTTGCGCCTTTCGGCGGCGGTAATTTGGCAAGCTTGCGAGCGATGCGGGTTTTTGGTTTTGGATCGGATCTCTGATCCGGCCGCACCGTGTAGGCGGTTTTCTTCTCGGAACGTCTGCGCCGCGACTTATCTGCCATCTATGTGGATCGATCCCGATCCGCGCGAAAGGATCAAGATCCGTTTTGAGCAACGGCGGAGAATCCCAACGGGATTCAATCACTCAGCCCAAGGGTTGGCCGATGGAATCGGCCTACCCTGCGCCCAAACATTCGCTAGACAAATCCGGCGGGCTGCGGCGTCAATATACAGAACATGCCCGCCGACACCGAACTCGAACGCCTTTACGACAGCCATGCGCAGGCGCTGTTCGCGTTCCTGTTGAACTTCACGCGCAACGAGGCCGATACGCGCGACGCGTTGCAGGATCTCTTCCTCAAGCTGGCGCGGCAACCGGCCCTGCTGGACGGCGTGCGCGACGAGCGGGCGTTCTTGATTCGCCTGGCGCACAACGCCGCCATTGACCTGATGCGCCGCCGCACGACGCGGCAGAGGAACCACGACCAGCTTGCCGCGGAATCCCTCCAGCTTTTCGAATCGGCCGCGTCGCCGGACGAGCAGGCGTTTCGCGACACGCTGACGGCGGCGCTCGGCGAGTTGCCTCCGGACCAACGCGCCGTGGCACACTTGAAACTGTGGGAAGGGTGGACGTTCGAGGAGATCGCCGGGCGGCTCGGCATCCCCCCGAACACCGCCGCCAGCCGCTACCGCTATGCGATAGACAAATTGCGCGAGCGGCTGCGTCCTATCTACGAGGAACTCAAATGAGCAACGACGACTTTGAGAAGAAACTGGAGCGGCAGCCGATGCGCGCCGTTCCCGCCGAATGGCGCGGGCAAATCCTGCGCGAAGCTGCAGCGGCGGCCTCCGACAACCGGAGTTCCGTGCAATCCAGACGGCGGTCAGAGACCGTCGCTACAGTCTGGTGGCATGAATGGCTCTGGCCGCGCCCGATGGCGTGGGCCTCTCTGGCGGCGGCATGGGTGATCATTGCGATGCTCCACGCTGCAACGCCGGCGGCGCCGCTCGTCGCGCAGCAACCACCGCCTTCCCGCGAGACGATGCAGCGCGTTGCGGAACAACGCCGCGAGCTTGCAAGACTCCTCGATTTTCCCGTCGAAACGGCCACTCCGCAGAGGTCGAAGCCTTCAGAACCCCGCAGCGAACTTGCCGGGCCACCCGTCAACGCGTAACGCCGCAGGCCAGCCGAAAGGAGAAATGTCATGAACTCCCCAGCCAAATCCAAAGCCGCCAAGTGGGCCGTTCGGTTGTTCTTCACCCTCGCCTGCCTCGTGACGTTGTTCGCCCTCTTTCACGTCGAGGAGAACTGGCGCGGCGAGAGGGATTGGCTCGCCTACAAGCAGCAGATGGAAGCCAGGGGCGAGAAGTTTGACCTGGCCGCTTTCATTCCGCCGCGCGTTCCT
>JBAZIR010000320.1:0-7164 GCA_041651735.1 Verrucomicrobiia bacterium | reverse complement strand
GTCGTTTCTGGGGCCGTTCGCGTTGCCGCTGGTCATTGCGCTTTGCACATTTGGGTTGTTTCCGGGACTTGACCACGGTCGGGCCGAGACATTGCAGCGCAGCGTTTGGCTGAGCCTCCACGCGACGCTGGCGCTGCTGGCTTATGGAGTATGGGGATTGGCGGGCGTGACCGGCGCGATGTATTTGCTACAGGAGCGGCAGTTGAAAACGCACCGATTGCGACGGTTGTTTTTGCGGTTGCCTGCAATTGAGCGCTTGGATCGGATCAACTTCAGGTTGTTGTTGTTGGGGTTGGTGCTACTGGGCGCGGGAATCGCGTTTGGATTTGTAGTGGGCGTGGAGTTCATGAAGAAAGACGTGCCCAAGACGCTCTGGAGCTGCGTGGTGTGGGCGATCTACGGCGGGTTGATGCTCGCGCACGCGACGCACCGGTTGCGCGGCAGGAAGATCGCACTCGGCTCCGTCGCAGCGTTCTTGTTCCTTCTGGCGACGTTTGGTCTCGTGAACATGTTTTCCACGGTCCACCGATTCTGACCATGCACATCGTCGTTGTTGGCCTCAGTCATCAAAGCGCGCCCATCGAGGTGCGGGAACGGTTCGCGTTCACGCCCGGCATGATGGAGCGGGCGCTGCCGTTGCTGCGCGAGGCGCCGGGGTTGGATGAGGGCGTCATTGTCTCGACCTGCAACCGGGTGGAAATCTACGGCGTGGCCGCGCAGGCAGCGGATGCAAACCGGGCGGTAGACGATTTTCTGCACCGCTTTCACGGCTTGACCGATCGGGTCGACACAGGAATTTACCGGTTTGAGGAACCGCGGTGTATCGAGCATCTCTTTCGGGTGGTCTCCGGACTGGATTCGATGGTGTTGGGAGAAACGGAGATTCTCGGCCAGGTGAAGAAAGCCTACGAACAGGCGCTCTTGGCAAAAACGACGGGCAAGGCCCTGAATCAGCTTTTCCAGCGGGCGTTTCAGGTGGCCAAGAAGATCCGCACGCAAACGGCGATCACCCGTGGCAGCGTGTCGGTTGCCTCGGTGGGCGTCGAGTTGGCGGAGAAAATTTTCGGCGACCTCGGCGCGTCTCATGTGATGATTCTCGGCGCGGGCGACACGAGCGAGAAAGCTGCGCGAGCGTTGCTCAGCCGTGGTGTGCGCAGCGTGCTGGTGTCCAACCGCACTTACGAGCGGGCCGTGGCGCTGGCGACGGAATTGGGCGGGCGCGCGGTGCGGTTCGACAATCTGGGCGAGGAGTTCGTTGGCGTGGACATCGTCATCAGTTCGATTGCGGCGAAACATCAGGTCTTGACGCGAGAGAGTCTTGGCGGCCTGATGGTGGCGCGTCAACACCGGCCGCTGTTCCTGATCGATCTCGGCGTGCCGCGAAACATAGAACCGGCCGTGAACCAACTCGACAACGTGTATCTTTATAACGTGGACGACCTGCAAAGCATCGCCGACGACAACATGCGCGCGCGGCGGGAGGATCTGGCCCGCTGCGATCAATTGATAGCCGCCAACGTCGCGAAGTTTCAGGAATGGCTCCGCCGCCTGCCGCCGGGCGGCTCAAAGCCCCGCGAGCAGGGCGGTCCCGCAGACTCGTCCTCAACGCCGATCGCTTCCCACTAATGGATCCCGCACTTCAACCCGTCATCCTAGGCACGCGCGGCAGCGCGCTGGCGCTGGCGCAGACGCATCAGATGCTCGACATGCTGCGCCGGGCGCACCCGCTGCTGCGTTTTGATTTCAAAATCATCAAGACCGCTGGCGACCAGAAGACACGGCCGGCAGTGCTGCCGGACAGCGGTGTGAAAGGGTTGTTCACCCGCGAGATCGAAGTGGCGCTCGTGGGCCGGCGAGCGGACATCGCGGTTCACAGCTTGAAGGATTTGCCAACAGCGCTGCCCGCGGGATTGATTCTGGCTGCCACGCCGAAACGCGCGGACGCGCGCGACGTGCTGATCTCGCGCGGACCGAAGCTGGCGGAGTTGCCGCAGGGCGCGGTGGTGGCAACGAGCAGCCTGCGACGACAGGGGCAGTTGCTGGCGTTGCGGCCGGATTTGAAGATCGTGGAAATTCGCGGCAACGTCGAAACACGGCTGCGAAAGTTGCAGGAGAACAGCAAATGGCACGGCACCGTGCTGGCTGCTGCGGGACTGGCCCGGCTCAATCTGAATCTAGCGGATTGGGGATTCGTCGCGCACCCATTTGCTGTGGAAGAGATGCTGCCATCGCCATGCCAGGCGATCCTTGGTTTGGAGACGAGGGCGGACGACGAACGAGCACTGTCGCTGTTGGAGCCGATTCTTGATCGCGCGACGTTCCAAGCTGCGACGGCAGAACGTGCTTTCTCGCACATGCTGGAAGGCGGTTGCCGCACGCCGATGGCGGCTTATGCGGAAGTGAAGGGAAGCAAATTGGTGCTTCGCGGCGCGGTGTTTTACGAAGACGGCCGCATGAGGTTCCGCGACCAACTCAGCGGTGACGCGCAGAACGCGGAAGAAATCGGCAAGATGCTGGCGAAGAAAGCGAAAACGATTCTGAAATGAAGGGCATTGTATATTTAGTGGGCGCGGGACCGGGCGACGCGGGATTGCTGACGCTGCGCGGCGCAGAATGCCTGCGAGAGGCAGAGGTGGTGGTCTATGACTATCTGGCGAACACCGCGCTGCTGCGCTGGTGCCCGCCGGAAACAGAGATCATCTATGCCGGCAAGAGCGGCTCGCGGCATGAACTGGAGCAGCACGAGATCAACGCGTTGCTGGTGGCCAAGGCAAAAGAGGGAAAACGCGTGGTGCGACTCAAGGGCGGGGACCCGTACATCTTTGGGCGCGGCGGTGAGGAGGCGGAGGCGTTGGTTGCAGAAGGACTGGCGTTCGAGGAAGTCCCGGGCGTCAGTTCGGCGGTTGCGGCGCCAGCATATGCGGGGATCCCGGTGACTCATCGCGGACTGACCTCGGCGGTGACAATCCTGACGGGCCACGAAGACCCAACGAAACCGGAAACGGCGATTGATTGGGAACTGCTCGGCAAGCTCGACTCGACGAAGGTGATCCTGATGGGCGTTGGCAACGTCGGCAAGATTGCCGAGGCCCTGCGGCGTCATGCGCCGGCGGACACACCGGTGGCGATGATTCGCTGGGGCACGACGGGCCACCAGCAGACGCTGACCGGCACACTGGCCGACATCGCCACGCGCGCGGAGCAAGCGCAGTTCAAACCGCCCGCGGTGATCGTGATCGGCAAGGTCGTGGGTTTGCGCGACCGTCTGAACTGGTTTGAAACGAAGCCGCTGTTTGGCCGGCGCGTGGTGGTCACGCGCACGCGCGAGCAGGCGAGCGAGCTATCGCGGCGATTGCAGGACTTGGGCGCGGAGGCGATGGAGATTCCGACGATCAAGATACTGCCGCCGAAGTCGGACAAGATTCTGCGCGAGGCGATAGAGGGCATTGGCGAATACGATTGGTTGGTGTTCACCAGTCCAAACGGCGTCGAGCACTTCTTCCGGGTGTTCTTCAAGGTCTATCGCGATATCCGCGAAATTGGCGCGGTGAAGATTGCGGCCATCGGGCCGGCCACGGCGGAGCGGTTGGAAACACTGCACTTGCAGGTGGACTTGCAACCGGAGAAGTTCGTCGCGGAAGAGATTTTGAAGGCGTTTGAGAAGAATTTCGACATCGAGAACCAGCGGTTTCTGCTGCCGCGGGCCGATCTGGCGCGCGACGCGTTGCCAGAGGGATTGGAGGCGCTCGGCGCAATTGTGGACAGGGTGGAGTGTTATCGCACCGTGTCGGAGACGGCAGATGAGAGCGGGAACCTGGCGCGATTGCTGACGGAGGGCGCAGATGTCATCACGTTCACGAGCAGTTCGACGGTGGAGAACTTCTGTAATTTGTTGGATCTCCGCGACCTGCTGGGGAAGTTTCCGCGGTTGAAGCTTGCCAGCATTGGGCCGGTCACGTCGGAGACCCTTCGCAAGCGCGGGTTCAACGTGGATGTGGAGGCGGCGCAACATGACATTTCCGGCTTGACCGAAGCGGTGAAGACTTCGCTAATGGCTCCCAACGTATGATCATCAAGACACTCCAGCAAGCGAGGCGCACGGTTATCGTGGTGTTCAGTGTGACTCTGTTGGTAGGCGGCGCAGTGTTGTTTGGCCTGTTGGAACCCGAGACGGCGAAGCTGAGGCGCATTTCGATCGAGGTGGTTGGCGGTCTGCTGCTGGCGGTTGGCGGTCTGCTGGTGTTGTCATTAGTGCCTGGAATGCCAGGTCCACGCCGGTTGCTGAAAATTGTTTTTGGGTTCTTCTTGCTGGTGGCGGGTTTGGTCACTGCGATACCGGGTGTGCCGGGGCCGGGCTTGCTTATCATACTGGGGGCGTTGGCCATTCTCGCGGGCGAGTTTGTGTGGGCGCAGAAGCTGTTGCAGCGTTGCAAGGCCAGTGCGGAAAAGATTAAGACCGCAGTGTGGAGAAATGGTTCTTCTTCAAATCATAAGTCAGGGTCGCCGCCATGAATAGAAGTCGCAGTATTTGGGTGATGACGATGGCAGTGGGAATCGTGACCTGCACGAAGCTGTCGGCGGGGGACATTCACGACGCAGTCAGGGCCGGAGACGTGGGGAAGATGAAGGAGTTGCTGGCGGAGAATCCTGAGCTGGTTAACACGCCGGAGGAGGGGCGGACGCCGTTGCACATGGCGGTGTATCGGGGCCAGTTGAAGATGGTGGAACTGCTTTTGGCTCAGAAGGCGGATGTGCGCGCAAAAGACAATTACGGTCGCACGCCGCTGCATGATGCGATTGTGGCTGGCAGCAAGGAGGAGGTGGAACTGCTTCTGGCGCACAAGGCCGACATCAACACCAAGGATAAACAAGGCGCGACTCCGTTGCACTGGGCGGTGAGCCGGGGGAATACAGGCATGGTCAAGCTGTTGCTGGTTTACAAGCCCAGTGTGAATGTGGAAGACAACCGCGGCCGCACGGCGCTGGATGTGGCGACCCGGCCTGAGCTTGTAGAGCTTCTCCGCGTGCATGGCGCCAAGAATGGCGAGGAGCTTGTGCGTGCCAGATCCGGGCCGGCGGGCGGGCCGCCGGCGCCTTGATCTGCGGGCGCAGCGGGCAAGACGCTCGTTGTTCGGATCCAGCGAAGATGCTTGGCAGGGGGTGGAAAACGGAATAATACTCTTTTGCCATACGGACTATGCGACTAACGGTTACCAGAAAAGTCACACTTGGATTTGCAGCATCGCTGGTTGTCATGAGCGCGATTGCGGTGATCTCCTTCCTGAGCACGCAGCGGCTCGTTGAGGACATCGAGGACGTTGCGTCGACCTACCAAGTGATGGGTGAGGTGGGCGATATCCGTAACATTGTGAGCCGGATGACATCGAGCGCGCGCGGCTATATCATTACCGGTCAGGAAGAATTTCTGGAACCGTTCTGGGAAGCCCGGGAGAAGATGAACCGGCAGATTTCCGAAGTCGGGGGGTTGACGAAGAACAAGCCTGAGCAGCAACAGCGATTGGAACTCATTGAGAAATTGATCCAAGAGCAGGTGACCTATTCCACCAATCTGGTCGTCATTCGCAGGGAGAAGGGGTTCGCGGCAGCGGAAGAAGTGGTGAGTTCGGGTGAGGGCAAGAAACGCGTCGGTTTGATCCTGGAGATCACCAAACAGATGTTGAACCATGAGAGAAGCTTGTTGGCTGAGCGGAAGGCGATCGAGGAGGACAGTGTTTGGCTGGCAAACGGATTGATCATTCTGGGCGGCGCGCTGGCGATGATTATCGTGACGTTTGCCAGCGTCATCTTGCGGCAGGACATCCGGGATCGGGAGCGGTTGGAACGCGCGATCCTGGAGATCGGCGACCGCAAACAGCAGCAGATGGGCCATGACCTGCATGACAGCGTCTGTCAGGAACTGGCGGGGATCGCTTTCATGGGACAAGTCATTCAGCGCAAGTTGGCGGCGCACGGGTTGGAGGAGGCGGGCGAGGTGGCGAAAATGACAGAATTGGTTGGCAAGGCCGCGAAGCACGCCCGAAGTCTGGCTCGGGGTTTGCAGCCGGTGGAGGTTGAATCCAATGGTCTGATGGTGGCGCTGGATGAGATGGCGATGAATACGCGCGAGATGTTCAACATCGAGTGCAAGTTTGAGTGCGAAGGAAAGGTGCTGATCGAGGACAATATAGTCGCAGTTCACTTGTATCGGATTGCGCAGGAAGCGGTGCACAACGCCATCCGGCATGGAGGAGCGAGAAATGTAATCATCCGCTTGAGGACTTCGAAGGACACAGCAACGCTGGAGGTCCGCGATGATGGGAAGGGCATGCCGGACGTGTTGCCGGAAAAGAAAGGCATGGGCATCGAGACGATGCAATACCGTGCCAAGGTGATCGGGGGAACACTCGAATTCCGTCGGGCGCCGATGCGAGGAACGATGGTAAGATGCACCTTCAAGTGGGCCGCGCCGAAGCTGGAGACCAGGACGAAAGTGATGAGTACGGTATGATCGAGTCGAAAAAGATGCAGACCGTACGGGAGCGAACAAAGGTGTTGTTGGTGGATGACCACCCGGTGCTTGCGGAGGGACTGAGCCTCATCATCAACAACGAAGACGATCTGGAGGTTTGTGGCTGCGCCGAGGATGCCGGCAGTGCGATGAAGCTGGCCGATTCCGTCAAGCCGGACCTGGCCATTGTGGACATTTCTTTGAAAGACTCGGACGGCATTCACTTGGTAAAGAACCTCAAAGCGCGGTATCCGGATCTGCTGACGTTGGTGCTGTCTTTGCACGACGAGGGGCTTTATGCCGAGCGCGCTTTACGGGCGGGAGCGAGCGGTTACGTGATGAAACAGGCGCCATTGGCGACTGTGCTGACGGCTATTCGCAAAGTCCTGGATGGTGGCATCTACGTAAGCGAAAAGATTTCCGACCAGATGCTCGCTCAAGCCAGGGGGGCCAAGTCGGGCAGGGCCGTTTCTCCTATCGAGCGACTGAGCGACCGGGAACGGGAAGTGTTTCGTAAGATCGGCCAGGGGTTGGGCACGAAGGAGATTGCCGACCAGCTTCATCTGAGCTTCAAGACGGTTGAAACCTATCGGGCACACATCAAAGTGAAACTCCAGATAGGCAACGCAGCCGAGATGATTCAGAAGGCGACGCTT
>JBAZIR010000319.1:0-7177 GCA_041651735.1 Verrucomicrobiia bacterium | reverse complement strand
CGACAAGCGGCAGGTGCAGGTGGATTTCCCTGCCGATTTCCAGGTGCAGCCGCTCGCCGGCAAGAAGGCGACATATTTTGTGGACGTCGTCGGCATCAAGACGAAAAAATCGCCGCCGATTGATGACGCGTTTGCGGCCGCGTTCGGCAAGGACTTGACGCTGGAGAAGCTCAAGGAGGCCGTGAAGATTGACATCCAACGCGAACGCGAGCGTGCCGCCAACAACGACGAGAAGAACCAGATCGTCGAAGCATTGCTGTCGCGGGCCACGTTCGACCTGCCGCCCCAGATGCTCGCCGCCGAGACACGCAACGCCATCCAGAACCTCGTGCAGGAAAACACCGCCCGTGGCGTCACGAAGGAGACGCTGGTGGAAAAGAAAGACGAGATTTTCCAGTTCGCCAGCAAGAGCGCCGCAGACCGCCTCAAAGCGTCATTCATCCTCGGTCGTATCGCGGCACTGGAGAAAATCCAGCTTCAACAAGCGGAAGTGGATCAGCGCATCGCGCTGCTCGGCTATCGCCACAACATCCCCTACCCCAAGCTCCGCAAGCAACTCGAGGAGCGCGGCGGCATCCACGAGATCGAAGAAGAAATCCTCATCGGCAAGACCCTTGAATTCCTTCTCGCGAATGCTAGTGTCACCCAGCAATAGGGCATTACCATGAACGAATCCAACCAGGTTCTCATCCCGATGGTGGTTGAGCAGACGGGCCGCGGCGAGCGCTCCTACGACATTTATTCGCGCTTGATGAAGGACCGCATCGTCTTCATCGGCACGGCGATTGACGACCATGCCTCCAATATCATCATCGCGCAGCTCCTGTTCCTCCAGATGGAGGATCCGAAGAAACCCGTCCACGTCTATATCAATTCTCCCGGCGGCAGCGTGACCGCGGGCCTCGCCATTTACGATACGATGCAATACATGACCACGCCGGTGAACACCTACTGCATCGGCCAGGCCGCCAGCATGGGTGCGGTGCTCCTTGCCGCAGGCACCAAGGGCCAGCGTTACTCGCTGCCCAATGCCCGCGTCATGATCCACCAGCCTTGGGGTGGCATGGAGGGCACCGCCATCGACATCAGCATCCACGCCAGGGAAATCCTCAAGACGAAGGATCGGCTCAACGAAATCCTCGCCAACCACACCGGCAAGACCCCCGAACAGGTCGGCAAGGACAGCGAGCGCGATTTCTTCATGAGCGCCGAGGAGGCAAAAGCCTACGGCCTCGTGGACGAGGTCGTGAAGTCCCGCCGCCAAATCGCGCCCGACGAAGCAGAAAAGAAATAGTTGCCGTAGATTCTGTCATGGCCAAAAGCTCCGCCAATCTCACGATGTGCAGTTTCTGCGGCAAGGGCCATGGCGAGGTGAAAAAACTCATCGCCGGCCCGGGCGTATTCATCTGCGATCAGTGCATCCTTGTCTGCAAGACCATCCTCGACAAGGAGCTTGGCGCCGAGACCAAGGCCGAAGTCAAACCCAACGTGCCGATCGAGATCAAACTGCCGAGACCGGCGGAGATCAAACACCAGCTCGATCAATTCGTCGTGGGGCAGGACGACACCAAGAAGTCCCTCGCCGTCGCCGTTCGCAATCATTACAAGCGCATCCTGCAGCAGCGCAAGCCCGTCGGCGAGCCAGATGCCGGGGAGAAACACTCGCGCAACAGCCACCACGACGTTGAGATCGAGAAGAGCAACATCCTCCTCATTGGCCCGACCGGCAGCGGCAAGACATTGCTCGCCCGCACGCTCGCGCGTCTGCTTGAGGTGCCGTTCGCCATCGCCGACGCCACCACCCTCACCGAGGCCGGATATGTCGGCGAGGATGTGGAAAACATCATCCTGCGCCTCCTCCAAAACAGCGACTACGACGTGAAGCGCGCTGAGATCGGCATCGTCTATATCGACGAGATCGACAAGATCGCCCGCAAAACCGAGAACGTCTCCATCACCCGCGACGTCAGCGGCGAAGGCGTCCAGCAGGCGCTCCTGAAAATCCTCGAAGGCACCGTTTGCAACGTCCCGCCCCAGGGTGGCCGCAAACATCCCCATCAGGAATACATCCGCGTCAACACCCAGCACATCCTTTTCATCTGCGGCGGCGCGTTTGTGGGCCTCGACAAGATCATCCAGCGCCGCCTCGGCAACCGCACGATGGGCTTCGGCACCGAGCACGCCGCCCACAGCACCAAGGAAACCGCCGACCTCCTCGCCCACGTCGAGCCGGAAGATCTCCTGAGCTTCGGCCTCATCCCCGAGTTCATCGGACGCCTGCCGGTCATCAGCACGCTGTCTCCGCTCGGCGAGGATGACCTCGTGGCCATCCTCACTGAGCCGCGCAACGCGATGACCAAACAGTTCGCCAAGCTCTTCGATATGGAAGGCGCCGAGCTGAAGTTCACCGCCGACGCCCTGCGCGCCCTCGCCCGTTCCGCCATCCGCAAAGGCACCGGCGCGCGCGCCCTGCGCAGCCTGCTGGAGAAACTCATGCTCCACATCATGTATGAGTTGCCCGACCGCGACGATGTCGCCGGCGTCACCATCAACCGCGCCGTCGTCGAAGGCAAACGCCCCGCCCTCATCCGCAAAAAAGTCTCCGGCGCGGCCGCCTGAGCTGCCGCGTCAACTTCGTGCCACGTATCATGATCACTTCGTCGCCTCAACTTCGGCGACGCAAGTAGTGTCGTTCCGCACTTGGTAAGGCCACGCGTCCCGCCGAACCGTTCCCCTGCTCGATCACTCCACAGCGGCTCAGCCGCACGCTTGGCCCTGCCGCGATGAGGAGATGAGATTCTTAACGACTAACTCCCCTTCCCTTCACCGTTGACACTGTTTCGCGGCTCTGGTTAATGTCTGCGGGCAACTAAGAGAGATGATTGCCCCGTTCCGTGAGGTCGGGGCCTTTTCTTTTGTCCGGCGCTGTGTCCGGCGCGGGAACGGACGCGAAAGAAGAACGATACATCATGGCTACGACAATTCTGGTTGGCGCCCAGTGGGGCGACGAAGGCAAGGGCAAGATCATTGACGTGTTGACGGACCGCAACGATATCGTGGTCCGCTACGCCGGCGGCAACAACGCCGGGCACACGGTGGAGGTCGGCGACCAGAAGTTTGTGCTGCACCTGATTCCCTCAGGCATCCTGCATCCCGGCAAGGTCTGTGTGATCGGCAACGGCGTGGTGGTGGACCCGGTGGCGTTGGTGGCAGAAATTGACGGTCTGGAGAAGCGCGGCATCAAGGTCGGCGCCAACCGGCTGATGCTGTCGGAGACGGCGCACATGGTGCTGCCGTATCACCGCGAGTTGGACGCACAGCGCGAAGTGCTCAAAGGCAAGCAGAAGATCGGCACCACCAAGCGCGGCATCGGCCCGGCTTACGGGGACAAGGCCGCCCGCACCGGTTTGCGGATGATTGACATGATCCAGCCGAAGGCATTCAGCGAAAAGCTGGCCCGCAAGGTCAAAGAGAACAATGAAATCCTGCGCGCGCTCGGCGCGAAGCCACTGTCGGTGGCGGCGATCAGTAAGGCGTATCTGGCGGCGGCAAAACGATTGCGGCCGTTTGTGGCCAATACGGTGGTGTATCTGCACAACGCGATGAAGGCCGGGAAGAATGTTTTGTTCGAGGGCGCACAGGGGACCTTCCTCGACATTGACCACGGCACCTATCCGTATGTGACGTCGTCGAACACGACTGCCGGCGGCGCGTGCACCGGCTCCGGCGTGCCGCCGCACAAGATGGACACGGTGATCGGTGTGATGAAGGCTTACACGACCCGCGTCGGCGAAGGACCGTTGCCGACGGAGAACCCAATGATCAGCGACCTGCTGCATTCGTTGGGCCGGGAGTTTGGCGCAACGACAGGCCGTCCGCGGCGGGTGGGCTGGTTCGATGCCGTGGCGACGCGCCACGCGGCGATGGTGAACGGCATTGACGAACTGGCGGTGACGAATCTCGACGGGCTGGACACGCTGGACCGGATCAAAATCTGCGTGGCGTATCGCGCCGGCGGGAAGACCTATGACACCATGCCGAATGACGCGGCTTTGGTGGCAAAGTGCAAGCCGGTCTATATCGAAATGGACGGCTGGAAACAGCCGTTGCAGGATGTGAAGAGCTACGCCAACCTGCCGGCGAAAGCACGCGCTTACGTCGAAAAGATCGCGGAACTGACCGGCGCAAGACTGGCGATCGCGTCTGTCGGGCCGCGCCGCGAACAGACGCTGACGACGTAGAGTTGCCGTGAAGTGGATGCAAGAGTTGCCATGACCGAAGCCAAGAACATTCCGCGCCACGTCGCGATCATCATGGACGGCAACGGCCGTTGGGCGCGGGAGCGCGGTTTGCCGCGCATCGAGGGCCATCGCGCCGGCTCGACCAGCGCGAGGGAGATTGTGACCGCGGCGGGCGAGGTCGGCGTGCAATTTCTGACACTCTACGCGTTCTCGATCGAGAACTGGCGCCGGCCGCGCGAGGAAACCTCCGCGCTGATGCGGCTGCTGACCAAGTTTCTCAAGGACGAGATCGGCACGTTGAACAAGAACAACGTGCGGCTCGAAGCCATCGGCCGGCTGACCGACCTGCCGGAGCATTCGCAGAAACAGCTCGCTGAGACGCAGCGACTGACGGCAAAGAACACCGGCCTGACGCTGATCCTCGCACTGAGCTACGGCGGCCGCACTGAGATGGTGGACGGCGTGCGGAAGATCGCAACAGAGGTGCAGGAGGGACGGCTGTTGCCAAATCAGATCGATGAGGAAACGATCGCTGCGTCGCTCTATACCGCGCCGTTTCCCGACCCGGACCTGTTGATCCGCACGAGCGGCGAGATGCGGTTGAGCAATTTCCTGCTGTGGCAGACTTCCTATACAGAGATTTGGATCACGCCGACGTTGTGGCCGGATTTTCGCAAGCCGGAGTTCCTGAAAGCGCTGGAGGATTACCGGAAACGCCAGCGCCGATTTGGCGGCGTCAAACCAACCTGACATGTTTCTTCAACGACTCGTAAGCACAGTCATCATGTGGGCGCTGGTGCTGGCGGCGGTGTTCGTCGCTCCGCCGTTCTGCAGCTGGCTGTTGCTGGCGCTGTTTGGCTCGCTCGCGCTATGGGAATGCTACGGCATCCTGGAGCAGGCGAAGCTGCGGGTGTTCAAGGTCCTGGGTCTCGTGACCGGTTTTCTGCTGCTGACAGGAAGCTGGTTTTTCTTCAAGCACGGCGTGGTTTCGCCGCGCTCGTATGCGTTCGAGTCCGGCATCCTTTGCGTGGCGGTGCTCGGCGTCTTTGTGCGGGTGATGATGGACAAGAACAACCCCTCCCCCATCACCACGATGGCGGCGACACTGTTCGGGCTGGTCTATGTGAGCTGGCTGTTCAACTTCATCACGAAGATTCACTACATCCATCCTGGCATCGAACTGGACGGCGGACGAATGATGTTTCACGGCAAATACGCGGTGTTCTATCTGATCCTCGTCACCAAGTTCAGCGACGCCGGCGCCTATGTAATCGGGTCGCTCATCGGCCGCCACAAGCTCATCCCACGCATCAGTCCGAAGAAGACCTGGGAAGGCACCGTTGGCGCCGTCGTCGTCGCGGCGTTGGCGGGCTGGGGCGCGTTCTACCTGTTTCAGGAATCGCTCGTGCAACTGAAGATGACTCCGCTGACGGCCGCCATCGCGGGCGCATTGCTCGGCATCGTGGCCATCGTGGGCGACCTGGCGGAGTCGGTCATCAAGCGGGAAGCGCAGGTGAAGGACTCCGGCCAGTGGCTGCCGGGCATCGGCGGCATTCTGGACTTGATTGACAGCTTGCTCTTTACAGCCCCGACTCTATACGCTTTCTTTCGGCTCGTCTTAAACACCTGATGAAAAACGTGGTCTTGCTTGGAAGCTCCGGCTCAATAGGCCGGAGCACACTGAAAGTGGTCGCCGACCTGCACGACGAAGTGCGGCTGGTCGGACTGGCTGCGCGCTCGCGCGTTGACGAGGTTGAAGCGCAGGTGCGCGCCATCAAACCAAAGGCCGTCGCGATGTATGACGAGGCCGCCGCCGCCGAGTTACAGCGACGGCTGCCGCCGCGCATGAAATGCCTCAGCGGCGAACAGGGCCTCATCGATCTGGCGACGATGCCGGAAGCAGACATGGTGCTCGTGGCCATCGTCGGCACAGCCGGCCTGCAACCAGCGCTCGCCGCCATCCGCGCCGGCAAAGACCTCGCCGTGGCGTCGAAGGAGATTCTCGTGATGGCCGGCGAGATCGTGATGCGCGAGGCCAAGAAACACGGCGTCAAGGTACTGCCCGTGGACAGCGAACACAGCGCGATTTTCCAGTGCCTCGAAGGACGCAAGATGGAAGATGTGCGCCGCTTGCTGCTGACCGCCTCGGGCGGACCGTTCCGCAAGAAGACCCGGGATGAACTGGAGCGCGTCACTGCCGCGGATGCGCTGCGTCATCCGACATGGAACATGGGCAGCAAAATCACCATCGATTCCGCGAGCTTGTTCAACAAGTGTCTGGAGATGATCGAAGCGCGATGGTTGTTTGGGCTGGAAATGGACCGGTTGGATGTGGTGGTGCATCCCCAAAGCATCATCCACTCGATGGTGGAGTTTCTCGACGGCTCGGTCATCGCCCAGCTCAGCGCGCCTGACATGCGCTACCCGATCCAATACGCCTTCACCTATCCCCGGCGTCGGCCGAACTCGCTGCCACCCACGAATTTTCCGTCGCTCCAGCCACTCACGTTCGAGACGCCCGACGCGGAGAAGTTTCCCGCGCTGCGCCTGGCGCGCGAGGCTGCCCGGGCCGGCGGCACGATGCCGGCGGTGTTGAACGCCGCCAACGAAGTGGCGGTGCCGGCTTTTATGCAGGGCCACATCCGGTTCCCGCAGATTTGGGCGATGGTTGAAACCGTCATGAACAAGCACCGCGTGGTGCATGCAAAAACGCTCGCGCCGATCCTGGAAGCGGATCGTTGGGCGCGAGAGGAGGCTGCCAAGTTGTGTTAATGGACATATTTGCTTTTATCGCAATGCTCCTGTTGGTGGGGGCCTCGATTTTCATCCACGAACTCGGCCACTTCTGGATGGCCCGACGTCGTGGCATGGTAGTGAAGTGCTTCTCCATCGGGTTCGGCCCGGCGATCTGGAAGAAGACGGTGGACGGCGTCGAA
>JBAZIR010000318.1:0-7202 GCA_041651735.1 Verrucomicrobiia bacterium | reverse complement strand
GGATGAATGCCACCACATCTCAGCGGTCAGTTTCGAACAGGTGCTCCGACAGGTGAAAGCGCAATTCGTCACCGGCCTGACCGCTACGCCACAACGTAAAGACGGACACCACCCCATCATTGTGATGCAATGCGGACCGATCCGTTTCCGGGCCGACGCGAAGGCGCAGGCCCTTGCTCGTCCATTCCAACATATCGTTGTGCCCAGACTGACGGAGTTTCGGTTGCCAGCGCTTGAGGAAAACCCCGGCTTCCACAAGATCTACGCCGCGTTAAGCGCCGACAAGGTCCGCAACGATCTCATTTGCATGGATCTGTTGCGTGCCGTCAAAGCCGGACGCTCCCCCATCCTTTTGACCGAGCGCACCAGCCAGGTAGAGGAATTTGCCGCCCGATTGGTCGGGTTGGTAAAAAACATTGTCGTATTGAAGGGAGGCATGGGCGTGAAACAACGCCGGGCCATTGCCGAACAACTGGCCGCGATCCCGGGCAGCGAGGGGCGGATTCTACTCGCCACAGGTCGTTATATCGGCGAAGGCTTTGACGACGCTCGCCTCGATACGCTGTTCCTGGCTCTGCCGATTTCGTGGCACGGTACCCTGCAACAATATGTCGGCCGCCTGCATCGTCTCCACGACAGTAAGCGTGAAGTCATTGTCTATGACTACGTCGACGGCTCCGTCCCAATGCTCTGTAAAATGTATGAAAAACGCGTGCGTGGTTACAGCGCGGTTGGGTACACGATTCAGGATGATCACTGAGTCAATCCCACAGTGGCAAGGATCTCGCTGCGGTTTCAGCGTATCAAATGTCAAAACTGCCGCGTAAGGGAAACGTCCGTCGTTAACGACTGTGTCCAGACTAATCTCCCCAGTTGCTGGAACATTAACTCTCCTGCTAGATTCGGCGCCAACGTGAGCTTGCTTCCGGCAACACAATCCATCCTTGAACAAGTGGAACGCGTCACTGGCAGACCAGTGCATGTTCAAGAAGACCCTTCGTTGTCCACACTGGCTCACATCCACACGGCGCGCGGAAATGCGCCGATGCATCTCGTGCGGTATAAACCTTAGGGAACAGAGCCGCCGGATTATTTTTTGGCCTATCAGTGCGGCTTCGTCATCAGGCTCTTCCAGACGCCGGAAGAGAAACGATGCGACTTCGCAATTAGTGAGGACGCCTCCAGAAAGGTGGCGGAACTTTTTACAAAAGGGTCGTTTCCAGCCGAAAGCCGCCAGATGGGGGAATACCTGTTGAACGGCTTGTTAAGCCAACTGCGCACCTACCCGATTGGCCTGCGGATTGACCAGTGGTTGATGAGGGATTACCCGGATCTCCGGACGCTGCAGGAACGTGGGATCCAGACCCAGCTTGAACAGAACAGCCAGGCTATTGGGCCGGGTTTGGGAAAGATGTTCCCTCCACTGCTCTATGGCTCAAACCAGAGCATGAATGCAGCTTTTGCGCTTTTCTGGGGCCGAACTTGGGGTAACATGACGATCACGCTACCATACAAGGCCACGGGATTTTTCAAAAAAGTAGAAGCGCTGATCAAGATTTTTGACCAGATTCCTCCCGAGCCGATTGAGGACAGACGCCTTGTTGATGAATGAAACTCAACGGCTGACATGAGCGAGACACAAACAATCGAGATCCCTGTTCAAGAGTTTGATCTGGAACTGCTGCCGCTCGCGGCTCGGCAGCCGGGCACGGAAGCGTTTCGCAATGCTGTTTCCGCTTTCATTGAATCGGAGTTCAAGGGTTTTGCAGGGCGAGTGCAAATTGTCATTGATCCCAAGCGAATCCTAGTGATCTGGCGTTCAAAACCCGAAGCACCAGACCCATTGCAGGAAGCCGTCGCGCGATTGCAGCGTGGGGACTAAGGAAAGGGAGTCCAATTGCTTCGGTTCATCCTGCCATCACGCTCACGGGATGCAGCGATCCGTTTCAATCTTGGCATGGCCTTGAGCGATCTTGGTAAGCTGGACGAGGCGGAGGATCACTTGCGCGAGGCAATCGACATCGATCCGGAAATGGTCCACGCGAGGGTTGCCTTGGGCGTAGCTCTGATGCGCAAAAAGAAGCTCCAGGAAGCCTCCGAGGTGTTGGAGGAGGCTGTGGAGCAGGATCCCAATGATCCCTATGCATTGATGAACCTTGGCGGTTGTTTGGAGGCTCTAAAGCGCGACCTTCCCCGGGCCGAAGCGTGTCTTCGGAAGGCGACAGAGATTCTGCCGGAAGCGCAACAGATGTGGATTGGTTTGGCTCGAGTGTAGGAAAGTCAGGAAAAACTTGAGGAGGCTGATAAAGCTTACATCAAAACCGTTGAGATTGACCCTCATACGAAGTTTGCCGAAGCTGCCAAGCAAGCGCGTTCA
Source organism: Verrucomicrobiia bacterium (assembly GCA_041651735.1). GTDB lineage: Bacteria > Verrucomicrobiota > Verrucomicrobiia > CAIQCK01 > CAIQCK01 > CAIQCK01. The sequence continues at coordinate 4,825 of JBAZIR010000318.1, read as the reverse complement.
CGTTTCGCCGTAAAATCATTTCGCGAGAAAACTCAAGGCGCTGTCCGGACGGATGCGCTTCTGCATTGTTTCGCCGCACTGAGCAAGTTCAAGGACATGACGCCCGAAGACGTCCAAAAAGTTGGCTTCGAGATTGCGACGCTTGGCATGCGAGGCATTGATACGGGCGATCCACGACCGAAATACGCGTTGCGATCAATGGCAGGGGAGTTTTCGGGATTGCAGCTTCTCTGTTACGAGTTTGTTGCCTTCAAGCAAATCGATCCCTTACTCGATATTGGCTTTGACCTGAGCAAGGAATATGAAGCGGCCCTCAAGCTGAGTTCGCCGGGCAAGTAAATAGTGGATGGTCTGGCAACACCCAGCAGTAATCAGGTGCTGCAAAGCGAACGGCTCCTGTTCCCCTTGTGTGGGCCTATTGGGCGGCTCAGGCAGCAGGGAATGATAACCGATGACTCTTTTGGATTTGCGCTCGCCATGTGTCAGCCACTTTCGCCTTCGCGGCGAACACCGGCCAGCGCGACACCGCTGCACGGACTTCCTCGAGGATGGCCTCGGCGCGACCGCGCTTCATCAACGCGGCTCTTGCACACGCGCGAAAATCCTCTCTCGTGAATCCGTTCCGCTTGCCGTTCAACGTCATCTGGTGCGTTGCCGTCCAGGTCCCTGACGGGTTATAGCTGTAGGTCATGTCGAACGCCGGCGCGAGCGACCAACAGCCTTGCTTATCCATCAGGAAGGCGATGTTCTTGACGTGATCGTCCTGGTTGCGGGCCACAATGTTGAATGCCATCCGCCGGAACTGCTCCTCCACGGCCTCCATCGGCAGACGGAGTTGGCGAATCGCTAGTAACGCCTGCTCATAAGCATAGGCGCCGGCCTGATTGAAATCGAAATGTCCGAGCGCACACAGCGATTGCATGTGCAGCTTCTGCCCCCCCGCAAGGCGGTCGAACCGCCGGGCCATGAAGTGGCGGCGTCCGTTCTCCTCCAGTAGACGGCACTCGCTCATGACAATGCCCGCCGCTCTGGCCATCAAGTAATAGGCATACTCGATCGCCCCATAGCCCTTCGGGTCTTCCAGTTCTTTGTCCTTGTTCCCAACCACGCCGTCAAACTTCAACAGCCAGTATTCAAAACCCGATCCTGCCGCGATCTGTCCCGAGCGCACTTCGTTCGTCTTGCGGTTCCAGGCAATCACCGCTTTGGCACGCGCCCCGCCTGCGGACGTGCCGACGCGCAGGATGTCGTTTAGCGCTTTCTGCCGCACAGAACCGGCAAAGCTGGTGTTCAATCCCACACGTTGCATGAGAATCTCGGATGCCAGCTTGACCAATGCATCAATCTCGATCTTCGTCGCCTTTCGCGGCTTCGGTCCCAGCACGGGCGCGAATTCTAGTGCCCCCATGCCCCGTGTGCCTGTGTAACACAAGCGCTCCACCGCGCTGAAGTTCTCCGGTGTCCGGCCCTGCGTTGCCAGCCACGCGTTGATCAGGGCATTGCCGAATCTGTCCGGCAGCGAATCTGCCAGCAATCCCGGTAAACCATGAAATGTGTTCCGAGATAACTCGGGAAACGCATACACGCGCTCGCTCAGCGGCATCGTCAACGGCGAGATCTCGATTCCGCTCCGGGCGAACGCAGGATCGTATTGAAACGCAGCGTAATCGCGCCCTTCATCCATCGAGACGGCGCCGATGGTTCGCCCCCAAAGCTGAACTTTGGCTGTCATGACGGTTCACCCCAGGTCCACTTGTTCGGGGAGTCCGCGGCTGTTTTTTCGCGTGAAGCCCGCCGCCGCCTTTTGCCTTGTAACTTCAGTTGCGCGATCGGACTTGCCATTGGCTCAGGGATGAGCGCATCGAATCGTTCCACCAACCCAAGCACGCGGCAAGCCCTGATGAAACCCGACAACTGCACTGCCACCACGCCCGACTCCAACCGTTCCACGGTCCGTTTGGAGACACCAGCCTGCTTGGCCAAGTCAGCTTGAGTCAGATTGCGTTCCAATCTGACTCCGACCAACCGTTCGCCCAACACTCGAAGAATCTGTTCATCGGTTAGTTGTGCCTCAATCTTCATAACTCGTCACTATAGACGACTTACACATATATATCAAGTATATTCGCCATAAATGACGAATTATATCAGTATTATAACCGTGACGAGAAAACACTCCCGTTCAAGGTCTTGATTGTGCAGGCCTGCTTGGCGGACAACCCCAACTTCTGGAGGCATGCGCCCGGATCAAACATCAGATCATCAAACCGGAACAACTCCTGCCCCTCGCTGATGAAGGCATTACGGCGGGGGTCGAACCGGGCTCGGACGATCTGTTGTTTCTGATCGCGAATTTCGAAACTTAAATTGAGATCCGCAATGTCGTAAGTCGGTTTGCCCGCGCGCACTTCCTTGATGGCGACCTTGCAGCCGACGGCCAGAAGTTCACGGTAGAAACGCCGTTCCGGCTCGCGCACCAGACTCAGTTCCTCCATCGTCTGCGCTTCATCCAGCGCAAGGCGGGTTGTGACGCGGAAGAACTGGGGATGACCGGATGCATTGGGGCTCAAGTGATGCTCGAGTTCGTGAACCTTGCGCAGTTCAAACCACGCGTAGAGACCTTCGTGTCGGCCCGGTCCCGGAGGAGCGGGTTTGATTTGATTTCGCATCCCCACCCTGAAGTTCTTCACTGGCGCCCAATAACGGATGCCTGCCTCCTTGCCAAAAGCCGTCTTGCTCTGGAAGAACACGATGAAATCCGCCCTCAAGCGAACCCCTTGCAGCTCGGCGTAGGGCATGTGGTAGATCTTGTTCTTGAGGATGTAATCCAACTGCTCCTTCGTCGGAACAATCGCCAACATGCCATACTCCAACGAGCGCATGATCTTGCGTCGCTCTTCGACCGAACGCAGTTGCACCGCAATATCGTCTTCAGTCTCATCCGTCCGGTTGAGGATTCGCTTTAAGAGGGTATTCACCAAATCAATGTTCCCGGGCAGGAACGGAATGCCGCCGATGCCCACCTTCTTGATGGAACCGTAGAACTGATTCTTTTCAGCATCCGCACCCGAGTAGGGATACAAGACGAAGGCGGAGACGGTTTTTTGGGCGTAGCGCCGCTGGCCGATGTCCCAAACCGTTCGATCTTCACCGTCATCGTGATCCGCGTTCATGATGTCGTAGACGATCTGATCACGGTAGGCGTGCATGCGGTTGATCGTGTCCTCGGGAGGGCCGGGAGCCTTGTGGATCGCCACATAATCCGCGTCATCCGCCAACCGATACTTCGCATCAAACACATAATGAAACCCGCGCTTGTTGCCGCCCTTGCGGATTTCCAGCATGTTGTCGGGTCTCCAGTCACCTGTGGGCGATGGTTCCCTGGGATTATAGGACAGCCGGATCTTCTCCCCCTGCTTCGACTGTAGCGACAACTCGGAAGTGACGCCTTTCTTGAGTTTCACTGTGATTCCCGAGCGATCTACCTTCAGCCAATTCGGAGTCGAAGCCATCCTGCAATCCCTCCGCAGGAGACTGCCGAGTTTGATGAAGCACCACATCTCGTACAGCGTGGACAACTCCTTCTCCGAGAGATCGAACGGGCCGCCATGGATCTCCAACCCGGAGAGGATGTCCAGGAACGTGGTGAAGAACTCCCGGTAACCGGGCGCCATGTGAAGCGCCAGCGACTGGACCGGCGTGGCCATCGAGCCGTTGACCTCCTGCAGAAACCCTGCATCGAGATCTCTGCGCAACTCTCGATCGGCCCGTTGAAGGCGGCTTACCCATGGATCAAGCGTGGCTCCTTCGGGTGAAGCCAGTTTCTCGCAACTTCGCCGGATTCGGCGTGGCAAAAGAGCGAGCGCCCACTTTACAAACCGATTCTCCACTGTGTCGTAGGAGAGAATCTTTCTTTCCACGGGAAGCACTCGGGCGCGATAGGTTTTCTCGTTCACTTGGAAGTGGGCGACGGCCGATTCCACACATTGACCGGCATGTGATCGGACGAACCGAAGGACCGAAGCGCCATGACGGGTGGGCCGGTCGGCGCGTCGAATCTGCTCATCCACATCAATCTTCGTGCGAGGCGCCTGCCGGATGCGATTGAAGGCCTTTTGCAGGTCGTCAAACAGGCTGCGGATGTTCTCGAGCCACTCCACCTCACCGGGCTGGACGCCCCGTCGACGACTGGCCTTGTGATAAGTGAGCTGGCCGATGTCGTGAGCGAGTTCCCTCACCTCTCGCTCGAGATCCACGCGGATGTCGACGAGGTCCTTCCGGTAATCGATCTTGCTGGGGAACACCTCCAACCCGAGCTTCAGCAAAAGCTGCCCATCATGAGCCAGATCGAGATCCAAATAACCGGCCTGCGATCCCACGTTCAACACACAGGTCAGAACATCGCTGTTGGCCACCTGCCGCAGTTCGTCAGGCAACCGCCTGCCTGGCGCGAAGAGCTTGATGTTGGCCGGGGTTAGATTCTTGTCGTCGAGCGTGACGATGAACTCGTAATCGGTTTCTTCGAACAGGAACACCGGGCACTTCATCTCCGGTCCCGGCTTGTATTCGAGGGCGCCTTCGAAAGTTTGAAGTTTAATCTGCTCCGGAGGATAGCCGGCAAGGAACAGGCGGGAACCCGTTGGCAGGGCAAACCGTTGCGTCCGCTGCGGTCCAACGATCTCCGCCGTCAGCCGACCGGGGCATTCAACTTTCAGTAGCCTGACTCGTGTGGCCATCGAAAGGCCTTCTCCTAGTGTTGTGTAACAGCCGCGGCTTTACAATGGCGGACTTTCTCCAAGATCTCGTCAACTCGTTTTGTCCAAAG
>JBAZIR010000317.1:0-7212 GCA_041651735.1 Verrucomicrobiia bacterium | reverse complement strand
CTTTTCGGGTGGTAGGACGCGTCGTAGACATCGTTGCACCATTCGGCGACGTTGCCGTGCATGTCGAAGAGGCCCCACGCATTCGGTTTCTTGCGCGCGACGGGTTGGGTCGTCTTGCCGGCGTTTTCCGCGAACCATCCGTGCTGCGACAACTGCCGCGGGTCGGCACCAAAACTGTAGCCGGTCGTGGTGCCGGCGCGGCAGGCGTATTCCCATTCCGCTTCGGTGGGCAGGTGGTAACCGTTGGCGGCGAAGTTGCACTTGGCGGTGGTTTCGTCGTAGCAAGGCTGCAAACCCTCGTCCTTCGAGCGGAGGTTGCAATAGAGGGCGGCCTCGCTCCAACTGACCTGTTCAACGGGACGGTCGGGTCCGCGGAAATGCGACGGCGAGGGATTGTCCCGCATGAGTTTGGCGAACCGCTGTTGAGTGACCTCGGTGCGGTCCATCAGGAACGCCTCGACGCGGACGGTATGCGCGGGAACCTCGTCGGGTTTGCCGCCCGCGTGCCCCATGACAAACTCGCCTGCGGGAATCAGCACCATTTCCGAGCCGGACTTGGTCTGGATGGTCGGCAACGCAACCGGCGGCGAGCCGGCTTTCTCCTCCACGCCGCAGCCGCACGCAAGGCAGGCGGCGATGCAGGCACATCGGGTGAGTTGTACTGTCAGGGATGTGGATGAGTGAGTTGTCATGGACGCGAGGGGAGCGGAACCCAGTCGGGTTCCTTGTTGGAATGGCCGTCAGTGGTCACCTGTACCATACGATTGGTCGTGCTGGCGTCAGCAACCCAGATATTCCAGCCGGGCGCTTCGACACCAATAAACTCCGGCGGTGCGCCGAGCTTCTTCTCTGTCTTCGTGCCGCTGGTGAACGCGAGATAGCGGCCGTCGGGCGACCAAGCGGCTTGATAGACCTCAACCGGCTTGGCGCTGCTGACAGCATCGTGCTGGTTGATGACCTTTGGCTCCGGACCGCTGAAGTCCAGGTCGCCGACGCGGATTATGAAATCACTCGCGTTCCACGAGACGCGCTTGCCATCGGGGCTGACATGGGGCCGGCAGCCTGGGAGTTTGAGATTGAAGACATCCTTCCCGTGCGCTGCGATGGCGAGGATGGCGTGCTTGTGGCCCATGCCGGCGTGGACGGTGGAGAGAATCCATTTGTCGTCGCAGGTGCAACCGAGGTTGTAGAGGTGATGAAGCTCCGGGTTGGGATGGGGCACGATGCGGCGTGTGGCAAGGTCATAAACGCACAGACCCTTCGACGCGTAATCGCGAATGCTGAACTGCTCCTGCTCGTCGGGCACATAACAGAGGCCGGTGCCCGTGGCATTCCAGAAGGGGTAGCGGGCATGTTTGGCAACGAGCGTCCGGCCCGTGCCGTCCATGTTCATCAGATAGACGTTGCGCGCCTTGGCTTCGCCTTCCCCTTCGTCCACGCTGAAGGCGATCTTCGTGCCGTCGTGCGAAACCTGTGGATAGCCTTCGTTGATGGTGGGCGTCTTGGTGAGGTTGACCGGCTGCGAGCCGTCCGCGTTGATCTGGTAAAGCTCCCAGTTGCCGTCGTGATACGTTTCAAAGACGATCTTGAACGGCCTCTTGCCAAGCTCGTCGCGGAGGTCATCGGCAGTCCACGCGGTGACGACGTCACAGGCCAGAGTCAGGAGAAGGACGCTGAAGAGGTGCATAGGACGATTTCGGTGTTTCATTGCTTCTTCTTCCTGTTCTAGCTGGAGTTGACCGTCGCTCTTATTCCAGTCGGCGGCGATTCGTTCAAGCCGCAAGCGGTGGTGGCGTCATCGCTGCGGACGCACGTCCGCTTCCCACGCCGCGAGCTTCGCCTTGAGCCGTGTCACGTCACTCGCGCGCTCGGCCAACAAATTCTTCTCCTCCGCAGCGTCACGGACGATGTCAAAAAGGAATTCTTCCGTCCGCGCGCCGTCCGTGCGGGAAACGTATTTGAGAGCGCCATCCCGCGCTGCGCGCCACGTCCGCTCGCCGCGACGACCGCGCCAAAACAGCGTCCGTTCGGGCAACGCCTCGCCTCGCGCTATCGCACCCAAGACATCCACGCCGTCGAACGGTCTCCGTGGCTTTACACCAGCAGCCCGTGCGATGGACGCCGCGATGTCGAACGTCAACGCGGGTTCTGTTCGCTCCACAGCGGCAGGCAGCACACCGGGCCATCGCGCAAGGCACGGGACGCGAATGCCGCCTTCAAACGTCGTTCCCTTGATCCCGCGCAAGCCGCACGGCCGCGCGCTGGCTGTGCCGCCGTTGTCGCTCACGAAGACAACCAGTGTGTTCTTGGCCGCGCCAAGTTCATCAAGAGTGTCGAGCAACTTTCCAATGACGGCATCCATTCGCTCGATCATCGCGGCATACACGCGCGGCGGCGCTTTGCTTTGCTTCCATCGCTCCGAATCGGAGGGCAGCGGCGCGGGTTGCTCCTCGTCCGGCGCTTGGAATGGCGAGTGCGGCGCGGTGAACGGCACGTAGAGGAAGAAAGGACGTTTCGCATCGCGCGCGGCGCGTTCGCGCAGCCAGCGCATGGCTTCGTCGGCAAACAGGTCGGTCGCGTAGCCGCGGCGCTTCACAGCCTTGCCGTTCAACCGCAACACGGGTGCGTAATCCGGTGGGTCTTCAACGTGATGAAAGTAATCCATCCCGCCGCCGAGAGCGTAGAAGGCGTGGTTAAAACCGTGCTGGCCGGGCGCAAAGTGGTCTTCGTAGCCGAGGTGCCATTTGCCCGTGATTGCCGTGGCGTAGCCGGCGTCCCGAAGCAACCGGGCCAGCGTTGGTTCGTTGGCGGGCAGACCCAACTCATGCCGCGCGGCGAGCCGGATAGCGTCATCATAGCGTCCAACGCCACCGATGCCGATGGCGCATTCCAAGCCGCCGACGCGCTGCTGATAGCGGCCTGTGAGGAACGCTGTGCGTGTGGGCGAACACTCCGGGCCGTTGGAGTAGAACTGCGTGAAGCGCACGCCTTCGCGCGCCAGTCGGTCGAGCCGCGGCGTGCGGATGTCCTTCGCGCCGTAGCAGCCGAGGTCGGCATAGCCGAGGTCGTCGGCGAGGATGAAAACGATGTTCGGTTTCGAAGAGGGCAGGGCGGCCAGCAGAGTAAACGTCGAAGCAACCAGCGTAACGAGTGCGGCAATCAGTTTCATCTTCGGGACGGCAGTATAAACAATCTCCGGTTGTAGCGCGAGCTTCTCGTGTTTCCGCGACAGAGTTGGACAGGGAAGTCGCGAAGACGGGAGGAAGGACTTCGGCTTCGCGTCTTCCCGTCTTCCCTGTTTATTCTCTCCAGCCCGTGCTCTAGCGTTGCCTCAGACTGTCTCAACGATCCGGTCCCGCTTGAAAAATACCAGTCGCGCCGTCAGCACGGCGGCAGCGCCAATCAAATAGGCGACCGACGAGCCGGCGAAACCATACGACAGGCCGTGAGCCGTGCCGAAAACCTCGCGGCACCAGCCCAGCAGCCACGGCGAGGTCGAGCCGACCAGGAACGCGAGCATGACCGAAATGGCCACCGCCGAAGCGCGATGGCACGGCTCAATCACGTCGAACATGGCGGCGTGCGTGTTGGATTCGTAAAGCCCGCGGAACAGGCCAAACACCGCCAATCCTACGCATGCCATTGTCAGGCTTGGCGCCAGTGCCATCAATAAGATGGACGGCACGCCGAGAGCCATCGCCACAGTCTGAAGTTCCAGCCGCGCGGTCGGTCGCTTCGGCACCAGCCAGTCCGATAGTGGTCCCCCGATGCTGATGCCAATGAGCGCGGGCAGGTGATGGAAGACCATTGAGTAGGTGCCCGCCTCCGTCTGTGAGAGGACGGCTTTTTCGCATAGGAACGTCGGCGCCCAATTGATGAAGGCGTTGTTCACGAAGACGATGGCGGTCAGGCCTATGGTCAACATCAACGCCGTCGGGATGCGGAAGATAAGGCCGAGAGCACGCAGCAGCGCCGGGATGCCGGGAGCATGCGCAGGATCCGTGGGTGTCGGATCAGGCGTGTCCCTCAGCCGGAAGATGAAGACGATTCCCAGCAGGATGCCGCAGCCGCCGAAGGCATAGAACGCCGAACGCCAGCCCCAATTCTGTGCGATCCAGCCGCCGAGGAATCCGCTCGTCATTACGCCGATGTAGAGCGCGCCCTGGTGCAGCGACAACGCCACTGCGCGCGTGCGGTGGTGAAACTTCGCCATCAACGGATACGCCGACGGCGCGTAGAACGCCTCGCCGCCCGCCGTGGCCACGCCGCGCAGCATAATCAGCCCCAGGATGCCTTGTACGCAGCCGGTGAACAGCGTCGCTGCGCTCCAGAAGATCAGGCTGCATGTGATGATCCAGTTCTTCTTCCACCTGTCGCCGATGTACCCCGCAAACGGCATCGTTAGCGCCAGCATCAGGAACAGCACCGATCCGACCATGCCAAGCTGCTGGTCGCTCAGGCCCAGGTCGGTTTTGATTCCAGACAACACCACGCCGAAGATGGCCCGGTCGCCTTGATGGAAGAAGAACGCGAGGCAGAGCAGGAAGAGCAGCTCCCATTTGTAGTGCCGATGGAAAGGCGGATTCTGCGCGGCGGGTGCCTGCAAACTGCTCGAGTCGCGAGTGGAAGTCATGCGCCGCAGTATGCTCATGGAACGCATTGCGGTAAAGAGATGAAAATCGCGACCGTGTGGATGCCGTTAGCGGCAGGGGGGCAGAGCCTCAAACGGGCATCCGTTTAACCACGGATGAACACAGATGAACACGGACACGGGGAGACGTTCAGCGCCAGTGTTCTCGTCTGTGTGCATCTGTGTGCATCTGCGGTTTCCCCACCGGGTTTTTGCGGTCAGATTCCCCTCAAAAACCTTCTGGACAATGCCCGGGACCAGTTTCAGACTCCGGCTATTGGAGAGATAAAGGGCAAAGATGATTAGCCTGAATTATTCCCGAGTCCCAGCCAGTGCGGCATCTGCATCCCCCCAAGGACTCGTCAGCAGCACCAAGTATTGTTCTCGCGTCTGCCCTTCCTCGGCGACGCCCAGAGCGAATGGTCTAGATTAGGTGGCTTTGCGTTTATGAATGATACCCCGTGGAATGCATTGGCGAAGACACCGGAGGCGCAACACAAGGAAGATTTCAAGTCGCTTGACCGGCAAGAGCTTTCCAAGATGGACGACAAGGCACTTGCAGCATGGCAGAGCAAGTTCAAGCCGGACGAGCCGCAATGGAGACTTGCCGAGCATGAGTGGCAGCGTCGGCTCACAGCAGAGCAAATTGCAGCGACAATGAAGGCGGCGCGTTGGCAGGCTTGGTTTGGTATCGCGGCTGTCGTTATCGGTGCGCTTACCGCCACTGTTCTCACTTTGATCGTGCAAAATTACTCGAAATAATTCCAAGGTCGCCATGTTCCCTCTATTCAGATCTGCTATCTACGTAAATGCTAGTAACAAGCACCTGCGGGATGCGAGCCGCGGGTCCGAACCATCGCACCCGATCACGGAGAAGAAGCGGTGGACCAGCGGCAAGAAACTTCTCGATGAAGCTCGGAGTCGTGGCGAGGAGCTTCCGCTGATTTTTGCCGTGTTTGCGGAGCTGACATTCTGGGCGGTCGCGAGGGAGATTACCTTGTATGAGTCTTCCACAGAGTATCAGTTCGCGGATCTTCAACCTTTCCCTGAAAAACGGTATCGGCGGAGCAATTTAGTAGTGAGGAGCACGGGTGCACCTCTACCCGACACGTTCATCAAATCCTACGCTTTGGTGCAGACACCACCATTCCTTTCTGAAGAAAACTCTATTGAGAAAGGTGCACTGCAGATTCCACAGCCGACTCCACAAGCGACAGACTTAGCCGATGCACCTCCGGATCGCGTTCAGACTACGACTTACCGTATCTTGCGCGACACTGTGTTAGCGCGTCGCATCAAGATCATCCACGAGTTCAGGTGTCAGGTCTGCGGCCACACTATCGAGCTACCCGACGGTTCTCGTTACGCCGAGGCGCATCACATCCAACCACTCGGTGAGCCACACAATGGCCGAGATGTCATCGGCAACATTCTTTGTCTCTGCCCCAATCATCACGCCGAACTCGATTACCGCGTTTCATCTATTACGCTTGCCAAGCTCCGTTGCTCGGAAGCTCATGCTATTGACGCAAGGTATGTGGATTATCATAACCGTCTTATCCAAGAAAACAGTCGAGTCCTGTAGTGACGAATATGAAGCACGCTTGGCGCGGTGCCGTCGGCGCGGAAGCGGTGAAAGAAGCGGCGTTTGTTGAATAGGTCAGGGCCGGTTGAGCATCGCGCGATAATGTTGGCGCACTTCTTCAGGCGTCAACGCGCGTGAGTAGAGGCGGACCTCGTCGAGCAGGCCTTTGAAGTGGGCGGGGTGGGCAATCTCGTAGTTGCCGAGACAGAGATGGCAGGCGTTCGGTTTGATCGGGGCGGGGCGGGGCATACTGCCGCATTCCTCGCCGTTCATGTAGAGGCGCATCGTCTGGCCGTCGAATGTGCCGGCAAGGTGGACCCATTCGCCAACCGGCAACGGCTTGTTGCCGGCGAGGTGGTGGGTCCAGGGCTTCAGCGGAATCTGGAAGCACGGCTTGCCCTCAACGATGCCCAGCCGATAGCCCGCGGACGGGTCGCCGCCGAAAACGCGGTTGACGATCCAGTTGTTGCGCTGTTTGACGGCGTCGGCTTTGACCCAGCATTCGATAGTCAATGCATTGGTGGGCGAGAGCAGGGGACTGCTCTCGATGATGACGCAGCCGCCGTTGCAGATCAGCGCGTTGCCGTCGAGCCCCTTGGCGCGCTTGGCGTCGTGGATCGCTCCGCCCGAACGATTCAATTGTTGCGGCCCCTCACCCCGGCCCTCTCCCCGCTGACGGGGCGAGGGGGAGGAGATATTCGCCGCAAGCGAACCTTTTTGTCTGCTCGGTGGTGACGACGACCGTTTTCCCTCGCCCCTCGCTTGCGAGGGGAGAGGGCCAGGGTGAGGGGAGCCGTCCGCAAAGTGCAGCACTCCGCCGAGCCGATGTCCTGAGTAATCGAGCGCGACGGGAGCATCCTTCGCCTCGTCAAACGCCCACCAACCGATGAGGCCGTCCTCTGGAGCGCCGGCTTTATGGACTTGTTTGGTGGCCAGCTTTCGCAGTTCGTTGTCACGCCGCGACCGGGTCCAGTAGGCGGTGTCGTAGGGGCCGCGG
>JBAZIR010000316.1:0-7267 GCA_041651735.1 Verrucomicrobiia bacterium | reverse complement strand
AGCGGGGCGACGTTCTTTTCATTGACGAGATTCACAGGCTGCCGGCGCAGGTCGAGGAATACCTCTACCCGGCGATGGAAGATTACCGGCTGGACATCGTCATTGACCAGGGGCCGAGCGCGCGCAGCGTGCGGTTGAACCTGCCCCGCTTCACGCTCATCGGCGCGACCACGCGCAGCGGCCTGCTCACCGCGCCGTTGCGCAGCCGCTTCGAGATCACCGACCGGCTGGATTACTACGTGGCGGCGGACCTGCAACAAATCTGCCTTCGCTCGGCGCGCATCCTCGGCGTGGAGATAGACAACCCCGGCGCGCTGGAGATCGCCCGCCGCTCGCGCGGCACGCCGCGGCTCTGCAACAATCTCCTCCGGCGTGTCCGCGACTACGCGCAAGTCCGCGCCGACGGCCGCATCACCGCGCCGATTGCCGACAAGGCGCTGGCGATGCTGGACATTGACGAACACGGTCTCGACGACATGGACAAGCGCCTGCTCGAAGCCATCGTTCACAAGTATCGGGGCGGTCCCGTCGGCGTGAACACCATCGCCGTCGCCGTCGGAGAAGAGCCGGGCACGATCGAGGAAGTTTATGAGCCATTCCTGATCCAGGAAGGCTACCTCCAGCGCACGCCGCAGGGCCGCGTGGCCACCGAATTGACCTACAAGAAGCTCGGCGTCAAACGCACCGGCAAGTCCCAGAGCGAACTGTTCTGACCGTCAGTGATCGGCAGTTTGGATCAGTTTCCCGACGTGTCTACCTTGGTAGGGCGAAGCGTCTCGCTGAGCCGTCCCCCGCCCTATCCTTCCGCTGCGGCTCAGCGAGACCCTTCGCCCTCCCCAACGCCTGCCGGTGCGGGCAAAATCAACGAACTGATCAACGCGTTACGGCGATGATGCAGGATGGGGTCCGACCCGGCGAAATCATCATGAACAATCGCCACGTCGGGGACGTGGCCTCCAACACGCGCTTTACATGATGCAGCAGCAGGCGGAGAATGTCCCCGAAGCCGGACACGGAAGGAATGAGGGAAGAATGAAGATGATCAGCCGAAACCTGCTGCTGGCGATGGCGTGGGTGGTGGTGTCTTGCGCGGTGACGCAGGCAGACCAGCCATTTGAATATGAGATGAAGTTCTATGAGCAATTCAAACGCGACACGATACCGCATCTAAAGCTTAAGGAAGCCAGTTTCATCGAGGCCGTAGGCACAGTGAAAGATTTCTGGGAAAAGAGCCATCCCGACATGCCATTCCTGTTTGGAATGGGTTTCCAGCCAGTTCGTTTCGTCGAAACCACGTCCGGCAAGACCGAACCCGATACGCTGAAGGTCACCCTGGATGTGAAGAACGTTCCATACCTCGTTGCACTAAGAATGATCCTGGATATTTGCGGCTATAAGTTGAAAGAGACTTCCGGAACTCTGAAGCTGATAGCGATGAGCGGAATTCCTGAGGACTGGACCGATAGTGTGTATCCAGTCACGCCCAAGGTCTTGAAAGCTCTCGGCTTGAACACAAAATCCTCCAAGAACGACGTCACCAACGCGCTCAAACGCTTCGGCATCGAGTTTAGCAGAGAGTTTTACAGTGCTGCGATATCGGTGGACGGCACGGCGATTTGCATTCGTAATCATGTGGACCAACAGGCCCATTTCCAAACCATCCTCTTTCTCTTGGGAAAAGGGTTCAAGATTACGAAGTAGCAAGTGAAGTTTTGGGTGCCAAGAAAACGAGGTTCGCACTTCGCACAGGCAAGGCACAGGTCGGTAACAAGGTGGAAGCGTTGCCGCGGGGTGGGGTCACGAAGGAGGAATGGCCGCGGGAGCGGCCTGTGACCCCGGCCCCGCGTTAAATGTGAAACGCCGAGGCAGAAAAAAAGTTTCGCGAGGGACGAAAAAAGCCGGTCCGTGGGGTCAATCCTGAAGCCAGACTGAATCCGCGCAGCGTTTAGTGCGCCGCGGGCGGCCAGTAAACGACAACACACTGTTCGAGAGCGTCGGCGCGGACGGTGATGGTCTGCTGCTCCTTCGGCAAATCCGCGGCGTTGATCACACGCACCAGTTCCTGCCATTGAATGGCTTGGGGAACCAGGTCCAGCAGCCGGTTGGGCGCGTTGAGGAAGAAACCCTCGTTGAGATGATTGCGGGATTGCTGCGGGAAGAGGGCGAGGTAAAGCGTGTTCATCTCGACCAATTCGTTGAGGAAATGGGTTCCCAGCGACACGTCCGGAATCAGGTTCTCGCGCATCGCAACGATTTCGCACAACACGGTGACGCGGTTGATTTCGGCAAAGTTCACGGGGATGCCGAGTTCCGGGCTGGCGGTGCCCCAGCGGCCGGGCCCCACCAGCATGACCGTCTGGGAGGAGCCGGCAGCGCGTGTTTGGTTGATGCTGCCGATTAGCCGGGCCACCTCGTAGCGCTGCGCAACGGGCAGTTTGCCGTAGAGCGCGGGCACGACGTAGATGATGCGATCCATGTTGACAATACGGCTCTGGCCGATCACGGCCCCGTGCGCCTCAATAATCCGGCTTTCAGCGGGGATGTCGACCTTTGGCAATTTGACCAAGTCCACGCCCTGCACCTGCAACGGACGGCACTGAAGAAGGTTGATCTTGTAGTTCTGGTCATCCACGAAGTTCGCCGTGAACTCGATGTCCACAGGATACTGGTAAGCGTCTTCGAGGATGCGGAGAACATCTCGCAGGTCCTTGACAAAGTCGGTCTGTCTCAGCAGCCGGTCGAAAGTCAGCACCCGGTTTCCCCGGTCGCCGTCAGGGCTCGTAAACATGTCCAGCGGCAGGTCCGGGGCATCCTCAATCAGGTCGCAAAAATAGCTCGAAACCAGACGGTTCGCGGCGATGTCGAGGTAGTCCACGCGGCGCTGGGAGTATTCGCAGACCTCGTCAAAGTTGCCTTCCGGCCGCTTCTCCGGCGCGTTAAGCGCCACGACGCGCGTGTAATCGTCGTCAGCCCGGTCCACGGCGCGCGTGCCCAGCCCGAAAACAAGCCGCACGACGCCGGCCTTGGGGTCAATCTCCTTGTTCCAGACATACGGGTTGTAGGAGAACCCGACGCCGGCCATCTGGGGATAGAATGCGTTATTGTAAGCCGAGCCGGAGACGCGCATGACCAGCAGTGCCATTTGCTCGTCCTGGTCCAGCAGCCCGCGCCGCAAGCGGTAGCGCAACGCCTTCTCGCTCATGGTGCTGGCATACACGCGCCGCAGGGTATCCAACAGCGCATTGAGCCGCTGTTCGCGCGTGCCCTGGTTGACGCAGAACACGCTTTCGTATTTTCCGGCAAAGGCGTTGCCGTAGTTGTCCTCCAGCAACGAACTGGAGCGCACGATGTAGGGCGCCTCGCCGAAGTAGTCGAGCATCTCGACAAACTGCTCCACCGTATAGTCCGGAAACCGGCCGCCAAGAATCATGGCCCGCGCTTCGTCGAGGCCCTCGAGGAAGGTTTCCGGGTTGCGCTGCTTCTGGCGAATCCACCAGACACCGTTGCGCACGAGGAAGGTGTAAAACACGTCCGACCCGACGTAGAACGAATCGTGCGTTTCCAGCAGCTTGTCAAAACGCGGGTCAGTCTTCTTCAGGATGGCGCGGGCCAGCAGCATGCCCACGGCTTTGCCGCCGATCAGGCCGACGCCAACCATGCGGTCCCGGATGGCAAGAATGTCTTCCAACTTCAGGTATTTGGTCGCCAGTTTCAGGATCGTCTCATCCCGGGACAGCACCATGCGGCTCAACCGGTCGAATTCCTGTTGTTCGATCTCCGCCGGACAATGACCGGCCCTGTAGCTCTCGTGGGCTTTCTGGGCCTGGGCAAAGATCCGGTTCCAAAAACCGAGACGGCCGCTCGCACGCAAGCCGGGCCATCTGGCCGCAGTGAGGATTTCTGCAATGATGGCGCTGTTGGTGATCGGTTTGAACTTGTCGCCCTCCCACACGTGAATCGTGTTCATGGCGGAGGTCGAGCGATACTGGACCTTGATGGGGCGGATGTAGAGGCGTTCCTCGTGGCGGAAGACATCCAGCAGGAACTGGGTGGTGGCGGTGATCGGCGCCAACCCATAGGTCGCGTGGTAGTTCCGATACAGCGCAAAGTAAGTGACCGTCTCCAGATCGTAGAGGCGCGGACACGTCAGCACGAAGAAGTTGCCAAGCGACTGGTCCGACTGCCACTTGGCGGCCAGTTCCGAGAGACAGTCGAAGACGTAGATGGCGCCCTTGCCAGCTTCTTCGATGACGCTGTGCACCTGTGTGACGAAACTCTCAAAGCCCAAGTCGGGGTTGGGATGGTGAATCTCTGCGCCGATGTCGCTGGAAATCAACTGCTCGTGCGAGGCAAACCGGAAATAGATCAACCGGCGGCGTGTTCGACGGGCCGCCTCCACGTAGGGCACCACCAGGGCTTTGTAATCGGCGATCGTCTCCACCTGCCAGACGATGTTATCGCCAGGCATCACACCCTTGAGGACTTCGTCCAATCCAGACAGGCCGGTTGTCAGCGTGGAGATCATCAGTTCATCCTCTCGATGCGGTCACATGTTCCAGTTCGATTGTCAGGCTGTTGCCGTCCGCTGGCAAGCCGAACTTGACACCAATTCCACTGTCAGAAACAGAAGGGGCCCTGGATGACCAGGGCCCCTTCGTTACCAAACTGTCATTCCGGCCAGAGTTGATTACACCAAGCCGTGGTCGAGCATCGAGTCGGCGACTTTCACGAAGCCGGCGATGTTGGCGCCCATGACGTAATTGGTCGGCTGGCCGTATTCCTTGGCCGTTTCGCTGCAAGCCTTGTGGATAGCCTTCATGATGTCATTGAGGCGGCGATCCACTTCCTCGCGCGTCCATGCCAGACGCATCGAGTTCTGGCTCATCTCCAAGCCTGAAGTGGCCACGCCACCGGCGTTGGCTGCCTTGCCCGGCCCGTACATAACCTTGTTCTTGACGAACAATTCTACGGCTTCCGGGGTGCTGGGCATATTCGCGCCCTCGCTGACGAGTTTGCAGCCATTCTTGAGCAACGTCTTGGCGTCGTCACCGTTGACTTCATTCTGCGTGGCGCTCGGGAACGCACACTGGCAGGGAATGCCCCAGGGACGCTTGCCTTCCAGGTACTGGCCGCCGAACTTGGCCACGTATTCCTTGATGCGGCCGCGTTTCACGTTCTTGAGGTCTATAACCCAGGCGAGTTTCTCCTCGTTGATGCCGTCTTTGTCGTAGATGGTGCCGTTCGAGTCGGAGAGCGAAACAGGCTTGGCGCCGAGATGCAGCAACTTCTCCACCGTGTACTGGGCAACGTTGCCAGAACCGGAAACCGTGCAGACCTTGCCCATGAAGGACTCACTCCGGGTCTTGAGCATTTCGTCGGCGAAGTAAACAGCGCCGTAGCCGGTCGCCTCGGGACGGATCAGTGAGCCGCCCCACTTGAGACCCTTGCCGGTCAGCACGCCGGAAAACTCATTGCGCAACCGCTTGTATTGGCCGAACAGGAATCCAATCTCGCGGCCGCCCACGCCAATGTCACCCGCCGGTACGTCGGTGTCCGGTCCGATGTGGCGCGACAGTTCGGTCATGAAGCTCTGGCAGAACCGCATCACCTCGTTGTCCGACTTGCCTTTGGGATCGAAATCCGAACCACCCTTGCCGCCGCCCATCGGGAGCGTGGTCAGCGAGTTCTTGAAGACCTGCTCGAACCCCAGGAACTTGAGGATGCTGATGTTGACGCTCGGATGGAAACGCAGCCCGCCCTTGTAGGGTCCGATGGCGCTGTTGAACTCAATGCGATAGCCGCGATTGACGTGGATCTTGCCCTTGTCATCCTGCCATGGCACCCGGAACATGATCTGCCGTTCCGGTTCAACGATCCGCTCCAGAATCCGGGCATCCTCATACTTCTTGTGTTTCTTGAGGACAGGTTCGAGTGATTCGAACACCTCGTTAACCGCTTGTAGAAACTCAGGCTCCCCTGCATTCCGCTTCCCCACGATTTCCAGCACGTCTTGTGTATAACTCATTGGGTCTTCCTAGAATAATTGTTGAAACAAACTGCGTTGATAATTAGCCAACATGGAATTGAATTGGAAGTCAATGCAGTTCCTGCGCTATGCAATTTTTGGCGTTTTTTGGCCGAAATCAGACAGGTTCCTGAAGGCGGGAGATGGCGCGAGCCCGACCGGTGGTATCGTCCACATCAACGATGGCGCCATACAGCACCACGCGGTTCTGGGCAAGTTTGAACCGCTGGGGCATCTGGGTGACAAACCTCCGGATGATCGGTTCGATCTCGCGACCGAGGACGGATTCCTGCGCGCCCGTGAAGCCGGCGTCGCTAAGAAAGGCGGTGCCGCCGGGAAATACTTGCTCGTCGGCAGTCTGCACGTGGGTATGGGTGCCGATGACAGCGCTCACCCGGCCGTCGAGGTAGCGGCCGAGGGCGATCTTCTCGCTGGTCGCTTCGGCGTGGATGTCCACCAGAATGATGCGCGTCTGCTGGCGAAGCTCGGCGACGAGCGCATCGGCAACCGTGAAGGGGTTTTCCAGCGCAGCCATGAAGGTGCGCCCCTGAAGATTGATGACACCGATGGGCGATTTGCCGGGGCGGTTCCAAACGATGGAGCCGTGGCCCGGCACGTCGGCGGGATAGTTGGCCGGACGCAGGATGCGTGGTTCTTTCCCAATGTCGGCCACAAATTCCTTCTGGTCCCAGACGTGGTCGCCACTGGTGATGATGTCCACGCCGGCGTCCAACAACTCGCGCGACGTTGGCAACGTCAGACCGCTGCCGCCGGCCATGTTCTCGGCGTTGGCGATGACGTAGTCGATCTTGTGGCGCTCGCACAGCAGCCGGCAAAGGCCCGTTACCGCCGCGCGGCCCGGCTCACCCACGATGTCGCCGATGAAAAGAAGCTTCATACTGCGTAATGCGTAGCGCGTAATGCGCAAGACCGCAATTACGTATTACGCCACCCCGCTCTACTTCGCATACTCCACCACCCGCATCTCACGCATGACCGTCACCTTGATCTGGCTGGGGTAACGCAGTTCGCGCTCAATCTTGCGGGCGATGTCACGGGCCATCAACGTGGCGGCGTTGTCGTCTACGGCGCCCGGCTTGACGATCACGCGGATTTCGCGGCCAGCCTGAATGGCGTAACTGCGATCGACGCCGGGAAACGCGTTGGCCAACGCCTCCAGTTTGCCGAGCCGCTCGAGATAGACGGCGGCAGACTCGGAGCGCGCCCCGGGCCGCGAGGCGG
>JBAZIR010000315.1:0-7275 GCA_041651735.1 Verrucomicrobiia bacterium | reverse complement strand
CCGGCCGGCGGGCCACCCAGCCGGCCAGCGCCACATTTTCGATTGCCTCCAGATCGGGCATCAGTTGATACGCTTGGAAAATAAAGCCGATCTTCCGGTTTCGCAACCGTGTGAGCTGCCACGACGGCAGATCGTAGAGCGACACGCCGTCCAGCCAGACGCCGCCGCTCGTCGGGCGGTCGAGGCCGCCGAGGATGTGCATCAACGTGCTCTTGCCGGCGCCCGACGCGCCCACGAGCGCGGCCGATTCCCCGCGCGCCACCTCCAGCTCGATGCCTTTCAGCACGTCGAGCCGCGACACGTCGAGCGAGTAGGTCTTGTGCAGCCCGCGCGCAGCGAGGATGCAGCCCGTCGTTTGCCCTGCTGGATTTGCGCTGGTAATCTCACTCATAGCGCAGTGCCTCCACCGGGTCGAGCCGGGCCGCGCGCAGCGCCGGGATGATGCCCGCCACCGTGCAGATCACCAACGCCGTCACGCAAATCCACGCCACGTCCGGCGCGTTTATCTGCGCCGGGATTTCTGAGAAATTGTAGATCTCCCGCGGGAACAGTTCGTAGCCGAGCGTGCCGGAGAGCCAGTGGTTGAACGGATTGCGATAGTGCAGCAGCAACAGCCCCGCGCCGAGGCCCAGCAGCGTGCCGATGACGCCCACCACGAACCCTTGCAGCACGAAGATGGACATAATGCTCAACGGTCCCGCGCCCACGGCCTTGAGCACGCCGATCTCCCGCGTCTTCTGGATCGTGATGGTGATTAACGTGCTGCAAATCCCAAACGCGGCTACGATGATGATGAAGAACAGGATGAAGAACATCACGTTCTTCTCGACCTGCACTGCCATCAGCACCTTCTTGTTCCGCTGCATCCACGTCTCCACCCGCAACGGCGCCTTGAGTTGCGCACCCAGCAGCTTTGCCGCTGCCTGGCAACGCTTCGGCTCGTCGCCGCCCTCCACCATCGCTGCGATCTCGTGCACACCCGGGCCGAGGTTGTAAAGCTCCTGCGCCACCGTCACGGACGTGAAGATGATGCCGAGGTCGTATTCGTAGAGGCCGGAGTCGAAGATGCCCGTCACCGTCAGCTCCATCGGCAGATAGACCTCCTTCTTTTGCTGGAAATTTCGCGGCGAATAAACCGTGATCTTGTCGCCAGGCCTCATGCCGAACTGCCGTGCCATCTCCGTGCCGACGATCACGCTTTGTCCGTCCAGATCGTACTTGCCGCGCCGGACAAAGCGTTCCAGCGCTGTCACATCCCGGTCGCGCATCGGGTCAATGCCCTTTACGTAGGGTGTAAACGCCTTCCGGTCGAATTCGATCAGCACGGGCCCCCAGACGTAGGGCGAGGCGGCCTTCACGCCCGGCACGGCCAGCATCGTCTTCATGACCTTGTCCGAGTGGTCCAGGATTCCGCCGTTGGTGACGATGATGTGCGCGTTCATCTCCAGGATCTTCGCGCGCAAGTCACGGTCGAAGCCGCTCATGACCGCGATCACCACGATGAGCACCGCCACGCCGAGCATGACGCCCGCGAGCGAGATCAACGTGATCACCGACGCGAACGCTCGCTTCGGCTTCAGGTACCGCAGACAAATAAAAAACTCGTATGGCAGATTCAATTCAGGGTTGCCTCAAAAACGCCTGCGCCGGTTTTCGTGTCGTGCCGCAGCCCGCCCGCGGAAACCGAAGCACGCGAAGCATAGGAGCCGCCCCCAACGGAGTCAACAGCCGCCAACGGCTCGAATAGGCGCGGGACTAGCGGAGATTCTCCTCAATGCACTGGAGCATTTCTTTTTCGCTGGCGAGCTTGCCGATGAAGCGATAGCCGCTGCGGATGAGGCCGCCGGAGGCGTTTTCCTCGCCGCTGACGAGGGCGGTGATGAAGACGACGGGGATGTCTCTCAGGATCGGGTCGTCCTTGAGCATGGCAGCGACGTCGCCGCCGTCCACTTCAGGCATGATGACGTCGAGGAGGATGAGGTTGGGCTTGAACTCCTTGGCGGTGGCCACGGCACGGGAACCGACGTTCTCGATGTGGATGTCATAAACGCCGGAGCGTTCGAGATTGAGTTTCATCATTCGGGTGAACGAGATGTCGTCGTCGACGAGCAGGATGCGTTTCTTATCCATAAGGGGCTATCTCCTATCCGCTTTGAGCACGATGGTGGCCCGCACGCCGCCTTCGCGCCGGTTGGCCAGTTCGATGGTGCCGCTGTGAAGCTCGAGAATTTTTCTGACTACGGTGAGACCCAGACCCGTGCCGATGCCGGTGGGTTTGGTGGTGTAGAACGGGTCGAAGACGCGCTGGAGTTTGTCTTCCGGGATGCCGTGGCCTGTGTCGTCCACTTCGATCACGACGACAGCGTCGCCGGAACGGAGGCGGACGCCGCTGCGGTTGCCGGCATCGCGCAGGATCTTCGTGGCCTCCATCTTCTTGACGTAGGTGCGGATGGCAAGAGTGCCGCCCGTGGCCATCGCGTGGATGGCGTTGGTGAAGACGTTGACGAAGACTTCCTCGATCTTGTTCCTGTCCACATGGACGTGCGGGAGGTCCTCGCCGAATTTGCGTTGGACGACAATGTGGTACTTGTCCAGTTCGTGTTTAACGAGACCGAGGGAACGCGTAATGATGGTGTTGATATCGTCGGTCTTGGTGTCCATCTTGCTCGGTGCCGCGAACTCCAACAAGCCTGCGATGATCGCGTCGGCACGTTTGATGGCGTGATTCATCTCCTCCATGACCATGGCAACGTTCTCATCCGGCGATTGAACGACCTTGGAGAGGTAGTTGATGCCCATGAGGATGGTGGCCAGGGGGTTTTTGACCTCGTGAGCGACGCCTGCGGCGAGGCGACCGACGGCGTGGAGTTTTTCTGCCTCAAAGAGGAGCAATTGGGCGGCTTTGAGTTGTTCGTTGGAAATCTGAAGCTCCGTTTTGCTTTTCTCCAGGTCGGCATTGGCCTTGCGCAGTTGTTCTTCGGCTTCCTTGATCTCGGTGATGTCGCGGTTGGCGCCGACGAGGCCGACGATATGACCATGGCTGTCGCGGAACGGCACCTTCATGGTGAGAATCCAGTGGCGTTTTCCCTGTTCGTCGGTGATGCATGCCTCGCGATTGACGCTGATCTTTCCGGAACGAAGGACCGCCTGTTCTTCGGCCTGAAACTGTTCAGCGAGGTCGCGCGGGAAGAAATCAAAATCCGTCTTGCCTGCAGCCTCTTTGGGATGCTTCACCTTGACGAACCGTGCCACCTCCTCATTGACGACGATGAAACGGCCGGCCGTGTCTTTCACGTAGATATGAATAGGAAGGCTGTCAATCAACGACCGCAGGAGGGTGCGCTCGCCCTCCAAAGCTTCCTCCGCGTTCTTGCGTTGGACGAACTGGTCTATCTGCCGTCCGATGTCCTGCATGATCTCCAGCAGCGACTCGTCAATGGTGCCCACTGCGCAACTGAAGAAGACCATGACGCCCAATGTTTCGCGGTAGCTTCCGACCGGGAAGGCGACGCCCTGGCGCAGACCTGCTTTCGCGGCTGCCGACATCCAGGGTGAATCCGCCTCTGCTGCGACATCGGCTGCCAACGTTGCCTGGCCATCGATCCAGACGCGGCCTAGGAAACCCGCGCCACGTGCGAAAGCGGCTTCGCGGCTGGCCTTGTCCAGTCCCACCAGATCCTGCGTCGGGAAGTAATAGGCGTTTTCACAGCGCAAGCGGCTGGTCTGAGGGTCCACGCGCCATAACTGACCGCAATTCCAGCCCATCGCTTCACAGATGCATTGCATGACGTTGGGGATGACTTCTTGGAGCGTGTCAGACTCGGCCAGAACGCGCGTCACGCCGGAATACATGATCTGTCGCTGCTCCGCTTCTTTGCGTGCGGTGATATCGCGCGTGATGCCGACCATGCCGAGCGACTTGCCCGTCTCGTCGCGGAGCGGCACCTTGGTTGTCAGCACCCAGATGCGCCTGCCGGTCCGATCCACCGAGACTTCTTCGCGGTTGATGAGCGGCTCGCCGGAGAGGATGACGCGTTGTTCGTCGGCGAAAAAACTTTCCGCGATCTCCTTCGGGAAGCAGTCGTAAACGGTCTTGCCCAGCGCATCTTCCGGCTTGGTGGCTCCGAGGAAACGCATATGTGCCGCATTATTGAGAAACAACCGGCCTTGCGGATCTTTCGCGTAGATCAGGTCGGGCAGGTTGTCTATGAGGGTGCGCAGCAATTTGTGCTGCTCCGCCAGAGCCTCTTCGGCCCGTTGCCGCTCGATGGCATAATGGATGGTTCGCACCAGCAGGCGGGGATCCATGTTTTCCCCCTTCATCACGTAATCCTGCGCGCCCTCGTGCACGGTCCTCATGGCGACCGCTTCATCATCCAGATTGCTCAATACAATGACCGGTACCCGCGGCGCTTTGACGTGCACCTTGGTAAAAGTTTCCAGACCCTTGCTGTCCGGCAAGCCGAGGTCCAGCATCACCAGATCGAAGCCACCCGTCGCCAGTTGTTCCAGTCCTTCCGAAAGCCGGCTTACCGACACCAACTCAAACTGGCCTTCGCCGGCTTTGGCGAGCATTGCTTTCATCAGGACCACCTCGCTGGGGTTGTCCTCGATTTGCAGAATGTTGATGGGCTTCATGTTCCTGATGCCTTCATTCAAGGCCACAGCGTGTCCGCTCGCTCACCTTGATCGACCGAGTGGCTCTTAGCACGTCTGGCACGGCTTGTAAATTACCCAAACGACCGCTTCAACTTTGTTGGGCCGGCGCCTGACGTTGCGTGACAAGTTGCCGATAAGTCGGGTCGTTCTCAATCGGCGCAAAGAACCGCGCTGCCGCCTTCAGACAGTGGTCGGCTGGCCCGCGTTCCTCAATTTGCATCAGTTCTTCCGCATATTCCACCAGCCGGTGTGCGCTCGTGGCACAAATGTCCACCTGTTGATCGGGATTCAACGGCAGGTTGCGCAACAACGCCTCCACCACCCACGGGTAACGCATCCGCATTTCTGCGATGGGAAAATTCCCCTTGTGACGCCGGTAGTGGACCAGCGGCTTGCGCCGGCAAACCACGGGCCCGAAAAACGCCAGCCGTGCCCACAACTCCCAGTCCTCCACGCCGATCAGGTGACGGTCTTCGTCGAATGTGCCCGCACGTTCCAACACATTGCGCCGAAGCAGCACCGCCGAGGGCGACCCGATGATGTTCGAATGCAGCAACTGATGAAACGCATTGGTCACCACCCCGTCCACGTTGCCGCCCGGCTGGAACGTTCCCATCACGCGGCGGTCGGTGTTTACAATGGCGCACCCAACTGCCACCAGTCCGGCGGCCGGCACGTATCTCATTGTGTCCATCATTTCATTGAGCGTTTCCGGCAGCCAGCAATCGTCCGAGTCTGGAAACGATACAAATTCGCCACGCGACAGTTTCAGGCCGTTGTTGCGCGACACCGCCCTCTCGCTGTTCTCTTGCCAGACGTAGCGCACGCGGTCACCAAATTGCTTTACCACCTCGCCGGTGTTGTCCTTCGAGCCGTCGTCAATGACGATGATCTCAATATCCCGATACGTTTGCGCCAGCACGCTCTCGATCGTTTCGGCGATGTACTGGGCCCGGTTGTAGGTTGGTATGATTACACTGACCATCATGCCCCCATGGCTTTGTGGACGAACTCCGTCATCCGTTGTTTGAACACAGCGCGGTCGAACTTCATCGCGTGTTCGCGGATCTTTGCCGGCACAAAACGGTCCTGTTCCTTTTCCAGCCGCGTCATGGCCGCCGCCAGCGCATCCACTGTCTGTTCCGCGAAGAATAGGCCCGTCTCCCCGTCCACCACCGTCTCCAACGCGCCGCCTCGTCCGAACGCGATGACGGGCTTGCCGCATGCCTGTGCTTCGAGCGGCACAATGCCGAAATCCTCCTCGCCGGGGAACAGCAGCGCCCGGCAGCCCGCATACCAGTCGCGCACCTGGTCGTCGCTCTGCCACCCCAGGAACTTTACGTTCGGTCCGGCCAGTTGCTCCAAGGCTGCCCGCTCCGGCCCGGTGCCGACAATCACGAGCCGCCGGCCGAGTTTGGCCGCTGCCGCGACGGCAAGGTCCACGCGCTTGTATGGTGCCAGCGCGCTGACGACCAGATAGTAGTCGTCTGACTTCTCCGACAGCTTCAGCCGCTGCGTGTCCACCGGCGCCCAAATAACGGTTGCGTCGCGCCGATAATGGCGCTGGATGCGGCGGCGGACGTTCTCCGCATTCGCAATAAAGTGATCCACGCGGCCGATCGTGGCCACGTCCCACATCCGAAGGTAGTTGGCAAAGAACGGGATAATGAATCGTTTCAGGCGGCCCATGTGCTGTGGCCCAAAATACTGGTCATACATCTCGTAGACGTAGCGCATGGGGGTGTGGACGTAGCTGATGTGTGTCGTGCCTGCGTGCGGCATGATGCCCTTGGCTACGCAATGGCTGGAGGAGAGGATCAAGTCATAGCCGCCCATCTGGAACGTCTCGATCGCCGTGGGGAAGAGGGGCAGATAGTTGCGGTACTTCGTCGCCACCTTCGGCAATCGCTGGATGAACGTCGTCTCGATGCGGTGCCGTTCGATGATCTGCGACACGCTGCCCTTGATGTGCAGCAATGTGTAGATCGGCGCGTCGGGAAACATCTCGCAAAACACCTCCAGCACTTTCTCACCCCCGCGCATGCCGGTGAGCCAATCGTGGACCAAGGCGACGTGCATGGTTCTCATAACAAGCGTCTTTTTAACGCGAAGCAACCCCTCAACGCCAGTCTCTTGTGGCCTCGATAGAGGCGCGCGGCCAGCTTTGGGGTTTTGTGCTTGAGGGAGTCGCTGACGGTGGGCAGAATCGCCGTCAAACGGAATTGGGACTTGGAGTAATCTTCTGTGCAGCTAAAGCGCCTGACTGACCTTTTTCGCAACAGCCTTTTGGCACGCAACACGTTCTGGATGATGGTGGGACACGGGTTGCGCCTGCTCGTCCAAGCCACCTATTTTGTCCTGATCGCCCGCGCGTTGGGAGCGGAGGGACTCGGAGCCTTCATGGGCGTCGTGGCCCTGGTCAACATCGCATCGCCGTTTGCGGGCCTCGGCATCGGCAATCTCCTCATCAAGAATGTATCCCGGGATGCCAGTCTGCTCGCTTGTTGTTGGGGCAACGCGTTGCTCGTGACCTTTGTTACTGCGTCGGTATTGTTCGTGTTGGTGATGGTGTTCTGGTATCTGGCGCTGGCGGCCTCTATTCCCGGTTCTCTTGTG
>JBAZIR010000314.1:0-7296 GCA_041651735.1 Verrucomicrobiia bacterium | reverse complement strand
CTGTTGGTGGCATTGGCATGGTGGTCGGAGGCATTGACCCTTTGGAAGGATCAATCCTCATCTTCGCCGGCAGTGGCCTGATGGCGCTCGGCGCCTTCCTTGGCCAGAGCGAACGCCGGTTCATTACCTACAGGCTGTGGGTGTTCATTCTGATCGCGATTGGGTTGGGCGCGGTTGTGGGGTTGAGCATGGTTGGAGGTTTTGGTGGTTCCACCGGACGATCCATGTGGTGGGGCGTGCTCGTGTTGCCTTATTTGATTGGTTGGTCCATGGGCATCTGGGGACCGGGTTCGGCTCGCTGGTTGTTGTGGCTGGGTATCGGTGTCGGCCTGTGGTATGTGGCGATTTTTGTGATGAGTTTGACACAAGGGGGCCTGCAATATGCAGGAGCGATGATCGCCTTTGCCACACTCGGCGTGCTGACCATCGGTGGTTGTATCAACCGGCTGCTGCATCCAGTTGCGGCGCTTAGGTAGAAGGCTTGTCCCGACCGGGCGTCAGGACTTGGTTTTGGGCTTTTCTTGGAGCGGCGGACGTTGCATTCTCGCTGGCATGGCACAACCGCATTCCGCATCTTCAGGAACCCCGCGCGAGAAAATCACCCGACGTGCTGCTGCAAAAGGTTTTCTGGCCACGTTCGCCGGTGGCATGCTGCTGGGTCGAAACAACCCGGCTTTCGGGGCTGATATCCGCACAGCATCGCAGGAAACCATCAAGACGGAAGTCTGCGTCATCGGCGGCGGCAGCGGCGGGACGGGCGCGGCGCTGGCCGCGGCGCGTGCCGGCGCGAAGGTCGTGTTGCTGGAACGCGAATCCATTCTTGGCGGGACCGGCACCTGCGCGTGGGTTTGCGCTTGGCGGCCGGTCATGGGCTCCAATGGCATCCCTCGCGATCTCTATATGATGATGAAGGAAGACCCGTCAGGCGTTTCCTGCATCGACTATTCCTTGTGCGGAAGAGCGGGACGGGTGAAGGACGGCAAATGGCTGCCAAAGAATCCCAGTTTGGTGTATGAGCCGCGAACGTTCGATTACGCTGCCCGCGAGATGCTCGAAGCGACGGGCCGTTGCCAGACGTTGCTGGCCACGACGTTCTGCCGCGCACGGGTCGAAGGCAACACGATCAAGGCGGTGGAAGCGTGGTTTGCCGGCAAGCGGCTGCTTATCGAGGCGGATGTCTTCATTGATTGCACGGCCGATGGCGATGTCTGCGCGGATGCAGGTTGCGAGTATCACATGGGCGAGGATTCGAAGTCGCTCTACAATGAGCCATCCGCACCCGAGAAGGCCGAAATGTCGCTCAACGCGCTGACGCTCTGTTACCGAATTACCGACACGGGAGTGCCGCAGAAGCCGTATTTGCCGAAGGACGTCAAGAGCGACAGTTGTCCACTCAGCGCGTGCTACGATAAAATGCCCAACGGTGATGTTGTGATAAATGTCGTGGGCATGATCAAAGGCAACACCATCCTCTGCACGGAGCACAGCCGGTTGATGCGCGAAGCACAGCGTCGCGTCTATGCGCATTTCCACGCGATCCAAACGCAGACTTCAGGCAAAGTGCAGTGGAACACATGGACCATCTCCGGCATCGCGCCGCGGATTGGGGTGCGCGAAACCCGCCGGATTCTTGGCGACTACGTGCTGACCGAGAACGACTGCCGGGCCGGTATTTCGAAGCAATCGCACAAGGATGTCATCGCCATCGCCGACCATGCGATAGACATGCATGGCCGACGGGGACAGCACCTCCGGCTGGATGGCCCCTATGGGATTTCCTATCGCTGCTTGCTGCCGAAGGGAGTGCGAAACCTGATGATCGCAAGTCGGGCGGCCAGCTTCTCGCATATCGCTGCGTCGTCGTGCCGTTTGCAACGCACGATGATGACGCTTGGACAGGCGGCCGGCAACGCGGCTGCCCTCGCCGTCAAACACCACACGGGGCCGCGTCGCGTGGATGTCGCCGAGTTGCAGGCCCGGCTGCAATCGCAAGGCGTGGACATCATCGAGCCGGCCCAAAAGGCGTGAGCGTGGTTTCCTCTGGCAACTCACGACGGGTGATTGCCTGGTGGATGGCGGATTTGTTGTTGCAGAGAAAAAAATCTGCATCACTATAGGCTCATGAATGCCAACCTCCGACTGTTGCTGCTGGTGTCGCTTGTTGTCTGGAGTTTTCCACCCGACCCATCCATCGCCGCGGCTGCCACCGACCAGGTCGTCGGAGTGGCGAAGGCGGATGTCACGCCCGATTATGCTGTTCGTCTCAGCGGCTACGGCTCACGCCGCGAGGAGCACGAGGGCATCGAGCAACATATCTTCGCGAAGGCGCTCGCGTTCGGCAGTGATGCCGAGGGGCCCGCGGTGCTGCTGACGGTGGACAACTGCGGCGTGCCCGCATGGATGCGTGATGAACTCATCAAACGCCTCAGCGCGCGAACAAAGGTGACCGGGCCGCGCGTCGCCATCTGCTCCAGCCACACGCACTCTGCGCCGATGCTGAAAGGTGTCCTGCCAAACCTTTTCAGCGTCGACATCCCGCAGGAACACTGGGCGAATATCGAGCGTTACACGCGCGAATTGATGGACAAGATCGAGCAGGTCGCGCTCGCCGCGCTTGCCGACCGCCAACCCGCCCGGCTGGCGCTCGGTTTCGGCCACGCCAGTTTCGCCCATAACCGGCGGCTCTATGCATTCCGGCCGGAGGACCATTCGCTGCCCGTGCTGCGCGTCGTCGGAGCCGACGGCAAGGTGCGCGCGATGTTCGCAAGTTACGCCTGTCACGCCACCACGCTCAGCTTCAACAAAGTCCATGGCGACTGGCCCGGTTGCGCGCAGGAGTTCCTGGAGAAGTCACTTCCCGGCGTGGTCGCGCTCGTCGCGCTTGGCTGCGGGGCGGACCAGAATCCGAATCCCCGCCGCACTTACGAATACGTGCGCGAATACGGCAACGCCTTTGGCGAAGAAGTGCAACGTATCGTGAAGGGGACGATGAGGCCGGTCGCCGGCAGGCTGGAGTGCCGCGCGAAACAGATCGAGCTGCCCTTTGACAAACTTCCGACCCGCGCCGAGTGGGAGAAACGCGCGAAAGACAAAAACGGCGCGACTGCCTACCACGCCAAAGTGCAACTTGCGAAACTTGACCGCGGCGAGAAACTTCCGACAAAGCTGCCGTATGTGGTGCAGGTGTGGAACTTCGGCCGCGACCTTGCGATGGTCTTCCTGCCGGGCGAAGTCGTGGTGGACTACTCGTTGCGACTCAAGCATGAGTACGACTCCGAGAGGCTTTGGGTCAACGGTTACTCGAATGACGTGCCGTGTTACATTCCCTCCGAACGCATATGGGCCGAGGGCGGCTACGAGGGAGCGTTGGCGATGCTCTATTACGACCGCCCGACGAGATTTGCACCCGATGTCGAGAAACGCGTCATCGGCACGGTTCACCAATTGATGCCGCGAGGTTTCCTGCGGAAGTAAGTTGCTTCATTGTTGAGGCAAAGCCGGGCGTCGTTTTTCGTCATTTCAGCTTCGGGTGTCCGGCTGCGCTGGTGCTGGCCGGCATTTTCTCCTGCCTTTTGCGCTCCATTGCGGCTACAACTTCCACGTCATGAGCATGCCGACCTTTCCGATCCGCGAGTGTTACTGTCCCGCCCATTTTGGCAATTCCTACGAGGCGATGTGGCCGCGCGAGATGGCGGCATATCTGGGCGAGTTGAAATGGTGGGGCTTCAACCGCTACGGCGACTGGATCACCACCACCGACGTCTGCAACCCCTATACATCCGACGCGTTCTGGGACCTTGCGAAGGAGCAACTTGACCGGAAGAAGAAGGCGTTCCGCGCCGCGCAGGAGTTGGGACTGAAGTTGAACCTCATCGTGACGCCGAACCACGTTTATCTGGACCAGCTTCGGCCGCACTACGCAGCGAAGAAGGAGAAGCGCATCTTCGGCCAGCTCATCTGCCCCAGCCACGACGAGGGGCGCAAAATCATCCGCGAGAACTTCGAACATTGGTTCGGCGATTTCGCCGCCAGCGGCATCCGGCTGAGCGCGTTCACGGCGTTCGCCTACGACTACGGCGGTTGTGGTTGCGAGAAGTGCAAGCCGTGGATTCTCACGTTTGTGCGGTTGATGAGGGAGATTCACGCCATCGCCGAGCGGCATCATCCGGGCATCGAACCGTGGCTCTGCTCGTGGTGGTGGACGCCGGAGGAGCATGCGCTGGTCAACGACTGGGCCGCGAAGGAAGCGCCTGGCTGGTTGAAGGGCATCACGCTGCATATCGAATACGGCCAAACGAAGTTCAAGGACGTGGCGATGCCGGCGGGTTGTCGCAAGCTGGCGTTCATCCATGCCGGCTACGGTGACAACAAGAACACACGCGATATCTATGCAAAGTGGGGGCCGGTTCTCGCGTCGACGCGCCTGCCGGCAACGCTCACAGATATTGCGGCGCAGGGCGCAGATGGATTTCAGGTTTACAGCGAGGGCGTGTTCGACGATTGCAACAAGGCGCTATTGGCCGGGCTGGCGAGCGGGAAGTTTCAGGAACCGGCGCTTGTGCTGCAGAACTATGCGCAACGTTATTTCGCAGTGACGCCGGATGAGGCGGTTCGCTGGACGCAGTGGATGATGCCGTGGGGTGACCGCACAAAGGTGGACCTCGCCGCGGCGCGCGAGCAATGGAACTCGCTCTCCCGTTCCGCCAAGCCGTCGTGGCGGCTGGAGCACTGGCGCTGCAAGATGGAACTGGAATCGCTCGACCGCCAGATCGGCCGGCCCGCGGAAAAGGATTGGACGCCGGAGAAGCTGGCGCTGGTGGACAAGTTCTGGGCGGAGCAGGAGAACCTGCACCGCAACATTTACAAGCTCGGCCCGGTGCGACACGTCTTCACGCCGAAGTTCTCGCCCCCGTTCTGGTATGATTCCTGGCAGCGGAAAGTGCAGAGCGCGCCCAAACAGCAGCAGATGCAAAAGGAAGCGTAGTCGAAGAACTAGTTCGTCTTACCATGATTATGAGCCGTTCCATTATCACCTTCGTTATTGCGTTCATCCATTTTGTCCTCGTGACAGCGCAAGCGGCCGACAACCGGCCCAACCTGCTTTTCATCTACACGGACGACCAACGCTATGATGCGTTTGGCGCGACGCTGCGCGAGCAGGGTGAGCAGGCGCGCTTCCCGTGGTTCAAGACGCCGAACATGGACCGGCTCGCCGTGGAAGGTGTGCGGTTCCGGAACGCCTTCGTGGTCAACTCGCTCTGCGCGCCGAGCCGCGCCGTCAACCTCACGGGTCGTTATAGCCACTTCAATGGCATTGCGTCGAACTTCCGTCCGTTCCCGATCGACAACGTTACGCACGCCACGTTGCTGAGCGCAGCCGGTTACACCACCGGCTACGTCGGCAAGTGGCACATGGACAGCCAACGTGAGCGGCCGGGGTTCGATTGGCACGCGAGCTTCATCGGGCATGCGCGTTACACGAATCCGCCCTTCGTGGTACAGGGCGAGGACAAGGCGGCGAAAGGATGGATTGACGATATCTCCACCGATTACGCGATCGAGTTTCTGCAAAAGCAAAAAGGCGACGCGAAACCGTGGTCGTTGGTCGTCGGCTTCAAGTCGCCACACGGGCCGTGTACGCCGCCGGAGCGCGCCAAGGATCGCTTCGCCGGCGAACTCGCCCGCGCCGTGCCGAATCTCAAAACGCCCGTGCCATACGTGCCGGGAACTGCGCTCCAAGCCAGATCCGTGCCGGCAGCAGACGGCAAGGTTTCGGTCAATCTCGATTACTTCCGTTGTGTCAGTGCCGCCGACGATTGCCTCGGCCGGTTGCTGGACGCGCTCGACAAGCTCGGCTTCTCGCAGAACACAGTGGTGATCTACACCAGCGACAATGGTTACTACCTCGGCGAACACGGACTTGGTGACAAGCGCAGCGCCTACGACGAGAGTCTGCGCGTGCCGTTCCTAGTGCGTTACCCGGCGCTCGGCGCTGTCGCTAAAGGCCGCGTTGTGGATGCGATGGTGCTCAACCTGGACCTCGCGCCGTCGCTGCTCGATCTCGCCGGGCTGCCCGCGCCGAAGGAGATGCAGGGCCGCAGTTGGCGTCCGCTGCTGACCGGCGAGCCTTCGGACTGGCGGCAGTCGTGGTTCTACGAATACTTCGCCGAGAAACAGCGGAACAGCCGCGTGCCCGATATCACCGCCGTTCGCACGACCGACGCCAAGTTCATCAAATACAGCGGCCATGACGACTGGACCGAGCTATTCGACCTCAAGGCTGATCCCTACGAAACGCGCAACCTCTACCGCGACCCGGCTCATGCAGCGTTGCGCTCGCGTTTGGAGGCTGAGCACGCACGCTTGGCGAAAGAAACCGGTTACCGTGTGCCCGATTACGTGGATCGTCCCGACTGGTGGGGCAAACCCGACATTAACCCGAACGCGCCGCCGGAAGTGCAACTGGAGTTCACGTTCGAGAAGGACGGCGGCCAGCGCATCGCCGACAGTTCTGGCAAGAACAACCACGGCACGGCGCATGGCACGACGGCAGCCAGAGGGCGCGACAGTCACGCGGCGCGCGAGTTCGACGGCGCGAGCTACATCGAGGTGCCGAAGTCGCCTTCGCTGAATCCTGCGGACAGCGCATGGACCGTTGAAGCCGTCGTCAAGCCTGCCAAGCCCGGCGGCGTCATCCTCGCCCGCGGCGGCAAGTCGCAAGGTTACGCACTATGGCTGAAAGAAGGCCGGCCATCGTTCACGGTGGTCATCAGCAACAAATCCCACACCATCACCGCCCCTGAAGCCATTGCAGACTGGGCCACGCTCACCGGCGTCATCACTGCCCAACACAAGATCGTCCTCTACGTCAACGGCCGCTTCGCGGGCCGCGCGCCGCTGCCGGACTTCATTGAAAGCGACCCGCACGACACGATGCAGATTGGCGCCGACCAAGGCAGTCCCGTGTTGGAGCCCGGTTCGCCGAAATTCAGCGGTCTCATCGAGCGCGTCACGCTCGTTCGCGGCGAGCGGAAACAGAAATGATGATCAAACGCGCAGCCGGCTGCGGCGCTTGAGGGCATATTGGAGCGCTTCGCGGACGGCTTCGACACGCGGGGGCAACTCGATGGGCCGGTTGGCGTAACGGCAGGGGAAATCAAGCTGCCGCTCGTGGTAGCGCACCTTGAACTCGGTGAACTTCAGTCCGTGCGCGGTGGAAATGATGACGACCCGCTCGGAACGCGCGATCTGTCCACGCTTCACCAGCTTGATGAGCGCGGCCAGCGCCACGCCGGT
>JBAZIR010000313.1:0-7299 GCA_041651735.1 Verrucomicrobiia bacterium | reverse complement strand
GGTCAGGGGTTGCGAGACCATCGTTGCGGATGCGTTCAGGCTCGCGTAGTCGAAACGGCCGCGAAGGTCGGTGTAGCCGTCCTTGAAGAACCGCACCGTGCCGTTCTTGAGGCGGGCATAGACCTTCACGTAGGCGCGCGAGACGGGCTTGCCGGTGACAATGTCGCGAGCCTCAAGCCGGCCATAGTTTTCAGCGAGCGTGAGCTTCAGGGTGTTGGCGTGATACGGCTGGGCCTTGCGCTGACCGGCGGCCACGACCTCCACCAGCACATTGGCCTTGGCGTATTGGGCAGGCAATGGAACGTCGAGCTTGTCCTTGCCAGCCGGCAGCGGCTGGGAGGCGGTCTTGTTTGGCTTGATGATGCTGAACCGGCTCGCGTCCTCGCTCACGAAGGGATTGCTGCTGAATGAGAACTCCGGGTCCATCAGGTAATAGTTGATGGTGACCTCGGCAAGGTTCTTCCAGTTCAACGCGATGGTCCTATTCTCGACCTTGAAGTCAAAGCCCGGTTCGGTCGACA
Organism: Verrucomicrobiia bacterium; assembly: GCA_041651735.1. Taxonomy (GTDB): domain Bacteria; phylum Verrucomicrobiota; class Verrucomicrobiia; order CAIQCK01; family CAIQCK01; genus CAIQCK01. The sequence continues at coordinate 6,778 of JBAZIR010000313.1, read as the reverse complement.
CCAACTCGCTCTGCTGCTTCTCGCGGTCTGGCTTGTCACCGGCTTTCGCGGTCGCCGCCTTGCCTTCGATCTCCTCAAGCTGCGAGGCGACCTCGGCAAAGAGTTTCTGCCAACGCGGGACAGGATGCGACGTGTATTGCTTCGCGATGGCCCGCGCTTCGGCAAGGTTGGCCTCGTAGAACGCGGCATAGCAGCGGACGTAGTCGTGCTGGATGCGCGCCGGCAATTGCTTCGAGTCTATGGCCTTGAATCGCACCAGCGCCTCTTCCACGCGATCTTGCAGGAAGAGGTAATAGGTCACGCTCATGCTGTCCATCGCGTCAAGCGCCGGCTTGTGGGCGAGGATGTCGAGCAGATGCAGGTATTGTTCGCGCACAGCGGGGTTGGCAATACGCCAGTCATTGCCGAGCCGGTGCGCGCGCTGGTTGATCAGCGGCGAGTATTCCAGATGCTCGTAGGCGCGGCGCTCGATCGGGTCAATCAGTATGAGTTCGCACCGGAGGAACGGACCGCACTTCGCCAGGAAATCGTCCTTGTGCCGCAGCCACTCGCGCAAGGCCGCCGTGTCGTTGTGAACGACGGCATAACTGTAAATCGTCTCGTTCCAGACGTGGTGAGCCTGCATGAACGCGACCAGTTTCCGGAACACATCGGCGCTCTGCCGGCAGCGCCACGCAACGCGCGCGAGGTCGAGCCGTTCGAGGTTGTTCTGTTCCAGGAACGCAAATACCTCGCCATCGCTGGCATACTGCGAGACGTAGTCCCACGAGGCCTTGTCCACCTGCGTGAGCCGTGCGACGACGTTGAACGCGAACGGCCTCGCCGCTGCCGCGCTCCGACCGGCGACGGCGATATTGACGGGATAGTGTGCAAACTTCGCGCCGGCCTTCTCCGGTGTCGCCGGGAAGTAGAAGTAGTATTCCAGCTTTTGGGTCGTGTAAGGCTCCAGCCGCAGCCGCCGCGAGTCGCTCGCCTTGCTGCCGAGGACGGGAAGCGCGCCTTGCGGGATTTGCAGGAGCACCTCGGCTTTCACTGGCGCGCTGGTCGGATTGGTGACGACAACATTCGCGCCATAGACGACGCCGGCCAGGAACTCCTCGGTCACGTACTTCTCGAATTTCTCGTTACCCTCCTCGCGGTAACGGTCGCCCTGCCGGAAGAAACTCTGCGAGACCAGCAATGCACCCTGCTGCGCAGCGGGCGGCTCGGTTTGCTTGATCTGCTTGTGATAGACGATGGCCGGCCCCTTCTCCGGACGCGCAGCCTCGAAAGGCAGATCGAGCACGGCCAGGGCGAGCATCATTTCAGTGAAATTGCGATGGGCCTCGGCAATGTTCTGCGAGAGGAATGGAGCCTTCGCGCCATCTGCGATCCACTGGGCGTAGTCGCGCCAGAACGCGTTGACGGTGACAAGATCAGCGTCCTGTTGCGCAATACGAAGCTGGTAGTAGTTGTTTTCGGCCCACTCCTTGGTTGGACCGATCTGGCGATAGTAGGCGCGGACTTCGGCGCGGGCATGTTTGGTTGCTTCCGCACCAAAGTAATGAAACACCTGCTTCTTCATCTTCTCGGCAACATCGAGGCGTACCGTTTCGGCGAGACCACTTTTCCGCATCGCCCATTGACGGTTCCGAGCCAAGTCGATTGTCGCGGCCGCCGTGGACCTCCTTGGCATCTGCCTTCCCATCGCAGCTGATTCGTCGGCCAGCTTGTCCATCGCCTTCGCGTCCAGAGCCAAACCCCGGCTAAATGCTCCACCAGCCATCATCGCGGGAGCTTCAGCCGGTGAGGGGGGTGCAAGCGACGGGGGGGGCTCAGGTGCAGCCGCAGGACCTCCAGGAGCGGGACTTGGCACCACGAATCCAAAAGCGCCAGCGCCTCTACCTTCCATCGCCCGTCCGCGCAGTGCCGTTTCGAAGAGCCGGTCCTGCTCGTCGGGGTTCGGCGGAATCATCTCCCACAACTCCCGCAGGTGTCGCGCGGCGTTGGCCGCTTCACCTTTCGTTCGCTGAGCCAGCAACGCGCGCTCGACGACATTCAGCCGCGCATAAGCCCATGGCTCCCGATAGCTCGCGAGGTCATTTCCGAGCAGGTAGTCGTCCATGAACGTCTTATCTTTCTTGTTGGCGAGATAAGGACGAACAACCTTCTCGAAGAACCCGGCATCCTTCCGGGCCAGGAAAAAGTTCAACTCGTGGCAGGCGAACTCGCTGTATTTCGCGCGGCGCTCGTCGTCCTTGAGTTTGGGCCATTGCAGCAGCCACGCGAACTTCGCGAGGTTGGCGTCGTTGCCAAGTGTGGTGAAGAGCGCGTGGACACTGTTGAGCGTGTCGTAAGCCTCCATCTCACCCGTCAGCGCAAGCGTCTGCCCGGGCGTCACGACGGTGATCTCCTTCTTCTCCGTAAACGGCTTCACAGGGTCGAGGCTCTGCGCGAACCGCAGGTCAACAAACTTCGTGCCAGCCTCGGGCAATGCGAACGAGCGCCAGACGGCATCCGCGAGGTCCTCGGCGTAGATCTGCACATGCTGGCGATCCCCGAGCCGCTTGCGGTCGAAACGCACGACGCCATCTTGATCCGGAACGAGGTTGTAGATGACCGGGGCGCTCGCGGCGAGGAAGTCCAGATTGGTTTCCGCTGTTGCGCCACCAGCCGCTGTTCTGGCGGGCTTGCCCATGACACCGCCGCCGTAAGCCGCCCCACCACGGGCGCCATACGTGGCCGCAGCGGCCTCGCCGGCTTTCTGTTGAAGTTCGCCGATGTCGGTGTCGCGCACTTCCCACGGGTTCAGCAACAAGCCGGGCCGCGTGAGCATGTTACCGGGGAACTTCTGGCCCTGGCGGCGCTCGAGGATGTAGCGGTATTCGTCGCCAATCTCGCGGCCTGCCGCGTAGAGGTTCGGCAGCTTTGCAGGCGCGCCTTCCGCCGCGCCAAACCTCGTGAAACCACCCAGCCCGTCAAACAGTCCACGCCCCGGCTCGAAGCGCGTCGCCGCAACGTGCACGCGAGCGAACGGCGTAACGTTTGCCAGCTTCACCGCGACAACGTCTTTTTCGACATCGACGCCGGTGATATTGAGCTGCGCGGTTGCCTTGGCTTCAAGCTGGCGCTTCTTGCCAAGGAACCAGCCCGCGCTGGAAATGCCGTCGGTGACCTTGATGGTGAGGTTGCGCTCGTCGTCACGGAACCGCAGCGAAAAATCTCCGGCTGGCAGGTCAGCAATCGTGAGAAAACCCTTCTCGAGTTTGATCTTCGCACTGTGGTCGGCGACAAACACTCCCGCGCGCATCTCCAACAGGCTGACAGTCAACGCGCCGGGGTCGCCTCCACATGCGGGAATCCGTATCGGCTCTCCCGCGCGAGCATGAACCACAGCCAGCCATGTGCGCTCGAACTCGTCCAGTTTCCAAATGCTCTCGCGGCCGTTGGGGCAACGGGCGCGAACGCTGCGTAAGCCGGCGAGCGAGCCCAGAGGCACGCGACCCTTGTCGTCGGTCTTGAGGGCGAGGGTCTGCGGGCGGGCAAACTCGCGGTGCTGGAAGACGAAGACGATCTGCTGATCGGCCAGCGGCTCACCGTCTTTGCCGAACAACTCAAACACGTAGCCGTCGCCAAACTTCGACAGATGACCGTCACTGGTGGCGTCGGTCTTATCCATGCCGTTGAGCGTCCATGTGTGCGATACGCTGAGATCGCGTTTGATGCCGCCGGCGCTGAGGACGTCAACCTTGCCGTTGAGCGTGACGCTTAGCTTTGCGAGACGGTCGGGAACGGTCAGCGTGTGAGTCAAGACGCTGCCGGCGCTGAGTTTCAGGTCTTTGACCTCGCGCGTGGTGGAAATGCCGTCGAGGGTCGTTGTAACAAGCGTGAGCTTCGGCTCCTGAAGGATCGCCGGATCGAGCTGAGCTTCGTTGAGCCTCAGGGCCACACGCGCGGCAACCGTGGCGTGACGGCGGGCGAGGAGTTGCTCGCGCTCAACGTGGAACTGCGCATCCAGTTGATAGTTCTCGGCGTGATGCTCGAACTGGGCGAGCGTCGCGAATGTGCCGTCCGGGCTGGCGAGCACAATCTGGCGGGTGGCGGGCTGCTGGGTGAACGGCACGATGATGCGGCCGAGTTTCTCGTCGCGGGTGAACTTGCGCCCGTCGAGCCATGCAACGGCCTCCTTGACCGGCTCGCCCTTTTCATCGAGCACGGTGATCAGGTCGCCGCCGGGGCCGGTTTGTTGAAGGAGATGCCACTGGCCGACGCGGACCAACGTGCGGCTGCTGCGCCCGCCGCCAATGAACTCCACAATCCACGCGCCGCGCCGGCCTTTGAGTTCGGGGAACGTGAAGGTCTGGCGCGTCCGCTTGAACGGACCGGCGTCCAAGGGGTGCGTCCGCTCGCTGTTCGCAACGAGACCGTCAAGATTGAGATCGGTGTTGAGCTGGCGCTGCTGGGCAAGGAAACAGTTCAGAGCGTTGATCTCGTAGGTCTTTACCAGGAGCTTCGGCGTGTTCTTCAGAATCACATCCAACCCCACATCAGAGCCAGGCGCGGTGAACTGGGTGTTCGTCGGCGGGAACTCAATGTCCACGCGCTCCTTCAACCGCTGAAACTCCGCCGGCGTCAGCAGCGAGGCCCAACGCTCGGCGCTGCCAATGCCGTTGACGATCATCGCCTCGGCCAGAAGCGGTTTGAGCCAGGTATCGCGGACATAGTCAGTCCACGGCGCAAGCAATGCGTCCGTCTCGCTGTCGGGCTTGGCCGCCGCAAAGAACTTGAGGAAATAGTCGCGCACGAGCGGCTCGTCGTTGCCAATGACGCGTGCCACGAGCAGCGGCTCGGCGAGATCGGCGCTGAGGTCGCAAAGCGGCTGCCCCGTCCGCGCGTAAGTTTGCAGCCATTTCGGGTTCACGTAGAAGAAGCTGCGCGGGAGCTTGAGGTATTCGATGAACCGATCGCGGTCATAGACACCCTTTCGGCGATCGTGGTCAAGGCGGAGGTAGAGCGCGTGCGCCTTCAGCGTGTTGAACGCCGGAGGCAGCGTCTTCGCATACGCCCACACTCGATCCAACCATGCCTCGCGCTCGGCGGCGTCGAACTCGATGTCGGCGTCCGCAGAAGGGGCGAGTTTGCGCAACCGGGTGTAGACGAATCGCTCACTGCTCGCCAACGATGGAACGGCTTTAACGAGCGCATCGAGTTGATTGGGCAACAGCGCGCGATGGATGGCGAACTCGCCAAAGCCGCGAGACTCGCGCGATTTCAGGTCGGCGGCGATCAGTTCCACGAGGTTCGGCACGTCAGGCCGCTGGATTCTCGACAGCAACGCCCTCCGCCGCTGTTCGTCGAGCGGCACCCGGCGTTTGACCAGTTCTTCCAGCGCCTCCTGGGACAGGCTGCCAAGGCCGCCGTCGTGCACCAACGCGTCCTTCTCAAAAACCTCGCGCGCGACGCGCTTTGGATCAAGCGACGACGGCAGGTCCGGCTTCTTGTCGCGCGCTTCCTGGACGTGGTTGAACTGGAGATTCAGCCTTTCACGCAGCCAAGCCAGCGTCTTTTGCGGGTTGTTCTCGTAACCGACGAGCGCCTCGCGGTTCTCGATGACGCGCCGGCGCTCGGAGTGAGGGAAACGCTTCTTCCACTGCTTCATCACATCCGCAAATTTCGCCTCGTTGCGGGTGTTTTGGTAGTGGAGCGCGTGGTAGTAATAAAAATCCTCGCTGCCCGGCACCAGTTCGCCAAGCGTCTTCTCGCGGTCCGCTGCGAGAGCAAACCGTTCGATGAAGCCGACCTCGTTGTCGGCGCGAGCGACGCCGGGCAGGGCGGTAAGAATCAACGCCGCAAGTGCGGCAAGAAATCGAGCGTGTGTCTTCATAGGCGTCCCAAGTTCAAGGTCCATGTTGGTTTCGCTAGCGTTAGACGGCGCGGAACAAAAAACACTCCCGACACCCGCTCACCACCCAACACCGAACAACAAACTACGCCATCCGGGCATTCCGACAAAGAGAAAACCGGTATCGGGCCATTCATCACCATCCCGCTTTTGCACGATGCACGCCGTGGTTGGTGGATGCCTAACACTACGCATCGCGACGAACCTGTCCGTGGCTCAGCGATCTTTACTGCACGGGGCGGCTGCGATTCCCGGTCCTGCTCACGAGGGCGGCCTTCGCCTTCCTCTTCTTTTTGCGCACGCTCCGGATCGGCTTCTTCTTCACCGCTTTCTGGCGCGCGCGGCGCCGCGTGGGCGCGGCGAGAGCCGTTTCAGCCGGAGCCGCCGGTTTCATTTCGATCCCGAACACGGCGCCAACGTCGTCCGCCGACAGGGTGGGAAGGGCCGCTCCGGATTTCACCTCGGTCAGGGCCTTGACCGAGTCCGCATGGCTGACCAGCTCCTGATGGTCCACATGGCGAAGCAGGAACAGGAGCTCTGGCTTTTCGTCCAGCCGAGCCCCCACGCCATACAGCACCGCCGCCACGTGTTTGCACATGTCGGCCCAGTCGGGACATGAACAATCCAGCTTGATCTCCGTTGGCGATGGAAACAGCCCGGTCTCCCGGTGCGTCATGATGCCCATCACCCGCTCGGAAAGCCTGCCCTGCAACAACTCCATCAGCGACCCGATGCTGCCCGCCGACGCGCGGCACAGGGCCGCCCAGCGTGCCTTACCCACCGGCTTGATCTTGACCTTGATCTTGTACAGCGAAGAGCCGCTGACCAGGGCCTCGATCTCTCCCTGCCGGATGTCGAGATGCAGAACGGAGCCGTTGCGAACGTAGGTGCGGCCGC
>JBAZIR010000312.1:0-7308 GCA_041651735.1 Verrucomicrobiia bacterium | reverse complement strand
AGTATTGGGTGAAGGAGCGGATGAAGTGGTATGAATCCATCGGCCTGCCTGCCAGCAAGTTGAAGCCCTACGTTTACAAGAAGGAAGAACTCGCCCACTACGCCAGCGCTTGCGTGGATGTTTATTTCGACTTCCCGTTCGGCTCGCAAGAGCTGGAAGGCATTGCTGCGCGTGGCGATTTCGACCTCAGCCAGCACCAGAAGCACAGCGGCAAGTCCATGGAGTACTTCGACGACGAGACGAAGCAGAGATACATCCCCCACGTTATCGAACCCTCTGCCGGCGTGGACCGCATCGCGCTGGCGTTGCTCTGCAACGCCTACTATGAGGAATGGGCACCGACCAGCGAGAGCGCCGGTTCCGCTCCCGTCCCCGCCGAGCACGGCAAGCAGCCGCCCGCCGGCTTCGAGTCGCGCGTCGTCATGCGGTTTGCCCCGCGCATCGCGCCGGTGAAGGTCGCCGTCTTTCCGCTGCTGAAGAACAAGCCGCCGCTCGTGGAGAAGGCGAAGGAAGTCTTCAACCTCTTGCGCGGCCAGTTCGTATCGTTCTACGACGAGGCCGGTGCCATCGGCCGCCGCTATCGCCGCCAGGACGAAGCCGGCACGCCGTTCTGCGTGACGATTGACTTCGACTCGCTCGGCGAAAAAGGCCCGGAGCTGAAGGACACCGTCACGCTGCGGGACCGCGACACGCTCAAGCAGGAGCGCATCGCGATCAAGGAATTGCCACAGAGGATTGCAGAAGCGGTAAGATAGCTTAAAGTAAACGGTTAGGAACGGGCTGTACTGTGAAAGCGCGATTTTGTTCGATCCACAGCTTTCAGGTTTCATGTCTTTGCCTGCTCGTGAGCGTGTCTGCCGGCGCGCAGCAATCCGATCCGTCCCCAAAGCAACTCGAACAGTGGTTGAAGCAACACCCAAAAGCCGACACCAACGGCGATGGCAAGCTGAGCGCCGAGGAGTTGCGCGCATTGCGGGCGAAGCTTGGCAAGGGAAAGAACAAAGCGGTGCACGCGGCTCGCAAGCCGACGTCTGCTGACGTGAAATACGGGCCGCACGAGCGAAACACGCTCAACTTCTGGAAGGCTGACACGCAAGCGCCCGCGCCGCTGGTCGTGCATATCCATGGCGGCGGGTTCATATCCGGTGACAAGGCGCAGGTGACGGCAGGCCACATGGAGTCCCTGCTTAAAGCCGGCATTTCCGCGGCGAGCATCAACTATCGTTACTCGACACAGGCGCCGTACCCCGCCCCGATGCTGGACAGTGCGCGGGCCATCCAGTTTCTACGCAGCAAGGCGGAAGAGTGGAACATCGACCCGAAACGCGTGGCGGCGTTTGGCGGCTCGGCGGGCGCGGGCATTTCGATGTGGCTGGCGTTTCATGACGATCTCGCCAAGCCCGACAGCAGCGATCCGGTCGAACGGCAGTCCACGCGACTGACGTGCGCCGGTTCCATGGGCGGGCAGCCGAGCTACAACCCGCTCGTCATCCGCGAGTGGATTGGCGGCCGGACATGGGAGCATCCGGCATTGGTGAAGTTGTTCGGCCTGAACTCGAAGAAAGATTTTGAGAAGCCGGAAATGAAAGCGATCATGGACGATGCCTCTGCGATCACGCACCTGACGAGGGATGATCCGCCGGTGGTGATGCTCTACGGCGAGCCGGACGAGCCGTTGCCGGCCGACTGCAAGCCGGGTCAGGGCATCCATCATCCGAAGTTTGGCCACATCCTGAAGGAGAAGATGGATGCGCTGGGTATCGAGTGCGTCTATCGCCATAGCGCCGACGGCGAGCAACCGCCGGCCAACCAGGCGTTCGTCAGGTTCCTCCGCGACCACCTGCTGGCGAAGCCGCAGAATTGAAGGGCGATGGTCTGACGCCGGCTATCCTTCAACTCCTGTCAGGAACGCTTCAGCCTTGGTCCTACCGCATCGCCCGCAACGTCCAAAGTTCTGGCAACGCGAAACGCACGGTTACTTCCGGTCGAAGAACGGGTTCTTGCCGGTGACGCTCAACGGAATGGCGAGCGCCTGCTTCACGTTCTCGCCAAAGAACTTCAACTCGATGCAGGCGCGGGCGATGGAATACATCACCCGATTGTCCAGGTGAAACTGCGCGGCCAGCGCGGCGGCGGAGCCGATGGCAATGCCGAGGTCGATGGAGTTGAAGGCGCAGACGCCCTGCTGGCCACGCAGTTCGTCGCACGTCGCGCAGCCACACATGCCGCAGTTGAGTTCGGCGGGATTCGATGCGACGCCCACAACGAGGATCGCCGGTGAATGGGCGATACAGTTGGCGTCGCGCTCGCAGAACGGCCTGTCTTCGCGTTGGGCGATCTCCTTCATCTTCTCTGCCACGATCTTCCTCACGTCTGGATCGTCAATGATGACGGTGGAGAGGTTGTCTATGCCGCGCGTCTTCGGCGCTGTGCGTGCCGCGGCGGCCATGTGCGCGACGGCGTTCAGTGCGGCCTGTTTCTCGTAATCGGCTGGATTCATGCTGGCTCCCTACTTTCCGGCGGCGATCAATTCATTGACCTTGGCCATGACGGCGAAGGCGTCGGCGACGTAGAGCACGTCGGCCTTGCCACGCGCCCAACCGCAGTTCGGGTTGAGGTCAATGGCGCGGCGTTCGTTGACGAAGCGCCAACCGACCGTGTGCGGCTCCTCGCCGTGGCAACACGTGGAGAGGCCCTTCGGGTGGCGCGGCGTCGAGCCGGTCTGGCCAATCTGATGCAAGTGCGACATGAACGACAGCACCGCCTGTCCCTCCCCGCTGAGGTCCACGAGCGACTTGCTGCTGCCGAGCGACGCCTTCGTCAACCGCAGGAAATCGAGGATGAGTTTCTCCGCTTCGGGGGTATGGGCCTTGCCGTCGGGCTGTGTCTTGGTCCAGCCCGCGCCGGCGACGAAGAGCAGGTTGGCGTCGGGGCGAATCGTCTGCTGGTCGGCTGCGGGTGCGCGGATGCCGGTGACGGTCGTCCGTTTGCAGGCGTCGGTCAGATTGACGGCGACAGCCTCGACACTCGCGGAGCCGGCGGCGCCTTTCCACGCCTCGCAACAACCGGCTTCGAGCGCAATGACCCATGGTCGCTGCGCGCGTTGGAGTACCGCTTCCATGCGCTGGCGGTAATACCAGCGGTTGATGGAGACGACCCCGTTGGCGGCAGACACCGCCGTGACGTGCGTGTCCGTGCGTCCGCCGAGTCGATGCGCGACGCCGGCGAGCACGCGATTCCAACGCGACGTGGCCGGGGCGATGACGATGGTTGCGCCCGCTGCTTTGCAGATCGCTTCCGCCGCCGCTGCGTCCGTGGCGTAGCACGCCTGGCTGAAATCCGCGCCGGAGACGCCGAGGAACTTCGCCGCGCCGCACGAGGCGATGCAATTCGCCGCCGCCTGGACGTTTTCGCCAACGAGGCCGACGACGAGCGCGCCGCCGAGCGCCTGCGCCGCGCTGAGGGCTTCGAGCGCCGGCTTGGCGAGCGAGCCATCGGTTTCCGTGTGAGCAAGAATCAGAATCGTTTCCATGATCGTTTTCCCCTCCTTAATCCTTCGCAATCCACGCCACGATTTCCCTGGCGATTTCTTCGGGCGGCACGTCCTTGACGATCTTCGTGTCGCGCTGCTGCTTCGGCAGTGTGACGCTGACAAACTTCACGCCCTCGGCGGCGACCTTTGCCGGCTTGGCGCGCTGGAGCGCGGGCATCACGGTGCGCATGTTCATCATGCCGACCTGTGGATTGTTCGGCGGCTCCGGCAGGTTGCCGGTGGCCCAGCCGAGCACCGCGGGCAGGGCGGCGCATGTGGAAACCTGGTGTTTGCCGCCTTCGATACGTTCGAGGATTTCCAGCGAGCCGTCGGCAGCGACGGTGAGCTTGTCCACGCCTTGAAACTGGTCAGTGATTCCAAGTTTCTCGCCGACGATCTGCATCGTCGCGCCTGCGCCGCGCGAGGCCGATTCCCAGCCACCAAATACCAGCAGCCGTTTCATGTCGAGACCAGGGATGGATTTGATCGCATCTGCCAGCGCCGCAGCGACATCGGCGGCTTCGGTGAAGCCACCGGATGGTCCGTCGAGCGCGACCAGTTCAAACGGCACCTTTTGCGCGACGGTCATCATGACCTGCTGGAGCTTTGCCTTCGGGCCGAGGCTGACGAGCCAGACTTTGCTGCCGGGCGCGCTCTTGGCCAGATGCGCCGCCTCGAACAACGCGTGGCCAGCCCACGGGTCCAGCACGGCTGGCAACATCAGTTCATTCTTTAACGCCGGTCCGGCCGGTCCTGCCACCGGCTCCAACGTCTGCAATGGATCGGGCACGATGCTTCCACAAACGACTATTTGATATGCTGTACTCATCTGTTTGGTTCCTAAAACACGGCAACTCCATCCTGAGTGCCTGAGTGGTCGGCGACAAGCAAGCACTTATTGAGATTGACCGGCACGACAAAAGGCATCAACAATTGGGGCTGGACACTGATTTCCGTGTTGCCAGAGGCGGGACTGGACTGTAGTTTCCAGCCGATTTCAACCATACAAACTTAGTTTTGGAGAGAAGCCAATGATTGTTACGACAGCACAGTTGTTCAAGTGCGCTTATGGCAAGTATGCCGTCGGCGCTTATAACATCAACAATCTGGAGCAAACCGTCGGCCTTTTCCGCGGTTGCCTGGAGAGCAAAGCGCCGTTCATCATCCAGATCAGCCAGGGCGCGCGCAAATACACCGACAAGCGTTTCCTGGAAGCCATCATCCGTGCTGCCGACCAGGTCTTCCCCGAGGCCATCTTCGCGGTGCATCTCGACCATGGTGACGAGGCGACCTGCTACGACTGCATCGATTCGGGCTTCTACAGCTCGGTGATGATTGACGCGAGTCACGAGTCGTTCGAGCAGAACATCGCCATCACCAAGCGCGTGGCGGATCGCGCGCACGCCAAGGGCATTTCCGTCGAGGCGGAACTCGGCCAGCTCGGCGGCGTCGAGGAGCACGTGGTCGGCACGGTGAAGCTCACCAACCCGGCGGAGGCAGAGGACTTCGTCAAACGGAGTGGTTGCGATTCGCTGGCGGTTGCGATCGGCACCAGCCATGGCGCGTTCAAGTTCAAGGCCGAACCCGGCAAGAAGCTGGGCCTGCATTTCGAGGTCGTTACGGAAATCAAGAAACTGTTGCCCGGTTTCCCGATGGTGTTGCATGGAAGCTCCAGCGTCCCGAAGTCGGAGGTGGACCGCATCAACGCCGCCGGCGGCAAGATCAAGGACTCCAGCGGCGTGCCGGAGGAGGATCTGGCCAAGGCTGGCAAGATGGGCGTCTGCAAGGTGAACATCGACACCGACGGCCGGCTGGTCTGGACCCGCGTGCATCGCGAGTTGTTCCGCGACACGCCTGAAAAATTCGACCTGCGCGATTTCGGCAAACCGTTCATCGGCGAGTACGCCAAGATGATCTCCGGCAAGAACCAGATGCTCGGCTCAGCCGGTCATCTTGAAGAAGTGCGCGCCGCGTTGAAGAAAGCATAGATTGGGCGCTGGCCGCAGGCTGGCGGCGGCGACAGGCGCGCTTGGAGATCGTGGACCGATCAACATGGTTCGGTGCTGCTGGAGCGGCAGAAGAATGACATGAGCGCTTCTTTCGTTGCTGCAATCCTGATTCTCTGGCAGGCGATTGCGGGTTTCCTCCGCGGGGGGGTTCGTGCCATCGCTAATCTGACCGCTTTGGCGGGCGCGATCCTGTTGTCGCCACGGTTGGGCAGCCTGTTGGAGCCGATGGTGGCAACCTACATCACGCAGAACCCAGTCTGGGAGCGCAGCGTGGCCGTGGGCATTGCGGCGTCGGTGATCTGGCTGGTGATTTCCATCGCCGGCCGCATCGTCAACCGTATCGTCGGCAGCGGGGGAACGGGCGCGTGGGGGTTTGGCTTCAACAAGAAACTCGGCCTTCTCATCGGCTGTCTTCAAGGGCTGGTCGTGGCGTTTGTCTTTCTGTGGGTGACGTCGCTCCTGGGCTGCGTCGCATGGTTGTTCCAGCCGCTCGCCCCGCCCCCAGGCCGATCCGTGCCGCAGGATGGGACTTTCGCGGCGTTCGTCACCAACGCCAGGAATGACTTGCGCTCCAGCGTGTTCGTCAAGGAGATGGAGGATGACAAAGGGAGGTCGAAGTTGAGCAGCTACGACCCGGTGCCGCCGGCTTTCTACGGCGCCGCCGCGCTGCTCGGTGTGCTGGCCGATTCACCGGATAAGCGCGGCCGGTTCCTGCTATACCCCGACGCGCTTCGCCTGATGTCGTGCAAAGCCATTCGCGACGCGATGGACGATCCCCAAGCCAACAAGGTTGTCGAGAAAAGCGAGCCGCTGTTTCGACTGCTATTCGTCCCCAAAGTCGTCGCCATCTTCAGGGACAAGGAGAGCCGTGACGCATTGGCGGCATTCGATTGGGACCGCGCGCTGCAATTCGTCAACCCCCGTCCGGCAAGCCGCTAGGCACATCGACGCCGGTCGCGGCCGCACCGCTGCGCGTTCAGAAGAAAAGCAGTTCCACACCCGTGCCAAACACAACGATGTAGACCGCGCGCATAAACCACGTGGGTGACAGTTTGCGGTTGCACCAGACACCGATCCACACGCCTACCGGCACGACCGGCATCAGCCAGAGGCTCTGCTGAAACGTCTCGACCGTGCAGATGCCCTGCCAGAAAAAGAACGGCATTTTGATCCAGTTGATCAGCGCGAACACCAGCACCGTGGTGCCTACGAAGAACTCCTTCGTCATTCGCTGCGGAATCAGAAACATCGCCACCACCGGCCCGGCCGCGTGGGCGATCGTCGTCGTCACGCCCGCTGCCAGGCCGAATAGCGCCCCGTGCCAGTGTTTCGGGTGATACCGTTCCGGATGAGCCCCCAGCACATCGCGCACCCACTGGATGCCGATGAACGCCACCGCCACACCGCCAATGAACTGACGCAGTCCGCGGTCGTCCAGCTTGCCGATCAAAGTCAACCCCACCGCAATGCCCACAAGCGCGCCCGGCATCAGCCAGAGCACATTGCGCGAGTCCCACTTCCGCCAGTAGTGATAGAGCGAAAGCGCGTCGCCGGCGACCAACAGCGGCAGGATGATTCCCAGCGCCTCGCGCGCCGGAAACGCCAACGCCGCCAGCGGCGTGATCAGCATTCCCAGTCCGCCGCCAAAGCCGGCTTTCGCGATGCCGATGAACAGCGCGCCCGCAATGCCGCAGACCCACTGCCAGAAAACGTCCGTCGTCATGGTTTCGCGGACGCGAGCTTCTGCCACACAATGCGGCAGGCTTC
>JBAZIR010000311.1:0-7314 GCA_041651735.1 Verrucomicrobiia bacterium | reverse complement strand
ATTTGACCTGCTCAATCCTTGCCGCCTGTGGCTTGCCTCCAGCCTCTTGTTTATCCTCGATCCCCATGCTCAACGAATCATCCACCAGCAGCCACGCCGTGCTTTTCAGCCGCTCGCTGCGATCAATCACCAGCGTCGGCTGGAACAGTATCGCCAGCGCCACACCGAGCGCGCCCAGCCGCAACGTCATGAGGAGCCGCCTTACGCCCGCCGAGATCACCGCGCCCTCGCGCTGATACTCCCGCACCGCGTGCCACACCAGGAACACCACCAACGCCAGCGTTGCCAGCGACCACCACCCACCCTCCGCCGCCGTCGGCAGCCCGACCCAGCGGATGGAGAGATCACTCCACCGCGCGCCCGCGAAGGCGTTCGGGTCGAGGCCGAAAAGTTTGGAAAGCAGAGAACTCACAGTGAACAGTTTAACCAATGATGTCGGGGCACTAAGGCCCCTCCCACATTCCGGAACGTAGTGCGCCAACAAGAACCGGTGCCTGAATGTGGGAGGGGCCTTAGTGCCCCGACCCGCAGGCGTTGCAGGTTTCTTACAGATACAGTTCTGTCAAAAGGCGTTCTCATTCTTCTTCAAATCCCCAAGGCCAGTGTTGGCAGATGATGTCAGTCTCCCTGATGCCTATGGCATCCCAATCCTCCGGCCTCTGTGCCAACCCTTTTCTCACCGGGTTCTGGTTGATGTAATCGCGCATGTAGTTGAATTGTCTCCACGACTTGATCCGCGTGTCGTGGTAACCGTCTTCCCACGCTGTCTGCCACCGCTTCACGATGCTGTGAGTTTTCGCGCCGACGAAACTCATCAAGTCGTGCATGAACTTTGGGAGCGTCCAGTTGACCGACAGCGCAAACAACCCGTGCCAGTGGTCGGACATCACCACAAATGCCGCCAGTGTGATGCGGTCATGAGCCACGGCATGGCGGAAAGCTGACACAACCACAGCCCGTGCCTCGGCATCCAGAGCCGGCTTCTTTGGCCATAGCGATTTCGTGATGAAGAACACAGCAGGCGCGTCCTTGAGCCGATTGAGTCGCAGGTTTCTGGAGTGTGGGCCGAGGTTGTTCATGTTGGTGGGGCCACAGTGCTGGCGGGTCGGGGCACTAAGGCCCCTCCCACATTCCGGAACGCAGTGCGCCAATAAGAACGGGTGCCTGAATGTGGGAGGGGCCTTAGTGCCCCGACTTCCGCTGTTCTTTGCGGCGACGCCGTCTCACAATTCGCCGCCGTCGGCAGACCGACCCAGCGGATATAGAGATCGCTCCACCGCGCGCCCGCGAAGGCGTTCGGATCGAGGCCGAAAAGTTTGGGAAGCAATGACTCCATTATTTCATGCCAAGTGCGTGAATCTTCTCGCCAGCGTCTGCTCGATCACCAGCACGGCCAGCAGCGCGATGAGCACGTATTTCCAGAATTCCTTGCCACGGCTTTGCTCGCGCAGGTCGAGTTCGGCGGTGGCCAGGTTGGGCATCAGTTTCACGGGTGCGTCGCCGAGCGCGGCGACGAGGGCGGCAGGGTCGGCCTTCGCGAGATCGCCTTCGGCGGGATCCACATTGCGGGCAAACTGGTCCACGCGTTGTGAGCCGCCGTTTTCGAGCGTGAGTTCGTAAACGCCCGCGCGACCGGTATCCGTGAAGCTGATTCGCATCTGTTCGCCGACGGGGCGCGGTGTCAGGCGGACGGCGGGTTGTTCGGGATAGCGCGGCGTCTTCAACGTCACGCTGCCGTCTATGAACTGTGGCTCGACAGCGCGTTCGATGGGTGTCCCGACGCGGGCCGTGCGGTCCTGAATCGGCGCGCGCGAGAGAAAGCTGAACAGCTCGTGGACGAAAACGGGGAAGCTTGGATTGGCCGGCCAGTCGTGCCAGCGCGCGCTGGCGGTGGATGTAAAGACAAGCACGCGGCCGTTGCCAAAGCGATGCTCGACGAGGGCGGGGGAGTTGGCGCGGTCGGAAAAGGAGGCGAGGACAGAGTAGGTCAGGCGTCCCGCCTGACCAGTTATTGATGATGGGACAGGCGGGACGCCTGTCCTACTTTCCATTGGCACAAATGCCCGCACATGTACGCCGGCCAGCAGCGCCGTCAACTCGCCACCGAGCGCGGTCTGAAGCGGATGCGCGCCCGGCTCGATCTTCAGACGGAAGGATTTCTCCGCGTTGTTCGGGTCGCCTTCCGTCACGCCGAGCTTGCCGGGCAACAGGCCGGAGCCGTCCTTGAATAGAGCGGCGTTGTAGAACGCGCGATCCAGCCGGTCGCCGAGGAAAATACAGAGGCCGCCGCCGTTGCGGACATAGGTTCCCAGTTCGGCCAGTTTCGCCTGCGGCAAGGTGGCGACGTTGGCCAGCACGACAAGATCAAACTTGTCGAACTGCGCGGCGGGCAGCTCACGGTCGGTGATCACGGTCGGTCGCCATCCGCCGAGGCCCTTGCCGCCGGGATCAAGCGCGGTGATGAGATAGTCAGTCTCGTTGATGTACGGTTCCGGGTCGGGCGCGCCGTTGACGATGAGCGCCGGCACGCCGTCGCGCACGTCGAGCGCAAGATGGGCGGCGTTGTCAGGCGCAAGTGCGTCGGCGGGCAGTGATACAGATGCCACGGTCACGCCGGGTCGCCGGAAGATGTAGGAGAAATCCACTGTTACACTCTCGCCGGGGCCGATCCGGTCAAGGATGCGCGGCGGCAATGCGACGTCACCTGCGCGGAGCGTCATCGGCACGTTCAGAGCGGGTTGCGAGCCATGATTGACAACCCTGGCAAGGAATCTCGCGCGGAGGTTCTGGATAACATGCTTTTCCGCGCAGGCGAACTCGGTGATGGAAAGATTCGCCGCATCGACCGCGCCGAAGTCCATCAGGAACGCGCGGGCGACCTTCTTGTCCAGTTTCTCCAGCAGCGCGCGGATACGGCGGCTGTTCTCGTCGGTCCAGTCGCGCCGGCGGCAATCAGTGAGGATGTAAAGGCGCTTCTCCGGGTTGGAAGAACTGGCAAAGATGTCGAGCGCGGCCTGCAACGACGGCACGAGATCGGTGGAGTAGTCGGAGGCAGCGAGCGCTGCGGCGTCGCGCTTGAACGCGGTGCGATCCGTGAGGTGCGCCGGAGCAAATACAGGATTTTGGATTTTGGATTTCGGATTCTGGATTGCGGAAGGATCATCCACTGTGCGCGAGGTCAGGAGAACAGCGAAAGTGTCCTCGGGCTGGACACGGTCGGCGATTTGCATGACGGTGTCGCGGGCGCGGGCAAAGAGGGTGCTGCTGCCGAGCGTCTGGCCCATCGAGTAGCTGTCGTCGAGAACGATGACATGGTCGGATCGGGCCTGCGTGCCAAGCATCGCGGCAAGGCTTTGCTCCGGCACGAATGGCCGTGCGAGCGCGACTCCCATGAGACCCACCCCGGCCACTCGCATGGCCAGCAGGAGCAATTGCTCCAGCCGGATGCGGCGCTTGGTCTTCTTAAAGCTCTCCAGCAAGAAGTCGGCGGCGGCCCAGTCAATGATGCGATAGCGCCTGCGATTCAACAAATGAATGATGATCGGGCCAAGCGCCAGGCCCGCGCCGAGAAGCAGCAAAGATGTGTTGAGAAAAGTCACTGCGCGATTTTGGATTTTGGATTTTGGATTTTGGATTGGCAGACGGCGCCACGGCGCAACGTCTTGATGGAGGCCACCGTCATGGCCAGGATCTCGTTCATTTCACGGAGCAAAAACTGCCCGATCCGACACTTAAACTCGTTTTCGTTCATCGCGTCTTCTCTTCAATCCAAAATCCAAAATCACCTCTTGGTTCCTGCGAGCTTGGCCGTCGCGGCCCGCGCAGCCAGAAATGCCGCGAGGCTGGCTCCGACGTTTTCCCGGGTGTTGATCAACCGGTAATCAATCCGGTGATGCGCGGCCAGACGCTTGACCTTCGCGGTGAAGTTGCGGACGGCATCGAGATAGGCGGCGCGGACGCTGCGCGGTTCGACCTTGAGGTTCGGCAGTTCTTCCATGCCGCGGAAAAGGATGTTGCCCTCGAACGGGAACCGCAGTTCATCGTCGTCCATGACGTGCAGCAGCATGACCTCGTGGCGGCGGTGGCGGAAGTGTTCGAGGCCACGGAAGAGGTCGTCGAGAGGCACGAACAGGTCACTGATGAGGACGATGAAGCCGCGCTTGCGGATCTTCTCGGCGAGGACGTGGAAGATCTCGCTGACGTTGGTCTTGCGCTGCGGCTGGGCTTGTTCGAGGTGGTGGCAGATCGTCTGAAGTGTGGCGGGATTGGCGCTCGGTGGCAGGAACTGGCGCAATTCGTTGTCGAACAGCGCAAGACCGGCGGCGTCTTGCTGCTGGAGCAACAGGAATGACATCGCGGCAGCGAGCGTGGCGGCGTAATCGTACTTGGAGAGCGCGGCGTGCTGGCCGCGGTACCGCATGGACTCGCTGGCGTCCACGAAGATGTGGGCGCGGAGATTGGTTTCCTCCTCGTATTGTTTCACGTAGTAGCGGTCGGTCTTGGAATAGACCTTCCAGTCCACATGCTTGAGATCGTCGCCGGGCGCGTATTCGCGGTGCTCAGCAAACTCGACGGAGAAGCCGCGGTAGGGCGAGCGATGCTCGCCACTGATGAACCCCTCGACAACAAGGCGCGCGCGGATATCGAGACGATGAATCGTCGCGAGAACGCGCGGATCAAGGTAATTCGGTCTCGTGTCAGCCATTCTTAACTCCCGACAATGGCGGGGGGGAGGGAACGTTCTTCCAGATGAACTTGAACCAGTAAATGGGCCAAGCTATTTGCCAGATGAAAAAGACCAAGCACGTCCAGATGATCTTGCTTTCCGTTTTCAATTTCGACCGCCACAGATGAATCAGCAGAAAAACGAGGCCGACCAATAGATAGGCAGCAATCCACGGCAAACACTTGATGAATAGGCCGGAATATTTCGAGAGCGGCCCGACGAAGAAAAACGGAAACGACACGAAGTAGATTGGAGCAAGAAAACTGACTGTGAATGTGTAGAGTCGAAAAAGCATGACGGCCTCCTTCTTACTTGAGCGCCGCCTTCACTGCCGGGTCTTTCATTGCTTCGCTCTCGTGCGCGGGCGTTTCCTTGATCAGGCGCTCGACGATCACGTCGGGGGTGACGCCTTCGCTGTTCGCTGTGAAGTTGGTGATGATGCGGTGGCGTAGAACGGGGGCGGCGACGGCCTGAATGTCCTCGGCGGCGACGTGGAAGCGGCCCTTGAGCAGCGCGCGGGCCTTGGCACCGAGAACGAGGAACTGTGTCGCGCGCGGGCCGGCGCCCCAGCTCACGTATTGCTTCGCAAAATCAGCGACTTCTTCCGGCTCGGAGACGCGCGTGAGACGGACGAGTTTCATCGCGTATTGGACGAGATGGTCGGCGATGGGCACGCGGCGGACAATCTGCTGGAGCGCGAGGATTTCCGCTCCGGTCAACAACGGCGTAGGCGCGGCTTGCTCGCCGGCGGTGGTGAGTTTCACGATCTGGAGTTCCTCGTCCCACTTCGGATAGCGGACGAAAATCTTGAACATGAAGCGATCCTGTTGCGCTTCAGGGAGCGGGTAGGTGCCTTCCTGCTCGATCGGGTTTTGCGTGGCGAGGACGAAGAACGGCTCCTGCATCGGGTGGCGCTTGCCGCCGGCGGTGACCTGATGTTCCTGCATCGCCTCCAGCAGCGCGGCCTGGGTCTTGGGCGGCGTGCGGTTGATTTCGTCGGCGAGGATGATGTTGGCGAAAATCGGGCCGGGCAGGAACCGGAACGCGCGCTGGCCGGTGGCGCGGTCCTCCTGGATGACTTCGGTGCCGGTGATGTCGCTTGGCATCAGGTCGGGCGTGAACTGGATGCGGGCGAAATCGAGCGAGAGGCTGCGCGCGATGGCGGAGACCATGAGGGTCTTTGCGAGGCCCGGCACGCCTTCGAGGATGGCGTGGCCGCGGGCGAAGATGCAGATGAGCATCTGGTCGAGCACTTCGTCCTGGCCGACGATGACTTTGGCTAGTTCAGCGCGAAGTCTGGCGTGCGCTTCCTGTAGATGACGCGCTGCATCGAGGTCGCTCGATTTTGGATTTTGGATTTCGGATTTTGGATTGTCAGCGGTCATGTGGGATCCTCAATTCTTTTGTCTACCGATTGGGTAATATCCTTTTGAACCTCAGCCATGAAATTCTGCTCTTCCAGCACTTGCCCGATCCTAATGGCATAAATGATCGGCCAGAGACTCAAGCGGCACGGGAATGTTCTTATTCATGTTCTGGCCTCACTAAGCTTCATCGTTGAAAAATTGGAACATAATCATACGGTAATTGCAGCGCGATACAGGCGATGGCGGTGCCATAAACGGGGCCGACGCCGTCGCCGTTCCATGAGCCATCGGCGTTCTGTGTGCCGACGAGGCGGTCGCGGAGCGCGATGAAGTAACTGTCCCATCGCTTGTCGTGGACCTGATACATCGCTTGGGACATGTAGAGATGGGCGTAGAACCAGTGGCCGTAGGTCTCGCGGCCGTTGGGGGTGACGGTGCGGAGGACGTAGTCGAGGCACTTGACGGTCATCGGGCTGTCGTAACGGCCGCTGGCGTAGAGCGTGGCCACGGCGGCAGCGCTGATAGGCGGGCGGCTGCCGCCGCGCTGGGCCAGCGAGTAGCTGATGCCACCGTCGGGGTTCTGGCAAAGTTCGAGATATTTCACGGCGCGCTCGATGGTGGAGCGGGGGACCTTGATACCAGCGTTGCGACAGGCGCGGAGGCCCTGGATTTGGGTGACGGTGACAGAGCCTTCATCGCCGCTGCCGTCGGGCGTGTAGATCCAGCCGCCGGCGGGACTCTGGGCGCGTGCGGTCAATTCGACGGCGCGGTGGAGCGCGTTGCGGAGGCGGATTTCGGTTTTCTCGTCCGCGGTTTCACCGAGGCACTCGGCAAGGAAGAGCATGGCGAAGCCGTGGCCGTGCATGGATCGGCCTTCCATGGCGCTGGTGATGACGCCAGTAGAACTGGCCTCGGCCTCGGCAAGGAGGAACTGGACGGCGCGCTTGAGGTTTGGGGCGAACTTGCCCTCGCGTGGCGTGCTGCCGTTGGCCAGAAGCGCGAGACCGGCCAGCGCGGTCATTGCCGTCGGGTAGCTGCCCATGTTGCCGGCGTTGAACCACGAACCCGTTGGGTTCTGCGTCTCGCCGAGATACCGGAGCGCGCGGGTGATGGCGCGGAAGGTTTCTTCGTTGATGTGCTGGGGCAGCGTGACAGGTTGTTGCGAGAAGACACGGCCGCCAGCGAGCGCGAGCGCCAGTGTCGCGCCAACCCAAGAGCGGA
>JBAZIR010000310.1:0-7334 GCA_041651735.1 Verrucomicrobiia bacterium | reverse complement strand
GCCCGGAGTGCGTGTATGCTTTCTTTGGCGCGATGAAGATTGGCGCGGTGCCCATTCCGATCAACACCATTCTAGGCGCCAAGGACTATGAGTATATCCTCAACGACAGCCGCGCCCACGTGTTGATTGTCGAGCCTGACCTGCTGAATCACATCATGGAAATCCGCGCGCATCTGGATTTTCTGGAGCACATTGTTGTCGGCGAGACGGGTGATGGCGGGCCGTTGGTGTTGAGGAATCTGATGGCGAAGGCTTCTCCAAAATTGGAGGCGGCCAAGACCACCAAGGACGATGCGGCGTTCTGGCTCTATAGCTCCGGCACGACGGGTTATCCGAAGGGCACGGTCCACCTGCATCACGACATGATCGTTTCGGCGGACGCGTATGCACGCGACACGATCGGGATGACGGAAGATGACGTGTCGTTCTCTGTCGCGAAGCTGTTCTTCGCGTATGGCCTGGGCAACGGTCTCTATTTTCCGTTGCGGACCGGCGGAACGACCGTGTTGTTGCGTGAACGGCCTTTGCCAGACAAGGCTTTTGAAATGGTGGATCGTTACCAACCAACCGTGTTCTTCGGCGTCCCCACGAGCTATGCGTCCATGCTGCACCTGGCCGAGAAAACGGGCCGGACAAAGCTCGGCAAGGTCCGGATGTGCGTCTCCGCCGGCGAGCCGCTGCCAAAATCGTTGTTTGAAAAGTGGAGAAAACGTTTTGGTGTCGACATCCTGGATGGCATCGGTTCCACCGAGATTCTGCACATCTACATCTCGAACCGTCCGGGCAACACCCGGCCGGGCAGCACTGGACAAATCGTGCCGGGCTATGAAGCGATGATTGTGGACGATGACGGCAAGGAACTGCCGCCCGGCCACACGGGCACGCTGCTCATCAAGGGCGAGAGCGTGGCGGCCGGTTACTGGAACAAGCACGAGCAGACGAAAGAGACGTTCCGCGGCGAGTGGGTCAACACCCACGACAAGTTCTCCGTGGATGCCGACGGCTACTATTGGTATTCAGGAAGAACCGACGACATGTTCAAGGTCAGCGGCCTTGCGGTCTGGCCGGCGGACGTTGAACACGTTCTTCATGAACATCCAGCCGTATTGGAGAGCGGTGTCATCGGGGTGCAGGATGAAGATGGCCTGACGAAGGTGCGGGCCTACGTGGTGCTCAAGGACAACTATCCCCCGACGCAAGAACTGGTGCGTGAATTGCAGGCGTTTGTCAAATCCAACACCGCGCCGCACAAGTATCCGCGCGCCATCATCTTCAAAAAGAGATGCCCAAGACCGCCAGCGGCAAGATTCAACGCTACAAACTTCGCAAGATGGCCGCCGCGCACGTCGGCAAACCGCACGCGGATGTTATATCTCATCACGACCTGAGTCCCTGAGACAGTCGCCTCGTGATCGTTGGAAGCACGGGTGTTTCAGACGAGGCGACCGACACTGCAACGGCAACCCGAAGCGTTCTTTCGTGCTTCTTAGCGGCAGGGAGTGGGACGGTGCGGCGGCTCCTCCAACCTGGCGGCGGCATGGCGATCCGATCACCTCGGCTGCCACTTCTTCTTGTCGCCATCGTCCCCGCCGCATACGCTGGCCGGTGTCGGAGATGCGACGGCTATGAATTCACGCGAGCGATTCCTGACGGCGTTGACGGGCGGCAAGCCGGACCGCGCCCCGCTGGCCCACGTCGCCGCCATGACCACCGTCGAACTCCAGCAGTCAACCGGCTGCTTCATGCCGGCGGTCCACCTCGACGCTGAGCAACAGGCGCGGCTCATGGCGGCCAACCACGACACCCTCGGCTTTGACGCCGTCAGCTTCATCATCAATTACTTTGGCGAACCGGCCGCGCTTGGCGCTGAGATGGATTGGGGAGCGCCCGACCGATTGCCGACGTTCAAGTCAAACCCATGGTGCGCGCCCGATGACGCCACCGTACCCGGCGACCTCCTCGATCGTCAGCCCTTGAAGACATGCTTGGAAACTATTCGCGTCGCCAAGCAGCGTTACGGTGACCGCATGGCGGTGCTTGGAAAAATCATGGGACCGTTCTCCATGCTTCAGGCCATGCATGGCGTCGAGAACGTCCTCATGGGACTCCTGGACGCACCGTCCCAGATTGCCGCATTCCTCGACGTGTGTGTCGAGGTCCTCGTGCGCCACGCCAACGCCCAGTTTGAGGCCGGGGCCGACGCCATTTCCATCGGCGAGGGTGGGGCGGGTGCGCGCATGATATCCCCCGAGGCGTATGAAACCTGCCTCTTGCCAATCCATCAGCGCCTGATTTCTCGTATCCAAGGCCCCACCATCCTGCACGTTTGCGGCGACGTGCGAAGCCGGCTTCACCTGCTGGCTCAGACCGGCATGACCTGTTTCAACTTCGATTGGGCTGTGCCGCCGGCGGAAATGGTGGCTGCTGCTGCGGGCCGCTACACCCTTATGGGCAACATCAACACCACCGACCTTCTCTGCGCCGCTCCGGCGGCGATCGCGCGTCAGGTTGAAGAGAATCTCGCCGCCGGTGTTCACATCATCAGTCCCGGCTGCGCCACCAGCCCGAACTGTCCCAACGCCAACCTTCGCGCGATGGCCGATGCCATCGGTCGGCATGGGGCGGCGCGGTGAAACTGGGACGATGGTGGTCAGAAATCAGTCGTGAGGTCTGAGTGGGTCGCGCACGGAGGTTGTCCATCTACCTGAGGGCGTGGGAGAATCAGCCGGCTTGCTCAGCCACCACTGCTTAGCTGGTCCTTTTGGTACTTGTCTTCTTGCTCAAGCAGGAATCTGGAGACATCGAGATGACCGCTCCACCGGGCGTAACACTCTGCGCGTACAGCCGGAACGCCTGCGTAGCAGGTGGGATCAGCACCGTGGGCAATGAGTAGTCGCGCGATTTCGAAGTGCCCCTGATGTGCAGCAATACTCAGAGGCGTCTCGACCATGTCGTATGACTTGTGGATATTTGGATCTGCTCCTGAATCAAGCAACTGCTGCACAATCTCATATTGGTTGAACCAGCACGCATACATCAAAGCCGTCCATCGTCGCGAATTCTGTTTGTCGATCTCAGCTCCTGAGAGGATTAGATCGAACAGACTGCATAGGTTTCCCGAACATGCGGCAAGCATTAAGGGAGTGCGGTCGTCAATTGGGTCTGGTCGAGCAGTTGGCATTCGATGAAACCTGGCACATGGCATCCCGCAGATTTTGCACCTTGCGAGCGCAGCCGTTGAGATTTTCGGCAGGGTCTGTTTACGCCTTTGGCAATCGGTTGGCAAGCCTATTTGCAGCCCCGCACATTGGGCTGGAGATTGGAGAGAGAATGGATCGTGGCTTGCGACTTTGCAGCGAGACATGTCATTTCAATCCCGCGACGGAGTCGCGGGCTACGACCTGGGTAGGGCGAGCCGGTGACACTGTGACGTGGTTGGGGTGCAGATCAGCGGAATGCCTCGACTTGGCTGGCCCGTGGGTTCGAAGGCTACGCAGTGAACTCTTTGTGGACGCGCTTGTGCCAGTCGGCGATCTCGATGCCTTGGGGGCATTTCGACTCACACTCGCCGCAGGTTTCACAGGTGCCGGAGCGGGCGACTTCGGGAGTCATGAGGTAGATGTTTTTGCTCAGCAACTCGCTGTTGGGGCCGAAGGCTTTCGCGTCATTGTAGAGGCGGAAATTCAGCGGGATGTCCACACCGTGGGGGCAGGGCATGCAGTAGCGGCATTGCGTGCAGGGGATGGGTCGAAGTCCCTCCAGGGATCGCTGGATGCTGCCAACGAGTTCGAGTTCGCGCGGCGTGAGAACGCCGACTCCTGAATGGCTGGCGCTGGCGACGTTCTGGCGAACCTGCTCCATGCTGCTCATGCCGCTGAGGACGATGGAGACTTCCGGTTTGTGCCAGAGCCATTGCAGGGCGAGGTCGGCCGGCGTGCGGGTGCAGCCGGCGCGATCGAACAGCAGGCGGGCCGGTTCTGGCAACCGAGTGAGGCCGCCGCCTTGGAGCGGTTCCATGACGACGACGGCGACACCTTTGGACGCGGCGTAGCGCAGGCCTTCGGTGCCGGCCTGGAAATCCTCGTTCATGTAGTTGTATTGGATCTGGCAGATCGGCCAGTCGTAGTCGTCGAGGATTTGGCGAAAAACCTCCGCCGAGTCGTGGAAGGAGAAACCGAGCTGAACGAACCGCCCGTCGGCCTTGGCGCGTTCCATCCATTCGCAGATGCCCAGCGCGCGCAGTTTCGCCCAGACGCCGGCGTGGAGGCAGTGAAGGAGGTAAATATCAAAGTGGTCGGTGCGCAAGCGGCCGAGCTGTTCGTTAAGGAAGCGGTCGAAGTCGCTGGCGTCGTTCACGGCCCAGGTGGGCATCTTGGCCGCGAGGAGCACTTTGTCTCGGTAGCCTTGGGAGAGGACACGGCCGACGAACGGCTCGCTGGCGCCGCCGTGGTAGGGATAGCCCGTGTCCACGTAGTTGACGCCGTTGTCAATCGCGTAGGCGATCATCTCCGCCGCCTGTGCTTCGTCAATCTGCGCTTCTACGCCGCCAAGAATCGGCAGCCGCATGGTGCCGAAACCCAGTGCCGATACCTTCGTCTGTAAACGGCCCAGCGTGCGGTATTGCATGGTGGCGTTACTCCACGAATTCCAATTCCACCGGCTGGGGGATGACACCAGCCTCATAGCCACGGCGCAGGAAGAGCCGGATCGCTTCGCGGCCTTTGTCGCCATAGTCGAGCGTCCAGTCGTTGACATACATGCCGACGAACTTGTCGGCCAACGGCGTGTCCATGTTGCGGGCGTAGGCCATCGCGTGGGCGACAGCGGGCGCACGATGCGCGAGGCCGTAGCGGATGCTCTCGGTCAACAACGGTGAAATGCGGCTCATCAGCGGCTTGCCCAGCGACTTCTTGATGGCGTTGCCGCCGAGTGGCAATGGCAGACCGCCCGTGTCTTCTTTCCACCAAGCGCCGAGGTCCACACAGAGTTCCAGACCCTCCTTCTGATAAGTGAGCTGGCCTTCGTGAATGATAAGACCCGCGTCGGCATCGCCGCGTTTGACGGAGGCGAAAATCTGGTCGAACGGCACGACGACATGCTCAAACTCGCGGCCAAGCCAGAGTCGCATCGCGAGGAACGCGCTGGTCATCCGGCCCGGCACGGCGATGCGCATCTTCGCAATTTCATCCTTCGTCCGGCGCGCCTTGCTCACGATCATGGGCCCATAGCCGTCGCCCATCGAGGCGCCGCTGGGCAGGAGCGCATATTTGTCCAGCACGGAGGCGTAGGCGTGGATGGAGATGGCGGTAACGTCCAGTTCGCCGCGCGTGGCGCGCTCGTTGAGCGTCTGGATGTCCTGCAGAATGTGCTCAAAGCGCAACTCGCCCGTCTGGATCTTGCCAGAGGCCAGCGCATAGAACATGAACGCATCGTCCGGGTCCGGGCTATGGCCCAGCGTGATGGTGCGAATGGGCGAATCTTTTTGCCTTTGCATACGCTGCTTGTTATCTAGCGATGAGCATGGTGACGCCAAGCAAATTAACAGAGTTTTTTCGATCCGGCACGGCGCCGACGGTGAGGCGGTGCCATGACTGAGCCTGCCGGTTCCTCCAGTCCCTCCCTTGCACAACGGCGGCCCGCGCGTTGGTGGCCGTTATGGGTGACTCTCGTGTTGGCCGGGCTCAGCGCCTTTTACGTTCGCGTGCTGTGGGAGGAACCGTCCATTCAGCAAGGCCACATGGCCATCGCGAGAATCGTCATTGCAGCAGCCGTAGTGCTCATCCTATGGCTGATGTTCTTCTCGCGGCTGCCCTGGAAGACGCGGTGGCGGACGCTCGGCATTGTCATTTGCATGTGCGGATTGCCTGCCGCTTTGTTTGAGATTCATGGTGTGACTGGCGATTTGGTGCCGATCATCAAGTATCGTTGGCGGAGCGCCATGCCGGTGGTGGCGCAGCCGGCAGTCCCAGCCGCCGCACCAGCGGGTGCCGAGCCGCATTGGCCGCAGTTCCTCGGTCCGCATCGCAACTCGATGCTTCCCGACGGACCGAGACTGGCGCGCGACTGGAGCGCGCAGCCACCGCAAAAACTCTGGCGGCAGCCCATCGGTCCCGCGTGGTCGGGCTTCGCCGTCGTCGGCGATCGCGCAGTGACCATGGAACAACGCGGCGTCCAAGAGGCTGTGGTTTGCTACGATTTGCTGAAGGGCTCAGTCCTTTGGATTCACGCTGACGCTGCGCGTTTCAGCAGTGCCGTCGCCGGGGAAGGCCCGCAAACAACGCCGACAATTGTAAGCGGGAAGGTCGTCACGCTCGGCGGCACGGGCATTTTGAACTGCCTCGACTTCGCCACCGGCAAGGCGATTTGGAGCAAAAACATCCTTACCGAGAACGACCGCCGCGTGAACATCTGGGGCAACGCCGGTTCGCCGCTGGTGCTGGGGGATGCGGTGATCGTCAATCCCGGCGGAGCAAACGGCCGCTCGCTCGTGGCGTATCGGCTCGGCGATGGCGCGCGGCTCTGGAGCGGTGGCGACGACAGCTCCGGTTATAGTTCGCCATGCACAGCAATGTTATGCGGTGTGGCACAAGTGTTGATCTTCAACGAGCACGCCGTCTTTGGCCACGAGCAGGCCACCGGCCGCGTGTTGTGGGAGTATCCGTGGAATCCCGGCCACACGCACATCACACAACCGATGGCACTCGACGGCGATCGCGTGCTCGTGAGCAGCGGCTATGGCGAAGGCAGCCAGCTCTTGCAGTTGCAGCGGGACGGGGCAGGGCGGTTCAGCGTGAAGCCTCTCTGGAAGACACGGAAACTGAAGTCGAAGTTCAACAACATGGTCGTTCGCGACGGACATGTGTATGGGTTGGACGACGGCACGCTCGCTTGCGTGGACCTGTCAACCGGTGCGTTGAAATGGAGAGAGGGTCGGTACGGTCACGGCCAGTTTATTCTCGTGAGGGACGTGCTGCTCATCACGGCTGAGAACGGCGATGTCGCGCTTGTGGACCCTGTGCCGACCGGTCGGCGCGAATTAACAAGATTCCCTGCTGTTTCCGGCAAGACTTGGAATCCACCTGCGCTGGCAGGAGACTTGTTGCTGGTGCGCAACGATGAAGAAGCCGCATGTTATCGCCTGCCGGTGGCGCGTTAGGTGTAACGCAAGCGTGACATTACGGTTTCGTCAGCAGTTCGATCAATTCGTCATCCGCGGGGGGAAACTTGTAGCGGCGCAGTTCTGTCGCGTGAACCCAGCGGCAGTCCTGGCAATCGAGCGGCTCTGGTTCGCCGTCAAGCAATTCGCATTCATAGAAGCAGAGCCTCACGGTGCG
>JBAZIR010000309.1:0-7361 GCA_041651735.1 Verrucomicrobiia bacterium | reverse complement strand
GCCTCCAAGGACCAGTCCCCAGACACTTCCTGCTCCAGCGCCGGTTTGGGTTCCTGCTCCAGCGCCGGTTTGGGTTCCGGCAACGGCGGCGGTGCGGGTGGCGGGGGCGGGGGCGGGGGAGGCAGGGGGAGGGGGGCCGGTTTGTTAGCGTCACAAAGTCCCGACTTCTGCGAGTCACAAAACGCAGAAGGAGTGCCCGTCCAGAGCAAAACAGTGCCGCAAACAAGCAATAAACTTGCCGCTTGCGCGACTCCAAGTGAGCGCCGGTGCAAATGGCATCCTGAAATTTTCACAAAACTATCTCTACTCATCGTGTTCCTCCAATCAGAACGGTTATAACTTCGTAGCTGCAAGCAGGTGTGTCCAGTGTTTTTTTGACCTGCGCATGAAAAATGAAACCGCGGAAACGCGCGAGGCTCCACTTATCATTTGGCGTCGGCACTGTTGTGTTTGCGCACGATGGCAACAAGAGCCACTTCTACGGGATCATCGGAGTCTGTGGTAAAGACACGCAGCATGCGACGCATCGAACCGGCTGGCAAAGGACGTTGCAAGGTCAGTTCGATGCTGAACTCGCGTCCGGGCGTGACTGTTGTCACCTTTGCCTTCAACGACGGGTGGCCCGGGTCAACTGACTTGATCTCGATGGGCTTTGGCCCCGTGTTTTGTACCGTGATCGTCTTGTGTGGGAGTTTCACACCCTCCAGGCCCATGCCCAGAAAAACCGTTTGCGGTGAGACTCGTACCGGGCCGACAACATCACACATCACCATGACCTGGAGGCTGGGTCTCTCTTTGCGGTCCGTCTCTACGACCACATTGAAGAATGACTGTCCAACCTTCCGTTGAGGGGCGAGCGCGATCTTGAGCCGGTGTGCGACGCTGTTGCTGGCGGAAATCGGTTCACATTCGGCTGTCAAATCCCGTTGTGAAGTGATGACTTTCCTGACTGCGAACGGTCGCCCTTGGGTCTCGCGCAGAACGATTTTGCCGTTTGCGGCCTGACCGCGCTCGATTGTGCCCAGGTTCAATATTGGCGGCGAGAAAATGAAGACTGGCTGCACGTTCGCGCGAATGAAAAGCTCCTTCGCCGGATGAACGGGATCGCTCGAATGCACTGTCACCGTCTTGTTGATCGAGCCATTGAGGTTGCCGCTGATGAAAGTAATCGTGAGTTGTCCCCTGCCGCCCGGTGGAATCTCGCGGACGTCCGGCTCCGTTTTTGCGCAGCCGCAATCCGAAAGCAGGTCCAGGATGCGCAGAGTCCCCGATCCAACGTTGCGCACGGTAAAAATGCGCGACACGGTCACTTGCTGATCCACGACGCCGAAATTCACGCCAGGTTCGTCGAAGGTGATTCGCCCCGGCTCGTCCGGCCATGCTGTCGCGAGAGTGGCAAGCGCCAGGACAAGGCACCCGTACCCACTCCATATCCGCGGTTGTCGTGTGATGGCCATGCTCATCGGGGTGTTGTTTTGCCAGTGGTTCGGACCACGCCGCTCACGGGTACATCCAGTGGCATGTTCGACTCGCTTGTGACGATACGCAGTGTGTGACGCATCCAGCCCGGTGGCAATGCGTGGCGTGTCGTCAAATCAATGCAGAACTCGCGTCCGGGCGCATTGGTGGTTACGGTCGCGCACAGCGCCGGATGACCGGGATCAACCGACCGAATCTCAACCGGTCTCGACCCCGTATTCCGCACCCAAAGTTGCTTTGCCGGAAACTTCTCGCCTTGTTGCACCATGCCGAGGAACAGCATGGTTGGCTCCACGCGCACCGCGCCCACCACCGTGCCGGTCAGCAACAGGTTGGGGTCGGAAAACTTCTTCTGGTCCGTCTCCACCATAAGGCGCGCGCAAATTGGGCCCGAGTTCTGTTGGGGCGCGAGCGTGATCTTAAGGTGATACTTCGAGGCGGCATGGCCGGATGGGTTGGTTTCAACCTTGAGACCTGGCTCGGTGCACGCGATGCGGCGGATCGCGAATGGGCGACCTCTCGTTTCGTACAACGCGACTTCGCGCTCGACACATTTGCCTGGCGCGATGGCGCCAAAATCCAGTACCGGCGGAGAGAACATAAAGACGGGTTGCACGTCGGCTTCATAGAAGAAGTTAGCCAGAGGGGTGTCTGGATCGCTGGACCGCACAGTGATGGTCTTATGTATTGGCCCCGCGAAAATGCCGGTATTGAAGTCGAGCCTGACGCGAGCACGGCCGCCCGGCGGAATCTCCCGAGAGTCCATCTCCACCAATGCACAGTTGCAGCCGGTCATGATCGCGATGATTTGCAGTTTTCCTGACCCGGTATTGAGCAGGGTAAAAACGTGCGACAACACTGTTTGCTGGTCTACAACTCCGAAGTTCACACCGGGTTTGTCAAAGGCAATCCGCCCTGTTGGAACCCCATCTGCCCAAGCGACCATGACTGCGATCATCAACACCGAGCCCAGCGCGATCACGCCCGACCCTGTCCTTGTGATTCGTCGTTGCATTCCTTTGGTAGCTGTCTCAGAAGGTGTGTGCTGAAAGGTCGCTGTCACAATTCACAAGCGCGGAGTCTAAACCTAGCGGCGCGTAAGGGTTTGTCAATTATTCGGGGAACATTTGCTTCGGGAAACTTGAAAGCCTCGCTCTGAGAACATCCGCAAATAACAATCTCACAAAGCGGCAGCGATGTCTTGTGTGCGCCCCTGGGATTATGCGGGTTTTGGGGTTACATGGGGTAAACACCCCATAGCGCCCGCATGTAACGACCGTTAGGTTACGTGGTCAATTGGAGTCGATCTCAACCATCGTTGGATCTCGGCAGGTCGCGTGGATTCGTAAAATAAGAGAGAACAAGAACAAGGACACCGAGGACGGCGTGTGAACCAGTAACGGAGGCACAAATGAATAGAATGTCTTTTTGGAAAATGTTGGCGCTGTCCATGATCGTGATGGTTGCGGGGACGGGGTTCGCCCAAACCGCGCCGAAAGCTCAGGACGCAGTGAGCGCTGTATCCGTGGACTGGGCTGTCTGCCTGGTGCATGTGATCAAGAGCGGACCTGCAAAGGCGATCGTGGGGCAGACCGTTCTCTATACGTTGGACATCAAATGCGTTCACGACGCTGCCCATATCGTCATCTCCGACTACCTGCCTGACGGCGCGACCTACGTCAAGAGCGAGCCTGAGGCAACCGTCAAGGACAGTGTATTGAGCTGGCGATTCAAGACCATGAATGAGGGTGATATTTCCACGCTGAAGGTGTGGGTTCGCATGGATAAGGAAGGCGAGATTCGAAATTGCACCACGGTGTCGGCGGTTCCTCGCGGGTGCGTGGTCACAATGGTTGGCAGACCCGTTATTGGCATCCAGAAAACAGGTCCAGCGACGGCCGTCATTGGCCAGAATGTCACTTACGATGTCGTCGTGAGCAGCACCGGCAGCACAACCGCGGAAAACGTAGTGCTTACCGATACGGTTCCCGCGGGCATGAGCCACGCTTCCGGCGAGACCAATCTCGTTTACAAGGTCGGAAATCTTGAGCCTGGGAAATCTGCAACGGTACCCGTGGTGTTGAAAGCCCTCCGGCGCGGCAAGTTCACGAACACGGCTGTCGCCGAGTCTTCGAACGCGGGGAAAGTGGGGAGTGAGGCGGTCACGGTCGTCACACAACCTGAACTGCAAGTCAAGAAGACCGGCACGAAGCAACAGTATATAGGCAGGACGGCAACCTATGACATCGTTGTTTCCAATCCGGGTGACGCCCCACTGTCCGATGTCGTGGTCACCGACAGCGCGCCGGCGGGCAATCGCATCCTGTCGGCTGAAGGCGCCACGGTGGTCGACAACAAGGCCACTTGGCGGTTCGCGACCCTGGGTCCTGAAGAAGAAAAGAAGATGCAGATGAAGGTGACACACCCGGTCGTCGGCACGTGTGTCAACGAAGTGTCTGCGGCGGGCGGCGGACTGACCGCCCAAGCCTCTGCCGAGACGGTGTGGAAGGGTTTCGCAGGATTGCTCCTGGAGATGGTGGACACAGTGGACCCGGTTCAACTTGGCGAGACGACGGAGTACGTCATCACAATCACCAATCAGGGCACGGCGCCTGACACCAACATCAAAGTGGTGCTGCAGGTCCCGCCACAGATGGAATTGATTTCTGCGACGGGTTCGACCGCTGGAAATGCTGAAGGCAAGACGGTGACTTTCGATGCGTATCCACAACTCGATCCGAAGAAAGCGGTTCGCTGGACGGTCAAGGTAAAGGGAGTGACTGCGGGCGATGCACGCGCCACGGTTAAATACACGTCCGACCTGATCAAGGCTCCGGTCTCGAAGGAAGAGAGCACGCACACTTACTAAGCGCGCCAGGCACAGGATGGCGAGCGGGAGCGTGATTCGCATGAAACGAATGCCCAGGGTTCTTGCCCATGCAGCTGTTTTGGCTCTGCTGTTCTGCCTGCCAGTTCGAGCGGCGGAACACTACGCCACACGGCTCGGGAATCCCGCCACCCGCTTCGCTCCGCCACTTACGACCGTCGAAGATCTGCGGTTGCTCTTTCGCAATGAGCAATTGAAACCCGATGTGGCGTCCATTCTGGAACAAGCGGGCTGGAAGGGGAGTCTTGACGACCTTTTGCGCGCCGCCGCCGCCGCCGAAATCGCAGACACCAACATACCGGTCGGCACAACCATGCCATTCATGGCATCGCGAGAAGATGGCAAACCCATCTGCTTGCACAAGGTGCTCTGGATGGGTAAAGAACCCGCGCCGGCCTTTGCCTTTGACTTCTCCTCCAATAAACGACGTTACCGGTGCGTGACTCCGAAGGCGTGCAGCAATTTCTTTGTCGAAGACCTCGGTGCGATAAAGTTCGTCATTCCCGCCATTCTGCTCGAAGTGGTGGATCTCGAAGACCCTGTCGAGGTTGGCAAAGAGGTGACCTACGTGATCAAAGTGACCAACCAAGGCACGACGAGCGGAACCAACATCCGAATTGTCTGCACGCTGCCGGCCTGCCAGTCGTTTGTCTCCGGCACGGGGGCGA
This sequence comes from Verrucomicrobiia bacterium, assembly GCA_041651735.1. Taxonomy (GTDB): domain Bacteria; phylum Verrucomicrobiota; class Verrucomicrobiia; order CAIQCK01; family CAIQCK01; genus CAIQCK01. Next base: position 2,327 of record JBAZIR010000309.1, on the reverse strand, counting down.
CCGCGGTTCAGGCGCAGGACAATACCGTTACCATGGCCGCGCTGCCCATCCTCGCTCCCAAGGCTGTTGCCTCATGGCGTGTGGTGGTCAAAGCCATCCAAGCCGCCGACGCCCGCATCAGGGTTGGACTCAGCAGCGACCAGATCCAACAGCCGGTCGTTCACCACGAAGCCACACAACAATACTGACAATACTGAGACTATCCTGTGCATCGCATCTTCACCTTGGCCGCGTCGCTGGCGTTCCTTGCAGTGTTCATCTTCAATCCATCAACTGTCCTTTCCGCCGCTCCGCCCGCAACGAAGAATCCGTCAACGGCTTCGTCACATGCCGCTACGCCGAACTCTGCTCGCGAAGACTTTGAGCTGGGATGGAAGTATCTTTTCGGCATTGGTGTGCCCAAGGACGAGGCGAAAGGCAAGGCGTTGATCCGCAAAGCGGCAGAGTCGGGAGATGCGGACGCTCAATTCAACTACGGCATTTCCTGCACCAAGGGTAAGCGCGGCGCGCAAGGCTTCGCCGAGGCCGTGAAGTGGTATCGAAAGGCTGCGGAGCAGGGACACATGTTCGCCCAGGTCAATCTTGGCATCTGTTACGCCAAAGGCAGCGGCGTTTCACAAGACCACTCCGAAGCTGTGAAGTGGTATCGGAGAGCGGCGGACCAGGGAGATGCTTACGCTCAAAAGAACCTTGGGGTGTGTTGCGCCAAGGGGGAGGGAGTGGCGAAGAATGATGTCGATGCATACAAGTGGTTCAATCTGGCTGCCGCGCAGGGTTTCGAAGGCGCAGCGGATTACCGTGAACGTATCGCGGCTGACATGACGCCCGACAAAATTGCCGAAGCCCAGCGCCTTTCCTCCTCCTTTGTTCCACGCAAGGAATCGGCGCCTTTGCCGGCAGGTCATCGCTGACAAATCAGGAAACACGAACGTGCTGTGCACGAGATCGTTGGTCGGCGGTCCCAAGCCGGCATCCTTCAGACGCGACAGATCATCCGCAGTCGGCCATGAGCGCGACGTTTCCGCTCGACGTCCGCGTTTGCGGCAAGCCGTGCGTTCCGACCCTGACGTAGTGGTGACACGGAATCGTTTCGACGCCGGTTTCCAACCAATCAACCGGCACCTCACGTCTTAGCGGACGCGCCTGATTCAGATGGAGGAAGTCCACCCTGTTGACCAATCTGTCTTGCGACGGCTTGGCATCAATTTCGATTGGGGTCGAATGAACAGTCGTTGCGCGCCGCGGCTGTGTGTTGGTGGACGCGTGTTGCATGACGCCAGAATATGGATTGCGAAACCGTGCAGGCGCAATGGGGTGTTATCCCCATCGGGGACGAACCCCGGCCCGACCCTCAGACGACGGTCAATTGGACGGTGCTCTCGACGATGCCCGCCGCGATGGCGTAGCGGGTAAGACCGGCGGTGTCGTGGATGTCGAGTTTCTTCATAAGATGGTCGCGATGTTTTTCGACCGTCTTGACGCTGATGCCCAGTTCCGCCGCGACCTGTTTGTTGGCCTGGCCTTCGGCTATCAGTTGAAGGGTTTCCAATTCGCGTGAACTCAGCCCGGCGGCGTGCTTCTTGAGCCGTTCCGCTCGACGCGCCGGCTGCTCATCAGCGTCGCGGAGGCGCTTGGCGATGGAGGGGCTGAAAAACGTGTTTCCTTTTTGAACTTCCCGAATCGCCTGGGAAAGAACGTGGGAGGAGGTTTGTTTGACCAGAAATCCCGCGGCGCCCAACGCGGTCAGTTGTTCGACGTAGGCGTCATCACTGTGTGCGGAAAGAATGAGCACTTTGGTGTCAGGGACGGCCTTGCGAATTTGCCGGGTGGCTTCCAAACCGTTGAGCCGTGGCATTGCAATATCCATCACGATCACGGCGGGACGAAGACTCTTCGCCAGTGCCACTGCCTGGCGGCCCGTGGCTGCTTCGCCGACCACCGCGATATCGTGCTCGGCCAGCAACAATCTCCGCAGGCCCTCGCGGACGACCGTATGATCTTCAGCCAGCAGCACGGTGATGCGTTTCATGGGTTTTCAAGTCCGGGTTCCTGCTGGCTTCATCAGCGAATTGTCAACCCCTCTGCGCGCGGGCCGTCGCCCAGCGGAATCTGCGCATGGACGGTGGTGCCGTGGCCTGGGGCGGATTCCACCCGGAAGCTGCCGCCGACCATCTCCACTCGCTCTCGCATGCCGAGCAGCCCGAGGCGCGTATTCTTCTTCGTGCGCAACACCCGTTCCACCTCGAAGGATTTGCCGTCGTCTTTGATTTGCACACGCAGGCCGCGCGGGACTTTAAGGACGCTCACTTCCACCCGGCTGGCTTGCG
>JBAZIR010000308.1:0-7375 GCA_041651735.1 Verrucomicrobiia bacterium | reverse complement strand
CAACTGCGCCGTCTCCAAACTCGCACACCACAGTCTTTGCATGACGACTGTGCAAGCTTGAAAGCTCAGGCTGCGCAAAAGGTTGGACAAACCCACATCGCCAGCCAACGGCTTCGCGTCTTACGGTTCCCGTGTTCATCTTCCTCGGAGCGAGCAAAACCATTTGCAACGCCTTTCTCAAACACTAGTTTTCAAGTCTACAGGCAAAGTGCGGGAACGGACTATCAGGAAAACCCTTATTTTCTCCTCCGAAAACCCTGACAGACGCGGCTGTCAGTTCTCCCACTCGTTGTGCAACGCAAGAATGCGTCTATGTTTCGAGCGAGGTCAGACCTTCTCGGACTGCATATTTTGTCAACTCGGCCACGCTGTGTACGCCCAGCCGCTCCATGATCCGCGCCCGGTGGGTTTCAATGGTCTTCACGCTCACGTCGAGCCGGTCGGCGACCTCCTTCGTGCTCCAGCCTTCCGCGATAAGTTGCAGCACTTCCCTCTCCCGATCCGAAAGCCCATGGCCTCTCGGGCTCGTCACAACCATGGCATCACGCAAGTAGTCTTTGACCACGGTCTTTGCGACGCGGGGACAGAGGTAGGTGTGACCATCCATCACAGTTCGAATGGCGCACGCCAGTTCCTCAAAGGCGCCATCTTTCAACAAGTAACCTGACGCGCCGGCCTTGAACATTCCGGTAATGAACCGCTCGTCGGAATGCAACGAAAGAGCGATGACCTTTGTTCCTGGAAGGCGTGCTTTGATTTGTCGCGTGGCGTCCACGCCGTTGAGGTCCGGCATGCCGATGTCCATCACCACCACATCCGGAGTCAACTTCAGAGCCATCTGCACAGCCGTCCTGCCGTCGCCCGCCTCGCCAACCACCTCCAAGCCGGGCGTGATGGCCAACAGCGAGCGCAGCCCTTCGCGCATGATCTTGTGGTCGTCCGCCAGCAAAACTCGTGTCTTCATCAATCCAAGAATAACACCGTGCGCATACTACGCTTGTTTCAGCGGCGCAATCAACACCACCTTTGTGCCGCGGCCCGGTTCCGAATGAATCTCGAACCGCCCGCCCAGATAGGTGAGACGCTCGCGCAGGTTGAACATGCCAAAACCGCCGGTCTTGTCCGCCCGAATCACCTGACTCGCGTCGAATCCAACGCCGTCATCTTCGACCGCGATGCGAATCACACCGTCGCCCGTCTGCGCGCGGATGACGGCCCGGGTCGCCTTTGCATGCTTGGCCACGTTCAGAAGCAGTTCACGAACCCCCGCAAACAGCAATGCTTGCACGTTTTCATCCACCGGCTTTGGCTGCGCGTCATCCTCAAACTGGCACTGAAACTTGTACTGCCCAGCAAACTGCTCCGCGAGCCAGTCCAGCGCGGCCTCCAGCCCAAGCTCGTGGAGAATCGGCGGGCTGAGCTGATAGGTCAACGACCGCAGATTATCAATCGACTGCTCGATGATCTTCCGGCTCTCGTCCACCACCTTCAAGCTGTCAGCAGGCGACCGGGACTGCGCCACCGCGCCCAACTGAATCCGCGCCAGAGCAAGGGATTGGATCACGTCGTCGTGAAGCAGCGCCGCGATGCGCCGCCGCTCGTGTTGTTCGGCAACCGCCAGTTCCGCGGCAAGCGAGCGCAATCGTTGCTGCTGCTCCATCAACGCCATCTCCACCTGCTTGCGCTCGGTGATATCGCGAACCATCGCCCACATGCCGTTGGGGGCGCCTTGCTCGTCCCGAAGCAAAAACGTGCGCAGTTCCACGGTGAAAACCGTGCCGTCCTTCCGGCGGTATTCCTTCTGGTAAACATCCGAGAATCCCCGGCGCAACACCTGCTTCTCAATGATCTCTGCCTGAAACGCGTGCCACCGCTCGGGTGTGAGATCGACGTAGGTGAACCGACGCAACTCTTCGTCCGAGTATCCCAGCATCTCTTGATAAGCCCGGTTGGACTCCTGAATCCACCCGTCCATGCTGACGCGCACAAACGCGTCCGTCATGCTCTCATGCAACCGTCGGTATCGGATCTCACTCCCGCGCAAGGCATCTTCTGCCTGTTTCCGCTCGGTGATGTCGCGTGTGTAGATGCGCACGGTGTCGAATCCCGGACTGAAGCAAATACTCTCCTCGAACACGCGGTCTTTGACCCCGACTTCGCGATGGATCGGTTTCGACCGTTCCCGCCCCAATGTCTTGACGATTCCACCCCAATCCTGCGGGATGAACGCACGAGCGTCTCCCATGCCCAACTGCTTCAGCACCTCGGCGCCCGCGGGATTGCAGAAGGTGATCTCCCCGGCGGGGCTTGCCTCGAAAATGGGATTCGGGTTGTATTGCGGAAACGAAGCCAGGCGCTGCATCTGCCGCTCCACCCGCTTCCGTTCGGTGATGTCGCTCAACGCTCCTTCGATCGTCACCAGAGTGCCTGCCTCATAGACGGGCACCCAACGATCTTCGATGCACTTCAACGTCCCGTCCTTGCAACGCCACCACTCCTCACTGCGGACTGCAACTCCCTCCAACCGCCGCGACGTTAACCGCTCCAACCGGCGCTTCTGTTCGTCGGCATCTCCCTGATAAACCACCCGCGAGAGGAAAGCGGAACGACCGCCCATATTACGGATGTCTTCCAATGTGTAACCGCAGATTTTTTCAAAAGCCGGACTCAGGTAACGGAACTCCCGTGTCCGCATATCCACGCTGTAGAGCGCGTCCTCGATATGCGCGGCGATCCGGCGGAACTTCTTTTCACTCTGTCGCAACGCCTCATCGGCGAGCGCCAACTCCAGCGCCCGTTGTTCAGCCGCGGCGGCGCGCTCAGCCACGCGCTGCTCCAGCGTTGCGGCAAGCTGCCGCAGTTCTATGGTGTGTTCGGCCACGCGCTGTTCCAACCGGCTCTGTAACACACGTGAACTGCTGTCGTGCTCCTCAATGATGGAAAGCATTTTGTTGAACGCGTCCGTCAGCTCGCCGATCTCGTCGTTACCCATCTTGACCGCGCGCTGCGAGAAGTCTTTCCGTTCCGCAATCCCGCGCACCACGCGAGCCAGTTCCAACACCGGGCCGGAAACCACCCGCTGCAACCCGCCTGCAAAAATGAGCGCCACCAGCACGGAAATGCCCGTCACCAAAACACCGCCGCGAACAAAATTCATGAACCGCGCCCGCAGGATTTGCGTGTCGGCACGCAGGTAGACCGTGCCCACCGGCCTGTCATCACGCTTGACGGGCCGGCACAGCTCCAGGAAGTCGCCTGTGAACATCTCCCCTTTCTCGCGAACCGGCAGTTGCGGCTGCAACGCCGAACCATGACGCGCATACCGCGCCAACAGCCGCCCATCAACCGCATAGAGCCAGGCATCCTCGACGGTCGTTCTGCTCGCAATGGCGGCAAGCGCTTCCTGTGCCGCGTTTGCGTCTTTGGCCGCCATTGCGCCGGCGCAGCTCCCGCCGATGATCTCGGCCAGCGCAGCCGCCTCTCGAACCGCGAAGCGTTGCAGGTGGAGCAACCCGCCGAAGAACAACACCCCCCCCATCAACACAACCGCAATCAGGCTGGTGAGCAACATCGTCAGCACCAGCTTCCACTTGACCGGCATGTTCTGAAACAACCGCATCGTTTCCTTCTTCATTGATTGGCACGAACCAATCAGCGACGCACAATAGCAAACAGGCCGTGGCGGCGACAACAGCGGGTTTTGTCCGTGGAATGGGTTGCGGAGAAGTTGGTGCCCGGGGCGAGACTCGAACTCGCACAGCCTTTACAGGCCCGTGGATTTTAAGTCCACTGCGTATGCCATTCCGCCACCCGGGCAGTCCACCTGCCAAACGCTACTTGCGACAACTCGCATGACAAGCAAAATGACCGGCGGAGGATATTGTGGGGAGCGTTTATTTCCAATAACCTGATCTCAAACCTCCGTCGCACAGCACCTTCGTTCCGCTCCCAAACAAGCGTCCTGCATCGTCATGTCTGCCATCTTGCAGTTCGCAGATTCTTGCACAGTTCGCAAATCAGCGCCAGCCATTACCAACCAGCTGGGGATTTCACATCTGCATGAGTTGGAAACCTAGACTTGCTGGAGCTTCTCCATCAGCTCCTTTCGCCCCTTCTCGTAGTTTGCGTTTCCCTTCTTGCAGTTGCTCTCGCCGCAGCCGTCCCACCAAACACAGGGCGACTGATTGCCCTCCCGTTTGCAGATGTCCTGTGTGGTCGGAATGCGCTCGAAGATGAGTTGGTATAGCTTTCGCGCTGGCATGACACTCCCGAAGTTCAGGCCCAGTCTCTGAAGCATGTCCAGGTCCCGTTTCTCGTTGGAGAGACCGCCGGAACCCAGGACGTTCACACAGGCGTTCAACTTGGCGACTCGCGATGGACAGGGACCACACATCATCCAGTCCGCCTGCCTCGCCATCTTGATCGGGACATCCGGTTTCTTCGTGAGAATCATTTGCAGCAAATCCGGCAGGTTGTCCGCTTTGAAAGGCGGCCGCGTGCCGCCGCCATACTGACAGACCGCGCACAACAGGATATGCGGACGAATGGTTATCTCCTTCGCCGAAAGCATCGCCTGAATCGACCGCTCCTTTTCCCTGGCCATCTCCTGCTCCGTTCGCGGCGGGATGATGGCTTGGACTCCTTGCTGGCGTCCCTTCTCATAGCAGCCGCTTTTGGCCTTCGGGCAGCCTTTCCATGCCGGTGAAGTCACGGCGTCGTAACCGCAGATTCCCGCCACGGTCGTGATATGCTTGTGGAGGCTTCGGAAAACCGTCCTGACGGGCAGAACCGTGCCCGGTTGCCAACTCATGCGCTGTAGAATGTCCAGGTCTCTCTTCCTGTTAAAATCGCGACCCTCTGACGAGTCTTCCCGCGTGCCCGGGTCTTGATAGACATAGACGTCGCCGGCATTGCAAACAATCCGGAGTGGAATATCCGGATGGTCGCGGACGACCTGCTTGAGTGTCTCGATTTTTTTATCCCCGGCTTTGCCCTCACCGATGGAACAGAAAACACACAGCAGTTGATACGGACGGACGGGGACCGCGTTCTTTTCTCCAGCGTGTTTCTCGTCCTGATCCTCCCGTGCTCCTGCATCCCCCGCGAGGTTTGGCAACATCACCCCACCAACGCCGGCCGTCTTCAGAAAAACACGACGATCCATTTTCATGCACTGCTTTGCACATTGACTCACGAGTCGCTCCTTTCGCCTTCTTCAGGCGGTTTCCTGCAGTTCGCCGCCACGTCTGAGTTTCTTCGCGCCAAACCGGGCTCGCACCGCGTCCGCAGCCCGATTGAGATCATCCCGCCGGTTGGAACCACGATCAAGCAGGTCCAACTGCCTCGGGCTTCGCAGCAGGTTTTGTCCACCCACTCCAATCAACCGCACCGGCCGGGGCTCGCTCAATTCGTGCTGCAACAATTGCATCGCCACCTCCGCGATTCGCCCCTCGTCGTCCGTCGCTTCAGGCAGCGTCGCCCGGCGTGTCAGCGTCGTGAAATCACTCCAGCGCAATTTCAACTGCACGGTGCGGGATCGAACCCCTTCCGCCCGCAATCGCCGGCCCACCTCGCCCGCCAGCTCGCGCACGGCCCGCTCCAGCGCATCCATGTTGCTCACGTCTTTCTCGAATGTCGTCTCGTTGCTGATGGACTTCGTCTCACTGCAAGGCTCCACGAGCCGGCCGTCCTCACCCAATGCCCGCGCTTTGATTTCGTCCGCCCAAACGCCGAATCGTGCCCGCAGTGTCTCCACTGGAAATCGTTGCAGGTCACCAATCGTGCGAATGCCGAGATCGTGAAACACCGGCTCGGTTTTCTTTCCGATGCCCGCGACCCGTCCAATCGGCAACGGCCGCAAGACGTCGAGCTTGTCCTCGTCCCTGATCACCATCAGTCCGTCGGGCTTGCGCATGTCCGACGCCAGCTTCGCCAGAAACTTGTTTGGCGCGACGCCCACCGATGCCGTCAGCCCGGTTGTCTCGCGAATGCGGCGCTTGATCTCGTGCGCGATCTGCTCGCCCGTGCCGAACAGTTGCAGCGATGCAGTTGCCTCCAAATACGCCTCATCGACGCTCACCTGTTCCACAAGCGGCGTGAACTGCCGCAGAATCACCATCACGCGCTCGCTCTCGCGGCTGTATTTGGCGTGGTCGCCTCGCAGAAAAACCGCCTGTGGACAGAGCCGAAACGCCGTCCGCGACGGCATGGCCGAATGGACTCCAAACTTTCGCGCCTCGTAGCTTGCCGCCGCCACAACGCCGCGCTTGTCCGGTGGCGCGCCAACGACAACCGGCTTTCCACGCAGTTCCGGACGGTCCCGCTGTTCCACCGACGTGAAGAACGCATCCATGTCCACATGCAGAATGGTGCGGCTCGTTGGCATGGAAGACATTATAACGGTCGCAGCACACCCAATACAATTACAAGAGACCATACAGCCGGCAGGCGCTGTTTTGTGTTCAGCGCAGACAGCAGAGGGTCATTGTGGATACCCGCAGGCAGATTGCCGCGAGCTTGCGCAGGACGCGTGGCGGCGTCAAACCGTCGAATGGGCGGCACTCGCCTCTTGTCAACGTCCTCACCGTTCGGCACTCTACTGTGCACATGAAACTTGTCGTTGCCATCACTGGAGCCAGCGGGGCGCTCTACGCCCAGCGGTTGCTCGACCACCTGCACGGGCAGGAGGTCCATCTGGTGTCGAGTGACCCCGCAAAAGAGGTCGCCGCCCTGGAACTGGACGGCGGCAAGCTCGTCGTGGCCAAAGACGTCATCGGTTATGACAACCGCTCGATGCATGCGCCATTTGTCAGCGGCTCGGCCCGCTTCGACGCCATGGTCGTCATCCCCTGCTCGATGGGCACGCTCGGCCGCATCGCCAATGGCACGAGCGACGACACGATCTGCCGCGCCGCCGACGTGTTCCTGAAGGAACACCGCAAGCTCATCCTCGTGCCGCGCGAGACGCCCTATAACCTCATCCATGTCCGCAATATGGAGCGCCTCCTTGAAGCCGGCGCGGACATCATCCCGGCCACGCCGTCGTTCTACGGACGCCCACAAACCGTCCAGCAGGTGGTGGACACCGTCGTCGCACGCGTCCTCGACCACCTCGGCATCGAGCACAAGCTGGCCAAGCGATGGATGGAAACGGAATCGTGAGCACCGCACCGAATCGCGGGCCAATGGCCTATCTGCTCAAACTCGGCGAGTTCGTGAAGTTCTCGCACACGATCTTTGCGCTGCCGTTTGCGCTCGCCTCCATGCTGGTCGCGTTCGAGAAACAGCTCAGTCCTGCGCCTGCGCTGGAGTGGCGCACACTGCTGTTGATCCTGCTCGCGATGGTCGGCGCGCGCACGGCGGCGATGGCCTTCAA
>JBAZIR010000307.1:0-7435 GCA_041651735.1 Verrucomicrobiia bacterium | reverse complement strand
CCCGAAGTTCAAGCCGAAGGACGGCTTGGTTCACCTTCCGTCAGCGGCGCGATTGCGCGCCGAAAAGGACGCGCCGGGCCTCGACCTGACTTACGGCGGCGAAGACTGCCGCATCACTGCGCAGCCGAAGGATGACAGGACGTTGACGCTCGTTTGCGAGGTGAGCCGCAAATCCGATAAAGCCGTGGAAGCCCACATCGTTTTCCTGCCGCGCATCGGGACAAGCGTCACCTGCGCGTCCGGCAAGACGGTCAAGCTCGGCGAGGCCGCCTTCGACTGGGCCGCCGCCGACATCGACGCTTGGTTTGAGCACGGCGGCGTCCGCGTCAGCGTCCCGCCCGGCGCGCGGCTGGCGTGGCCGAAGAAACGCCACAGTCCCTACACCAAGGATGGCCGCAGCGGATTACACGACGCGCGGTTGGTGCTGTGCCTGCCGTTTGCCGGTGTGTCGAAACACGAACTCACTCTGGAACTTGCGAAATGAAAACGCGTTTGCTCGTGTTGCTGCTGGCGGTTACGACCTGTTTTGGCCAGACCGTTCATCAGCGCGGCGTCGTGGCGACCGTTCATCCACTGGCAACTGACGCGGCCATCAACGCATTCAAACGCGGCGGCAATGCCATCGATGCCGCCGTGGCGGCGGCGCTGACCCTCGGCGTCGTGGACAGCCACAACTCCGGCATTGGCGGCGGTTGTTTCATGCTCATCCGGCTGGCGGACGGCCGGTTTGTGGCGATAGACGGTCGCGAGACAGCGCCTGCGGCCGCCACGCGCGACATGTATGTGCACGACGGCAAGGCCGACACCCAGTTGAGCCAGACCGGACCGTTGGCGAGTGCCACGCCGGGGGCGCTCGCCGCGCACGCCGCGGCAATCGAGCGTCATGGCCGCCTGCGGTTGAAAGACCACTTGCTCGCCGCCGCGGAGATTGCCGAGAAGGGCTTTACCATTGACGACAAGGCTGCGAGACGGTTTAAAAACTATGCGCCAGTCTTCGCGCGATTTGACAGCTCGCGCGCCGTGTTTCTGAAATCAAACGGCCAGCCATATGCGGAGGGCGAGACGCTCAAGCAACCCGATCTGGCGCGGACTTATCGTGCCATCGCCCGGCAGGGCACCGGTTGGTTCTACGGCGGACCGTTTGCACAAACTGTGGGCGATTGGATGAAGAAGAACGGCGGCATCCTGACGGCGGCTGATTTCCAGAACTACCGCATCAAACTCCGCGAGCCGATCACAATGACCTATCGCGGCTTCACCGTGGTTACGTTTCCGCCGCCCAGCTCCGGCGGAGTGCATGTGGCGCAGATGCTCAACATCCTCCAGTCGTTTGATCTCAAAGCGCTCGGCCACAATTCACCCGACATGATCCACGTCGTCATCGAGGCCATGAAACTCGCGTTCGCCGATCGCGCCTACTGGCTGGGCGACCCGGACTTCGCAAGAGTGCCGCGCGGCCTCATCAGCCCGGCTTATGCGAAGACATTGGCCGCCCACATCCGCATGGACCGCGCCTCGGTCGTGTCCGGCCACGGCACGCCGGAGAACGCCACGGACGACGTGTTCGGCAAACACACCACGCACCTTTCGACCGCCGACGCCGAAGGAAACTGGGTTGCGTGCACCACGACCGTTAACAACACCTTCGGCTCGAAAGTCATCGTGCCCGGCACGGGTGTCGTGCTGAACAACCAGATGGATGATTTCTCGATTCAGCCCGGCGTGCCCAATTCGGCCAAGCTCATCGGCGCCGAGGCCAACGCCATCGCTCCTCTCAAACGGCCGCTCTCCAGCATGAGTCCCACCATCGTGCTCAAAGACGGCCAGCCCATCCTCGCCATCGGCGCGGCGGGCGGGCCGACGATCATCAGCCAGACGCTGATCGGGCTGATCGGCGTCCTCGATTTCGGATTGGGTGTGGACGCCGCGTTGGCCAGTGCTCGCTTTCATCATCAATGGAGTCCCGACGAGGTCAGGGTCGAGCGCGCGCTCGCTCCTGCCGTGCGCGATGAGTTGCGCCAGCGCGGCCACAAATTGACTGAGGTCAACTCGCTCGGCGTCAGCCAAGCCGTCGCCCGCGATCCCGCGACCGGTCGTTTCAGCGGGGCGCACGATCCGCGCGTGGCCGGCAAGGCCGCCGTGTGGTAGGCGATGAACGAATGGCGTCATCATGAACATGCTTCCCCGCCATCTCGACGCAAACGAAATCACTCTGGAAATCATAAAATGAAAACGTATCTGCTGACACTGCTGCTCGCCACCTCGGCTTGCTTTGCCGAGACCCTTCAACATCGCGGCATCTGGCTGCACCCGGATCAATACAAGACTCCGCAGCTCGCTGAAGAGTGGATCGGCAAGATCTCCGCGGCGCATCTCAACACCATCTACCCGCTGATCTGGCATCGTGGCGGCACGGCGTGGTTCAAGAGCAAGCTCTCGCCGATGGCTGCCGACGTGCCGGAGGGCTTCGACCCGCTCGGCAATCTCGTGAAACTCGCTCACGCGCGCGGCATCGCGGTGCATGCATGGTTCGTCAACGGCAGCTACGGAAGCCCCGCGACAAACGGACTGTTCACGCTGCATCCGGACTGGCAGTTGCAGGGCGAGAAAGGCGGCGATGCGTGGTATGACCTCGGCAAGCCCGCCGTCCGCAATTTCCAGCGCGACTTGATGTTGGAGTGCCTGAAAAACTACGACGTGGACGGCCTGCACTTCGATTACATCCGCTACTCCGGCCAGGTCACCTGTTACTGCGATCATTGCCAGCACGAGTTCGCCGGGAAATACGGCTTCCGGCCGATGAACCGATCCGAGGATCGGTTCCCCGCGTTGCTCGACATCGGGGCAAATCCACTCGGCAAGCCCACGACCGCCAAAGTGCTCGCGACGTTCGACCATGGCGTGCCGGCCATCACCGTCAACCGGCTCGACGCGGGCGAAGCCGTGCTGGTGAACTGGCAGGCGGCAGGAAACTCCTGCCTGGCGTTGGACAACTTCGTGAAGGACGCGCTGGAAAAATTTGGCGCGACGGCGAAGAACACGTATCAGCTCAATACAACGCAGACAGCGGCGAAGTATCAACCGACCGGGCAGGAGAAGGCGCGGGTTTGGCTGAAGGGACTTGGTTTCCCGGCGAAGCTGATCGACGAAAGCGCGCTGGCGAAGATCCCGAAGGGCGCGACCGTCGTGCTGGCCGGTCAATATCTCGTGGGCGAAGAGACGGCGAAGTGGCTGGAGAGTTTCGTGCGCGCTGGCGGCCACTGCTTGTTCGTGGATGGCCCGGTGTTCGCAATCAAGCAGGAATCGTTGCAACGCGTGGTCGGGCTGCGCGGGACGGCGGCTTATTTCCACGACTGGAAAGTCATCTCGCCGGCGCCCGACCAGGACGTGTTGAAAGCGGGACCGCCGGTGGACGTCGCCAAGGAACGCCAGCGGATGGAGAAGTGGGTGGAGTATCGCACATGGACCGTGACCGAACTGGCGCGCGCGGTTTACAAAGGAGCGAAGAAGATCAAGCCGCGCGCGTGGGTCAATGCCGCGGTTTTCTACAAGAAGGACTCGGCCGACAAGGTCTGCCAGGATTGGTATGGCTGGCTGCGCGAAGGCTGCATCGACTACGTGCTGCCGATGGCCTACACGGAGAAGAACGAACAACTGGCGCAGGCGTTCGCGGAGTGGCGCGCGGCCGACCCGCAGATGGAGCGGATCATCCCCGGCCTCAGCATCTACTCGCGCCAGGAGGGCAAGGCCGCCCCGCGTGACTTGGCCCTGGTGCGCTCGCAACTCGACATGTGCCGCGACAACGCGACCCACGGGAATCTGTTCTTCTCGCTCGCCTTTCTGAACGACGAGCTGATCAAGATGCTTTCGACCGGGCCGTATGCCGAACCGGCGAAGCCCTGGTATCCGAAGCGCCGCAAATGACGGCTTAGCCGCCGGTCAATCTGCCGTTTTCCATGTGCAGCGCGCGGTGCGAAACCTGCGCGGCCTTCGGGTCGTGGGTGACCAGCAACACCGCGCCGCCTTCCTTCGCAAACCCGCCGAGGCAGTCGAGCACCAACCGGCCATTCTCTTCATCGAGATTCCCGGTCGGCTCGTCGGCCAGCAGCAGCCTGGGCCGGTTCAGCAGCGCGCGGGCGAGCGCCACGCGCTGGCGTTCGCCGGTGCTCAATTCGGACGGCACATGGCTCTCGCGGCTGGCGAGACCAAAACGCCCGATCAGCTCCCGCGCCCGATCCTTCGCATCAGCGGATTGGGAGGCGAGCGCGGCGGTCAAAACGTTGTCCAGCACGTTGAGGTAATGCACGAGATGGAATTGCTGGAACACAAACCCGATGCGCGTGGCGCGGAACGCGGCACGGCCGTCGGCTGACAATTTGTAGGGTTCCTCTCCCGTGACGACGACAGTGCCGCTGTCCGGTTGCATCAGGACGCCGGCAGCCATCAGCAACGTCGTCTTGCCGCTGCCGCTCGGTCCCTGCACCGCCACAAACTCGCCCGCGCCGATTCGCAGCGAGACGCTCTCCACCGCCCGCACCACGCCGTCGGGCCGGCGGAAATGTTTCTGAACGTCACGCAGTTCGAGGATGGTTTCCATGCTCACTCCTGCCTCAGGATGTCGGCCGGGTCCTGTTGCGCGGCCAGCAGCGCCGGAACCCAGCTCGCCATTGCCGCCAGCAAGGGCGCGCCGGCGAGCACCGCCAGCAGCAAGGGCGCGTCGAACTCCATGCCCGCAATCGCCGCCTGCCCGGCCGCGTAGCCCAGGCACGCGCCCGCCACGCCCATCGCCACTGCCCGGCCCAGGAACAACCAGAGGATTTGCCGCGCCCGCACGCCGAGCGCCCGCAGCACGCCGATTTCGCCGCGCCGCTCGCGCACGTTCGCCAGCGCGAGAAAACCGATCCAGACCGCGCAACCGATCACCACCAGCGGCACGAGCACCGCCGCAAACGATTCGCGCTCGCTCCGCAGCCGCGCGCGGCCCTGCTTCTCGCGTTCGATGGCCGCCTCCGCCTCGGCCGAAGCGCGCCGTCGCGCCTCGGCGCGCGCAATGGCTTGCGAGGCAAACTCGATCACCTGCGTATCTGGAAGAATTTTCTCGATCTCGGCGCGGATGAGGGGCAGCCGGGCGTCCGCGCATGTGCAATCCAGCGCCAGAATGCCGTTGATCAACCCTTCCTTGCCCAGCATCGCCTGCGCTTCGGCGAGGTTGATCCACACCGTGATGTCGTCCTTGGTGCCGCGCTCGTCGTTGAGCTTCGCGACGGTGAACTCGCGCCCCATCAGCCGCGTCTTGTCGCCCGTTTTTAGCTTCAGGCTTTGGTGCAATTCGGCGCCGAGGACGATCGTGCCGGCCTGCACCGGTTGCAGCAACGGCTTCTGGCGCGCGCTCTGCAAATAAACCTCGCCGCGCACACCCATCAACAGGATCGTGCGTCCCGTCTCCGGCCACTTCACCTTTTGTTGGAGGCTGGGCAGAACGTGATTGATGGTGGCGACGCGGCTTTTCGCGAGGCGCGTGGCGAATTCCTCCGGCATGTATTTCGAGGCGTAATCCTCGGCGTAGAGGTCGCTGAGCTTCTGGTCCTTCGGCAGAATCAGGACGTTGAAACCGAGCTTGAGCGTGATACGGCGGTAGTCATCCGCCAGCAATTCCATCTTTTCCCGTGTCTCGGCTTGTTTGGCGGCGATGATCTGTTCGGTGCGCCGGTCATGCTGGCGCAGGCTGGTCAGCGATCCAACGAGGCAGCCCACCGCCGCCAGCACCGAGAGCACGCCGAGGGCAAAGCTCAGTTTGCGGAACAGAATCTCGCGGATGATGAGCCGGCCGATGTTCATGGATATCAGCGGTTTCGTTTCTTCAACATGAGCGCGGCGGTCAATGCTCCAATGATCACGACCACAGCCAGCAGAACCAGCACGACGTTTCGGATCAACGGCGAAGCCGGCGGCTCAGCCGCCGCGGCGGCAGGCGGTGCAACTACTGCCGCCTGCTTCACCTGCCCCGTCTGGCCCGCTGCGGCCAGCGCCGATATGCTGATCAACGGTGGCAACGGCGGGTCTTTCACCGCCTGGCCCACCAACGCCGCGTCCCAGTCCGTCGCCACGAGCATATCCACGCCGGGATTCATCGACTTCACCTCGCACGAACAGGCGCCGCAGATAAAAGTGACCACGCTCTCCATCAACTCGGTCGTCACTTGTTCGCCGGCAAAACCGTCGAGCGCACGACCGCGGCCGAATACCGGGAAGACGAGCGGCCCCTTTTCCTTGGTAATCTCCTCGCGCAGTCCCAGCAGCATCCGCACGAACATCTGTTCCGCAGGATCGCCACGCGATACGCGCAGCACTGAGAATGCGACGCGCAACGGCACCTCAGTGCTCATGTTCGGGTCGTCAGGCGCGGCCGGCGGCAATTCCACTTGTTTCTCGATCCGCTTGAGTTCCGCAGCAAGCAGATCGGCAACCTTCTTGTCCTGTGCGGCGTTGCCGCTTTCGAGCAGCAGCCAGACTCCCGATTCGCCTTTTTGCAGCCTCTCCGCAAGCTGGCGGCGGGCGGGCGAGTCCACGAGCCTCCGGACATTCTCAACGGTCAACGGCCCGGACCACACCACCTGGTCCGTCTGGGTGCTGGCCGGATATTGGACCACCATCGCCGGCAACGCCCCGTCTTTGACGAGATCCCACGCGGCTTTGTAATGCGCCGGCATCTTCTGCGCCGCGTCCACGGCGGTGACGACGAGATTGGCGGACGTTTCGCTCGCGGCGGTGAGGGCTTGGACGACTTCCTTTTGCGCGCCGGCCAGTTCGCCGCGATGAAACACCGTGACGCGATAAACATCCGCCGGCCAGCGTTCCAACGCGTAGCGGAACACGGGCACGTTGCAGGCGGCCACGTCGCCGATGGCGGCCCCACCCAGCGCCGCAAGCAGCGCGGCAAAAAGCATTCGATAGATCCGATTCACAACGTCCCTTTATATAACACCAACGCCGTCATTCCGCACCATCACCGTTTCAACTCATCGGGGACGAAAGCAAAAGGTTGACGCTCCCTTCCCCGCAGGAATAGTTTTGCTGCCGAGGTCTTTGCTTATGATCAAGATCAATCATTCGCTCACCGCGAAGAGTCTCCAACCGAAGCTGGAACGGCTGTTCGACCTTTCCGGCCGGAAGATCCTCGCGATTCAACGCGCGTGGAATCCGGCGAACGGCACGCCGGTGTTCACCGTGCGCGGACGTTACACGTCGCGCGGCTGGACGGAGTGGACGCAGGGGTTCCAGTTCGGTGCGGCGGTGCTGCAATACGATGCCACCGGCGACGAGAAGTTTCTCGCCATGGGCCGGAGCAAGACGGTGGAGTTGATGGCGACGCACGTCAGCCACATCGGCGTTCACGACCACGGTTTCAACAACGTCTCCACCTACGGCAATCTCC
>JBAZIR010000306.1:0-7460 GCA_041651735.1 Verrucomicrobiia bacterium | reverse complement strand
GGCGCAGAGAAAAAACACCGCGCCGACCGCCGCCGCGGTGGGCGCATACAATTTCCGGTTGTTCGTCCAGATGGTCAACTTAGCCTTGTAAATTCACCTTTTTTGACGGCGCGAGCATGGGGATATTCAACCCCGGTTACGCTCAGAACACCTTGGGCACCGCCGCGATAAGCTTCTGTGTATAAGCATGTTGCGGTCGCTGGTAAATCTCATCCGCGCTCGCCGCCTCGACAATCTTGCTTTCCGTCATCACCAGCACGCGGTCGCTGATATGCTCCACCACCGCCAGATCGTGCGCGATGAAGAGGTAGGTCAACTTGAATTGCTCTTGAAGGTCTTGCAGCAGGTTGATGATCGCCGCCTGCACGGACACGTCCAGCGCGCTCACCGGTTCGTCGCAGACGATGAACTTCGGCTCCACCGCCAGCGCGCGGGCGATGCCGATGCGCTGCCGTTGGCCGCCGCTGAACTCGTGCGGGTAGCGGTTCATGTGTTCGGGCTTGAGGCCCACGCGGCGCAGCAACTCGGCGATGCGGTCGCGGCGGGCTGGCCGCTTCATTTCCGGGAAATGGATCGTCAGCGCCTCGCCGACAATGGAGGCAATCGTCATGCGGGGGTTGAGCGAGCCGAACGGGTCCTGGAACACCATCTGCATCTGCTTGCGCAGCGGCCGCAGTTCACGGTCCGAGGCGTGCGTGATGTCGTGGCCGTCAAAGAGGACTTCGCCGGCCGTCGGTTCCAACAGGCGCAGGATGGCGCGGCCCACAGTGGTCTTGCCGCTGCCGCTCTCACCGACGAGGCCGATCGTCTCACCAGCCTCGATGGTAAAACTCACGTCGTCCACGGCTTTCACCTCGCCGACCTTGTGGCGGATAACGCCGCCCATGATCGGGAAGTAGACCTTGAGATGGTTGACTTGGAGCAAGGCCATGACGTTAACGTTTCAAAGCGGCTTCAATCTCGGCGTGGTCGATGGTTTTCAGCCGGTGCTTGTGCGCTCCGAGGCGCGGAATGCATTCCAGCAACGCCTTCGTGTAAGGATGTTGCGGCTCACGCAGCACGCGCTGCGTCGGCCCATACTCCACAATCTTGCCGCGGAACATCACGGCGATGTTGTCGGCGATGTCGGCCACGATGCTGAAATTGTGCGTGATGAGCATGATCGCCATGCCGAGCTTCTGCTTCAGCTCCTTCAGCAATACCATGATCTGCGCCTGGATGGTCACGTCCAGCGCCGTGGTGGGCTCGTCGGCCACCAGCAATGACGGGTTGCACGCCAGCGCCATCGCGATCATCACGCGCTGCTGCATGCCGCCGCTGAGTTGGTGGGGGTAATCGCTCATCCGCAGCCGCGCGTCGCGGATGCCCACCAGCGAAAGCAACCGCTCCACTTCGGCATCCACGTCATGCACATCACGCCGGTGCAGTTCGAGGGCCTCGGCGACCTGTGAGCGGATCGTGAAGACAGGATTCAGCGACGTGCTCGGTTCCTGGAAGATGTAGCTGATCTGCGCGCCGCGAACCCGGCGCAGTTCCTCGGACGAAAGCTTCAGCGTGTCATGGCCCTTGAACATGATCTCGCCGCCCACGTAGCGCGCCGGCGGCGACGGCACGAGCCGCGTCAACGCCATCGCCGTCACGCTCTTGCCGCTGCCGCTTTCCCCCACGACAGCCAGCGTTTCGCCGGCTTTCATCGAGAAGCTGATATTGTCCACCGCGCGCACTTCGCCCTCGTCGGTGAAGAAGCTGATGCGGAGGTCGCGAACGTCGAGAAGATGATGGTTCGATGGCTGGCTCATGTCCTTGGCCCCCCCGCCGTCTTGAGTTTGGGGTCGAGCGCGTCACGCAGGGCGTCGCCGACGATATTGAGGGCGAGCACCAGGAAGAACATCGCGGCAGTGGCGCCGCCGAGTTCCCACCAGACGCCCAGCCAGAGGCGTTGCTTGGCGTCGTTGATCATCACGCCCCAGCTCGGCTCGCCAACGATGCCGACCCCAAGGTAGCTCAGGATGACTTCGGTGAGAATGAACCGCGGGAAGGCAAGTGTGAACACGATGATGATGATGTGCAGCACGTTGGGCGCGATGTGGCGGAACATCACGGTGAAGTGGCTCGCGCCGAGCGCGCGCGCGGCGGCGACGTAGGCGCGCTGCTTGTGCTTGAGGTATTCACCGCGAATGAGGCGGCAGAGGCCGACCCATGCGACAAGGCCCATGCCGAAGACGATGCCTTTCATGCCGCGGCCCACGACGTAGCTGATGGAGATGATTGAGAGGATGCTGGGGACCGAGTCCACCACCGAGTAGAACCAGATGATGAAGGTATCCACCCATCGACCGAAGTAACCGGCGAGCGCGCCGAGCAGGAAGCCGAGCGGGATCAGGATGGCGCTGGTGAGCAGGGAGATCTCGAACGCAATGCGGACGCCTTGGATGAGCTGCGCGAGATTGTCGCGTCCGGCGAAGTCGGTGCCGACCCAATGGGCGGCGGACGGGGGCGCGTTGCGGGCGGCGAAGTCGGTGACTTTGTAAGCCGGGACAACGTCGCGAGCCTTGGCGATCCAATAGACCGATTCGGCGTAAAGGAAGATGCCAAGATACACCGCCACGATGCCGAGGCAGATGACCGCCAGCCGGTTGCGGCGAAACTGCCGCCATGCGGTGCTCCAGAGCGTCTGGGGCTTCGCGGCGAGCGCGGCTGAGTTGGCGGCGGTGTCTGTCATTGCAGTCGGATGCGCGGATCGGCCCAGGTGTAGCAAAGGTCGGTGATCAGGTTCGCGATGACAAAGATGACCGAGCCGATGAACACCATTGCAAACAAGACCGGTTCGTCACCGGTGTAGATGGCGTCCACGGTCATGCGCCCGAGGCCGGGGATGCCGAAGAAACTCTCCAGCATCAACGAGCCGGTGTAGAGAAACGGGATGGCGACGACAACGTTGGTCAGGATCGGGATAGCCGCGTTCTTCAGGACGTGCTTGAAGAGCACCTGCCGCTGCGAGGCGCCCTTGGCGAACGCGGTGCGCACGTAGTCCTGATACATCTCGTCGAGCATGATGGTTCGATAGAACCGCAGGCTGCCGCCGAGGCTGTAAATGATGCCTATGGCCACCGGCAACAGCACGTAGTGGACACTCTCGAATCCCCACACCGGGAACCAGCCGAGTTCGAAGGCGAAAAAGTACTGTCCGAGCATGATGTAAACGAGCGAACTGATGCTCATGCCGATGATGGAGATGACAACGAACGTCCGGTCAATCCATGAGTTCCGGTAGAAAGCACATAGCAGCGCCAGCGCGACGGCGACGAAGAGTTCGATGACAAAAATGGGCGTGGTGATGCAGAGCGATGGCACAACGCCGTCGGCTATCATACGCGAGATGCGCTGGTTGCTCTGGAGCGACCTGCCGAAGTCGAGCTGCGCGAACTGCCGGACAATCTGCCAGAATTGCGCATCAAACACCGCCATCGGCCGGCCTGTTTTTGCCGCTTCCTGCCAGTTGAAGAACTTCGGCTTGTCATAGCCGAATTGTTTGCGGATCTGCTCAATCTTCTGCGGTGTCGCGTTCTTGCCCGCCAGCCGCACCGCCGGGTCGCCGCCGATGACGCGGTAAATCAAGAACACCAACAGCAACACGCCGAGTGTGATCGGAATCACAGAGAACAGCCGGCGTATAATGTAAGCAGCCATGGTGCGCTAGTGCGGACGAACTTTGTAGAATTTGACGTTCGGATACGGGAAATCGTGCGGCTTGAAATTCTCCACGTAGTCGCGCAGAAGCGCGTAGATGAGGCGGTGGAACATGAAGGCGCTGGGGCAGTCTTCCACGACCATGTCCGCCATCTTCTGGTAGATCGCCGTCCGTTCGGGCGAGTCCTGCATCGTCAGGATGCTCCGGTAAAGCTTGTCGAACTCCGGGTTCTTGTAGTTGCAGTGGTTGACGCCGGGCGACTCGTTCGGGCCATACCAGAGTTGCAGGACGTTCTGCGCGTCGGGGTAATCCATCACCCAACCGGCGCTGAACATCTGCGTTTCCTTGCGCTCGAGCTTGCGCCAGTGCTCGGGCTGAAGCGAGAAGTTGATGGTCATCTCGACGCCGATCTGGCGCACGAAGTTGACATACATCTCACCCAACTGGCGCGCCTCGGCGTCACCCGCGCCGCCCATGTCGAGCGAGAGGTGCAGCCGCTTGCCCGTGCGCGCATCCTTGCCGTCGGGATAGCCTGCCTCTGCGAGCAGCTTGCGCGCGAGGTCGAGGTTGAATCGCCACGGGTAGGTCTTCTTCGAGTCGTAACCGGTCGTGCCGGGCGTGATGGGACCGCAGGATGGAATCATGCGGCCGGCGTAGGTTTCTTTGATCTGCTCCTGGTTGAACGAGCAGGTAATGGCCTGGCGCAGCTTCCGATGGCGCACGGCCTCCTCCGGCGTCTTGCCGCCGCCAACGACGGGGTCCTCCCAGTTGAAGCCGAGGTAATAGACATCCATCTGCGGCTCCTTGCGGAGCAGGATGCCGCGCTTGACCATGTCAGGCGTCAGATCGAGGTCGGTGTTGACGACTTTGTTGAAGTAGTCCTTGCTGATGCCAACGGTGAATATCTGGCCGCGCAGAAACATCTGCCACCATGTGTAGTACTCGCGAACGTTGTAGAAAATGACGCGGTCAATGAACGGCAGCGGTTTGCCGGCATCGGCGAGCAGACCCTTCTCGCGGTCACCCGGCGCGCCCTCGCTCGGATAGAGTTGGCCGTGGAAGGTCGGGTTGCGCTCGAACTCCATGCGATAGTTGCGCTGCCAGCGTTTGAGCCGGTACGGGCCGGTGCCGACGGGATGGTTGAGAAGGTCGTCCTTGTAGAACTCGACGGCCTCGCGCGGCATGACGAAGGTGTATTGCATCGTCAGGACCCAGAGCAGTTGTGGATACGGCTCCAGCAACCGGATGCGCAACGTGTAGCGGCTGGGCGCTTCAAAACCGGGGATGGGCCGCGAGTAATCGGTCGGCTTGCTGCGGTCCTCGCTGGCCTTGGTCCACTCGTCCGCGCCAACGACGCGGCCGGCGAAAACCCATGAGCCGGTGGCGAGGTTCTTCGCGTCCATCAGCCGCTTGAAGCTGTAGATGAAATCCTCCGCAGTGACTTCGCGGCCTTTGCCACCAGGGAAACAAGGGTCGTCCTGGAAACGGACGCCCTTCTTGATGCGGAACGTGTAGGTCAGGCCGTCGGCGGAAACTTCCGGCAGCGACTCGGCGAGCCTTGGCACGACCCGGTAGGGCCGGTAGAGGTAATCGTATTCGACGAGGCCCTCGTAGATCTTGCAAACCGCCAATGCGCTGTCCACGTCGCTGGCGCGGACGGGATCGAAGCCCTTGATGTCGCCGCCTTCGGTGTAATAGACCATTTCACCGGGCTTGCCGCCGGACGCAACGGAGGAACCGCAGCCGGTCGTGTAGAATGGCAGCGCGCTGAGCAACAATCCCAATCCGCATTGGATTGAGATGGCCGTTTTCAACGGGAAACCTGTTCGCGCCGCACTATTTCTTCACCGGCACGGGAGTGGTGGCAGGTTTCTCGGCGGCCTTCTCGGCCGGAACGGCGCTCTTGGCTGGAGTCGCTGTCTTCTGCGAGGCAGGCGTCGCGGCGGCCTTCTCGGCGGCTTTCGGTGTGGAGACCACCGTGTCCAGCACGAGAGAGGTGGGCTTCTGATGAGCAATCAGAATGGCCAGCAACAACGATGTGACAAACAGGATCGTGGCGCCCCAGATCGTGCCCTTGGTGAGCACATTGCCGGTGCGCGCGCCGAAGAGCGTGTCAGTGGCGCCGGAGCCAAACGCCGCGCCAAGACCGCCGTCGGCCTTCGACGGTTGCATCAAGACGATCAAGATCAGAAAAAGGCAGGTCAGTGCCTGAATCGTTAACAGCAAACCAATGAAAAATGACATATCAATTCCTCACGTTCCGGATCATCTCGACGAAGTCGCGTGCCTGCAGGCTCGCGCCGCCCACCAGTGCGCCGTCCACGTCGGGCTGGCTCATCAACTCACGCGCGTTCGACGGCTTCACGCTGCCGCCGTATTGGATGCGGACGCGCGCGGCGGTCTTGGCATCGCTGAGCTGCGCCAACAGCCTGCGAATCAACGCATGAACTTCCTGCGCCTGCTGCGTGGTGGCAGTCTTGCCGGTGCCGATGGCCCAGACAGGCTCGTAGGCCACCGTGACTTCCAGCAACTCCTCCGGCTTCAATCCGGCGAGGCCCTTAAGCACTTGGTCGGTCACGACGGCTTCGGTGCGGTTGGACTCGCGCTCGGCGAGCAGTTCGCCGACGCAGACGATCGGTTTCAGGCGCGCGGCAAGCGCGGCCTTGGTCTTCTTGTTCACTGTTTCGTTGGTCTCACCGAAGAACTGCCGGCGCTCGCTGTGGCCGATGATGACGTAGGTGCAGAGCACGTCTTTGAGCATCGCTGCATTCACCTCGCCGGTGAACGCGCCGAATTTATCCCAATACATGTCCTGTCCGCCGACTTTGACGACGGAGCCGTCGAGCAACTGGCCCACGGGGTGCAGCGCCGTGAACGGCGGACAGACGGCGATGTCCACATCGAGCACATCGGCGAGGTCGCGCTTGAGCGCCTTCACAAGATCGAGCGCCTCGGCGACGGTCTTGTTCATTTTCCAGTTGCCAGCGATGAAGAGTTTGCGTGCTTTGTCCATGGTCGTAAATAAGGGGTAGATTGTTTTTACTTGTCTGTCAATGCGGCGACGCCGGGCAGCTCACGGCCTTCGAGGAACTCCAGGCTCGCGCCGCCACCGGTGCTGATGAACGTAACCTTGTCACCGACTTTGGCTTTCTTGACGGCTTTGACGCTGTCACCGCCGCCGATAATGCTCTTGGCGCCGGCCTGCGTCGCCGTCGCGACGGCCTTGGCGACTTCAAACGTGCCGGTCGCATACTCCGGTGTCTCGAAGATGCCCATCGGGCCGTTCCAAACGATGGTCTTGGCCCGCGCGATTTCGGCGCAGTAACGCTCGATGGTCTTCGGACCGATGTCCACGCCGCAGTAACCGATCTCGATCGTCGCGTCCGTGCTCTGCTGCGGGTTTTTGAACTCAATCTTCGGCTTCTTTTGGCCGGGAATCGGTGTCTCGACCTTCTGGGCGATGACGTGATCCGTCGGCAGCAGGAACTTCACGCCGGTGGCCTGTACCTTGGCGAGCGTCTCCTTGGCGATGCCGAGCTTGTCTTCCTCCACGAGCGAGCTGCCGACCGCCACGCCTTGGGCCTTCAGGAACGTGTAGGCCATCGCGCCGCCGATGATGAATGCATCGGTTTTGCCCATCAGATTGGTGATGACGCCGATCTTGTCGCTGACCTTCGCGCCACCGAGGATGACGAGGCACGGACGGTCCGGGCTGGCCAGTTCCTCGCCGAGATACTTCAACTCCTTTTGCAGCAGGAAGCCCGCCGCG
>JBAZIR010000305.1:0-7469 GCA_041651735.1 Verrucomicrobiia bacterium | reverse complement strand
CGCCTTGACGATAATGTGCATGATGCCAAAGAAAACCTTGGTGACGTATTCGATCCCGCGCAACAACGGCAGGCCATGCGGCCCCATGAAGGCGATGGCTGCGGCGGTCAGCGCCGCCACGAAAAGCACCTGCAGCAGGTCGCCCGTCGCGAACGCGCCAAAGAATGTGCTCGGGATGATGTTGAGAAGGAACTCGACGGTGTTCAGCCCGTGCGCGTTGTTCACGTAGGCCTGGCCGATGCTGGGATCGAGCGTCTTGGGGTCAATGTTGAAGCCAACGCCGGGCTTGAGGAAGTTCACCACGACCAAGCCGATGACGAGGGCGATGGTGGAAACGATTTCAAAATAGACGACGGTCTTGACGCCGATGCGGCCCAGCTTCTTCAAGTCGCGCATCGAAGCGATGCCGTGGACGACGGTGCAGAAGATGATCGGCGCAATGATCATCTTGATGAGCTTGATGAACCCGTCACCGAGGGGCTTGAGAGATTTGCCGAAGTCCGGAAACAGATAGCCGATGACGATGCCCAGCCCGACCGCGAGCAAGACCTGGACGTAGAGGATGCGATACCAAGCCTTCCGCGGCGTCAAACCTTGCTTCTGGACGGTGTGACTCACGTTGTTAACGCCAGTGAAACCAAGCTGGCAGACTGAAGACACAGTCTCAGATAGTGGCTGCGGAAGTCAACGGGTATCCCCGCCCGGTAATGAGCCAGTTTGCGGCAAAACAGATTCTGGGTTGGCGGCCAACACTCCGGGTTGTGTTGGAGTTTACGCTTTAGCGTGTCCTCTCTCTGTGATGCCGCCGACAAGCCAAAGTTTGAACTCCAACGTCATGCCAACATTCTTCAAACTGATCCAGTACCCGCCGTTCCATCCGTCAGACTGCGGTAAATCCACGCCATTTTCCCACCGTAAATGCACGAGAATCAACCTCGTGATTTTTTTGAAAAAAAGTGCTTGCGCAAATTCACATCCTGACTATCATTACTATCAAACATAAGATAGTCATGAATATACATGCTTTATACGTTTTGAGTGAAAACAGCCAGAAACTCGCTGGATTCAGCCGGGTTCGTGAGCAGGAGCCGCAATCCCGTCATGGGGTTCACCACAGACACAAGGATGCCTTTACCCGTGACAGGAGGACGCTCCAACTCGCACGCCAGGAGAGGATCCAGTTCAAGGCGAAGCTGCGAAGCGAACCCTTCGATGCCCAGCCAGAGGAATTCCGCAACCTGTCACCGGTGTGACAGGTGCTGCCAACCAGACAGCCGGAGGCGGAGCAAGCAAACCAAGTCAACAAGCCGAGGGTTAACCGGACAACCGAACATTCCTCGAAGAAAAAAACATCAGAAAGGAACCGTGGAGTTTGTCATGAGGAATGGAAAGTTGTTCGTCAAAGGAAGCGTAGGAGCGTTGTTGTTATGGGGAACTGTGGCGGCTTGGGCAGCCGAGGCCGCGCAGTCCACCAACGCGCCGCCTGCGATTGTTGCCGAGAAAAAGGAGCAGGCACAGGAGCCGGCAGCCAAGAGTGGCCCGCCGTTGCCTGTACATACCACGGAAGGTTACGGCGGTGGCGCCATCACCCCGACGGCGTATCTGGTCAACCCGGGGCCGAAAGACCAGGTGTTCGGTCTGCCCAGCATCTCCGGCACCTACGTGAACATCGGCCAGGGCAAGAACGTCGAGACCTTCGCGATCACCGAGACGCTGTTCGGCCGCGTGGAACTGGGCTACGGAGCCAGCCGGTTCGGCATCGGCGACGTGAAGGATGACATCAAGAGGGTCACCGGCGTGTCTGTGCGGGACGATGTATGGCTGCATAACTTCAACCTGCGCGGCTTGATCGTTGAAGAGAACAGCGCCGGCCAATCGTGGGTGCCAGCCATCACTGCCGGACTGCACTACAAGATCAACAGTGGCATTGATGAAATCGACAAGGATCTGGGCGGCGCATTCAGAGGGATCGGCCTGGATCGCACCGACGGATACGATTTCACCCTGACGGCCAGCAAGACTTTCCCGAAAGTCTTCGGCCGGCCGCTGATCGTGTCCGCTGGCGGGCGCAACAGTTCCGCGGCATGGACGGGTTACCTGGGGTTCGGCGACAAGCGCAGCTTTACGTTTGAAGGCAACGTGATCTATGTCCCCCTCGATTGGCTTGCATTCGGCTACGAGTATCGCGGCAAGACCGACCCATACTCACAAATCGGCGGTCTGGTTGAGGGCGAAGATGATCTGCACGCGTTTGACGTGATTTTCATGCCCAACAGCCGGCTGAGCATTGCGCTTGTTTATGGCGCGTTCGGCAAGGTCTTGAATGCCACCGACAACAAAGTGGGAGCTGTGCAAGTGAAATGGCTGTTCTGAGCGAATGAAATCGCCGCCGGTGGACTGCGGGGGGATCCACCGGCGGTGACAGCCCAGGCAAGGAACCTATGGCCAACAAAGACATAGCAGCAAAAGACAAGGCGTCGGGCGACGAGCATTTCGTGTCGTTTTGGGAAGCCGTGATTACACGGGTCTTCAAAACCAGAAACAAAAAAACAAAGAAGGAGAAACCGTGAGCAACAAATCGAAATCGTTAGGACTGGAAACGCTGGCATTACACGCAGGGCAGGTGGCCGACCCGACCACGGGCGCGCGCGCCGTGCCGATCTACCAGACGACGTCCTACGTCTTCAAGAGCACCGATCATGCCGCGAATCTTTTCGCGTTGCGCGAATTCGGCAACATCTATACGCGCCTGATGAACCCGACCACGGACGTGTTCGAGAAGCGTGTCGCGGCACTGGAAGGCGGCACCGGCGCGCTGGGAGTCGCTTCCGGCCAGTCGGCCATCTCCTACTCGCTGCTGGCCATTACCCGTCTCGGCGACGAGATCGTCGCCGGCAACAATCTTTACGGCGGCACCTACCAGCTCCTTCATTACACGTTCCCGAAGCTGGGCCGCACTGCGAAGTTCGTGGACTCGCGCAACCCGGAGGCGTTCCGCAAAGCCATCACGCCAAAGACGCGCGCCATCTATGTCGAGACGATCGGCAACCCGAAGCTTGACGTGCCGGACTTCGAAGCCATCTCCAAAATCGCGCACGAGAACGGCATTCCGCTCGTGGTGGATAACACCGTGGGCGTGGGCCTGGTGCGGCCATTCGACCATGGCGCGGACATCATCGCCACGTCGGCGACGAAATACATTGGTGGACACGGCACCTCCATCGGCGGCGTGATCGTGGACTCCGGCAAGTTCCAGTGGAACAACGGCAAGTTCCCGGAGTTCACCGAACCCGATCCGAGCTATCACGGCCTGAAGTATTGGGACGCGCTCAGCAACGTCCCCGGTCTCGGCAACGTGGCCTTCATCCTCAAGGTTCGTGTGACCTTGTTGCGCGACATCGGCGCTGCGCTCAGCCCGTTCAACGCCCACCAGTTCCTGCTGGGTTTGGAGACGCTGCCGCTGCGCCAGCGTCAGCACTCCGTCAACGCGCTGGAGATCGCGAAGTTCCTCAAGAGCCATCCGCTCGTGAGTTGGGTGACCTATCCCGGCCTGCCCGACGATCCGAGCCACAAGGTTGCCGCGAAGTATCTTCTCAAAGGCTTCGGCGGCATTGTCGGGTTCGGCATCAAGGGCGGCCTGGAGGCGGGCAAGAAGTTCATCAACTCTGCCAAGCTCCTCTCGCATCTGGCCAACATCGGCGATGCCAAGAGCCTGGTGATCCATCCAGCCTCGACCACGCACCAGCAGTTGACTCCTGCGGAACAGGAGGCGACCGGCGTGACAGCGGATTACATCCGCCTCTCCATCGGCTTGGAAACGGTGGAGGACATCAAAGCGGACATTGATCAGGCGCTGAAGATAGCCGTCGCCTGAAAGAACCATGAACAAGCACAGCAAACCCTCCTCGGAACCCCAGCGTATCGACGCAGATCGCTGGCTGGAGGTTGTGCGCCAGCACGTCGGTTCGCTGCGGTTTGGCGTCGTGCAAATCGTCGTGCACGACTCACGGGTCACGCAAATCGAACGAACAGAGCGGGTGCGGTTCGACAAGCACCCGCTGGAGAAACTCTAACCGGCCATGCAAACCACCATGACAACTCTGGAAACCAGCAATCCACCGGACGTCTCAGTTCGACCCACGGTGACTGAACTGTTGGCGCCACTGAATGAGATCGCGTCCAGGTCGCACAGTTTGATCGTCAATCACGGCGCGCGATTCGAAGCCGGCGGCCAATCGCATGAACTGCCGCGCTATCTCTTCATCGGCCCGAAAGCCGTCGAGGATCCGATCCGCATCGGCATCTTCGCCGGCATTCATGGAGACGAGCCGGAAGGCGTCCGCGCAGTGGTCCAGTTCCTTCAGAATATCAACGCGAAACCGGAACTCACTGAGGGCTATTGCCTATTCGTTTACCCGGTCTGCAATCCGACCGGTTTCGAGAACGGGACGCGTCATTCCTACAGTGGCAAGGACTTGAACCGCGAGTTCTGGAAAAACTCCACGGAACCTGAAGTGAAGCTCCTTGAGTCCGAGCTGACCTCGCACATGTTTCACGGGATCATCTCGTTGCACACCGACGACACCAGCCACGGTTTCTACGGGTTTGTGAATGGCTCGACGTTGACGGAGCACCTGATCAAACCGGCGCTGCGGGCTGTCGAGCAGTTTCTTCCACGCAACGCAAATGCCGTCATCGACGGTTTCCGCGCGCACAACGGCATCATCGGCGAGGGCTACGATGGCGTGCCCAGCGCGCCGCCGGGAATTCACCCCCGCCCGTTCGATATCATCCTCGAAGCGCCCAAGGACGCCGCGGAGCAGAAGAAAGAGGCGGCCTTCGTGCAGGCGCTGCAAACAATCCTCAACGCGTATCGTCCGTTCATCGCTTACGCGTCGAACCTGTAAACTCCCATGACCCGGTTTCAACGACCCAGAACAGCACATGATTAAGAAACATAATCGCAGTTTCATGAAAGCCGCCGCGTGCCGGGTTTCGGGGACGTTGGATACCATCGCCATCTCGTTCCCCATCATCATCAAGATCAAGTCGGCCGTCTTCATCGGTTTCATTGAACTATTCATCAAAATCTGCCTTGATTACCTGCATGAGCGCATTAGGGAAAGGATCCCGTTCGGCAGGATGAAATCGGAAGAGTATTTTGTATAACGATTAACCAAGCCAAAGAAAGGACAGGACCATGTCAGTATATCCCAACATCATCAGCACCGTGGGCCGGACCCCGCTGATCAAACTCAACCGCATCGCCGCCGACGCGCCGGCAACCATCGCGCTCAAGGGCGAGTTCTTCAACCCGCTCGGCAGCATCAAGGATCGCATCGGCTTCGCCATGATTGACGCCGCCGAACGCGACGGCATCCTTACGCCGAAGACCACGATCATCGAGCCGACTTCCGGCAATACGGGGATTGCGCTCGCGTTTGTCGCCGCCGCGCGCGGTTACAAGCTCATCCTCACCATGCCCGAGAGCATGAGCGTGGAGCGCCGCACGCTGCTGGCGTTGCTCGGCGCGAAACTCGTGCTGACGCCCGCCGCCGAGGGTATGAAAGGCGCCATCAACAAAGCCGTGGACCTGAACAAGGAAACTGCCGATTCGTGGATCCCGCAGCAGTTCGACAACCCGGCCAATCCCGAAATCCACCGCAAAACCACCGCCGAGGAAATCTGGAAAGACACGGACGGCAAGGTGGACATCCTTGTAGCCGCCGTCGGCACCGGCGGCACGATCACCGGCATCAGCGAGGTGATCAAGTCGCGCAAGAAAAGCTTCCTCTCCATCGCCGTCGAACCGAAGGATTCGCCGGTCATCACGCAGACTCGCAGCGGCCAGCCGCTCAAGCCCGGCCCACACAAGATTCAGGGCGCCGGCGCCGGCTTCATCCCGAAGAACCTGAACCTGCAAATCCTCGATGACGTCATCACCGTCAGCAACGACGACGCCATTGTCACCGCCCGGCGGCTGGCGCTCGAGGAAGGCATCCTCGCCGGCATTTCCACCGGCGCGAACGTCTGGGCCGCGATCCAGGCGGCCAGGCGCCCGGAGAACAAGGGCAAACTCATTGTCACCATCGGTTGCAGCACCGGCGAGCGTTATCTCAGCACCCCGCTCGCCGACGAGGCCCGCAAGCAAGTCCAGACGTGATGGCGACTGGCCGCTTGCCCAACCGCCGGCTCGGTGCCATGATTTCCGCCATGTCATCGATCGTCATTCCGGCTGTGGCGGGCGTGCTCGCCGTCTTCGCGTTCCTCAATCAACTCAACTCGATCACCGTGGAAGCGGCGCACGAGTATCTACAGAAAGGCGCCAAGGTGATTGACGTGCGCACTGCGGAGGAATACGCCGAGCGGCATTTGCCGATGGCCATCAACATTCCGCTCGACGACTTGAGAGAACGTATCGGCAAGGTGGCACCCAACAAGGAAACCGTGTTGCTGCTGCACTGCCAGGGCGGCGGCCGGAGCGGCTCCGGCGCACGGGTACTGAAGGGCATGGGCTACAAGAACGTCTTCAACCTCGGCTCATTCGAAGAAGCGGAGAAGGCGCTCACCGGAAGCGGGAAGTAGAATGTTCCATTGAAACATACGGCATTTGTGCGAAGAACTTTTTGCCCGTAACGCGGACACTCCTGTCCGCGCTGTTCTATCGCCACCCCACGGCGCGGACAAGAGTGTCCGCGTTACGGTTTGGTTGCGGCTGCGCCGCCTTGGCCCGCAAGCCGCCCGTTCGCCTTCCACGAACGGCATCACTCCAGATAGCCGTGCTTTTTCAGGAACGTCTCGAGCTGGCCGGTGTCGAAGTCGCCCAGCACAAGCCCGTCCACTTCGATCACGGGCACCAGTGTCTGCCCGCTGAGGTCAACCGCCTTTTGCCGGGCGGCGAGATCCTCGCCGACATTGCAGACGGTGTATTTCCAACCACGTTCGTCGAGCCATGCCTTGGCTTCCTGGCACCAGCCGCATATCGGCCGCGTGTAGAGAATGATTTGCTGCGGCTGTTTGAGTATCTTCATGGCGTAGCACTCTAATCGCGACCGGCGCAAAACGCGAGTCGCGCTGTGGCGGCGATCTCTGACCGTCGAACTGATACCATTTGAGGTTTGATCAGTCCAAAACCACTCGCCTGCTCCGGCGGCCGCAAGTTGCTTTCGCGACCGGGGCGGAATTCATCCCCGGAGGATCTCGGGGTTAATGTCGCAGTCGATGATGAAGTCCTACCCTTCCGCTGTGAACCCGTAGTGCCGCGCCAGCTTTTCCATACGGCCGCCGGGGGTGATGTGGGCGAACCAGACTTCGTCGGCGAGGGCGACGACGAGTTCGTTGCGGCGGGCAGCGAGTTGTTTAGTGGGGCGGCGGTAGGTTGCGGTGAAACAGGAGAGGATCAGCAGGCGACCGTCCGCCAGCGGCTTTTCCCATTCCGCAGGGATTCGCTTCGGCAACGCACGGGCGGG
>JBAZIR010000304.1:0-7501 GCA_041651735.1 Verrucomicrobiia bacterium | reverse complement strand
TTGCGCGTGCGGTGCTCCGTCGCGCGCTCAGAGGAGTGCGGCGCGTCGTGCGGTTCGCGGGCGAAGAGTTGGAACAACACCGCCGCAACGATGCCAACAATGGCCAGTTCCAGGCACGGCTGCCGCCAGCCCGCCGC
Organism: Verrucomicrobiia bacterium; assembly: GCA_041651735.1. GTDB lineage: Bacteria > Verrucomicrobiota > Verrucomicrobiia > CAIQCK01 > CAIQCK01 > CAIQCK01. The sequence goes on along the minus strand of JBAZIR010000304.1, from coordinate 7,364 downwards.
CTGCGCGCGCCAGCCGGCGTAAAACGGCGCGATGAAGAATCCGAACGCCGCGCCGATGGCCGCGCGGCCGAGCGCCCAGCCGGGCCGTTCGGGGAACAGCGCCACCATCAGCGGCGTCGCCGCCGGATGAAAGAAGCCGCCGAACAATCCCGCTGCCGCCATCCACGCAACGGCCCAGCCGTAGTTCGGCGCGTAGGCGAGGCCGAGCATCGCCAGCGCGTTCATGAGCGCGCCGACGGCCAGCAGCCGCTTGCGACTCATCTTGTCGGCCAGAATACCCACCGGCAGGCTCGCGATGTAGTAAGCGAGGCCCTGCACCGTCACAAGCATCGTTGCCTGCCAGTCGCCGGTCAGTTTCAGGTCGGCGCGGATTGCCAGGTAGAGGGGCAGCAGCGTGAACGGGTAAATGTGCGTGATCGCGTGGAGCACGGTGACCAGCCACAGCGACACATGCCGCTGCGCGAGGGTCAGTTCTTGAGCTTGCTTCGTCATCGTTGTTTGCGACAATAGCCAGCGCGCGGGATTCGCGCCAACGGAAAAGCCGCTTATGCTTACGACCATTCTGCTCGCCACAGCCACGCAACTCGCGCCGCTCGCCAGCGGCCTCACCGAACCGCCGGTCACCTACGTGCTCGACTACGGTTCCAGCCACGTCGGCAATGCCGAATGGCTCGCCCACGTCGCCGCCGCGCCGCCGGAGCTGCTGCATCTCGGCAAGGACGTGCCGATGACGCACAACTGGGGGCCGATCCAGGCGCTGGGCGGCGAGAACCAGGCGTTCGGCAAAGGCGACAGCATCAAGCGCCTGACGCCTGCCGAGGTCACGCAACGCATCGACGACCTCACCGCGATGGTCCGCTCGCTGCACGATGCCGGCGTCAAGATGGTGATGCCTTACATCTGCGGGATGACCATGGCGGGGCACCACGTGAAACGCACCGGCTTCTGGGCGTTCTACGACGATTGGCAGAAATACAGCGGGCCGTTCATGCTCGGACTGCGTCCCGCGCCCGACCCGGCGAAGTGGTTGCAGCTCGACCCGCAGGGAGACTTCCAGCGGTTCTACAAATACGACGGCGACTTTTACCCCGCCTACGAGCCAAACCACCGCTACGCCGCCTGCGTCAACAACCCGAACTGGCAGCACTGGTTGACGCGCGTCGTGAAACTCCTCGTCCGCTGCGGCTACGACGGCACGTTTGTGGACAACGGCGCCTCACAGCGCTGTTACTGCGAGCAGTGCCAAAAACTTTTCCGCGACTGGGCGAAGAAGCGCGGACTCGGCAGCAACGACCTCAAGCAAGCCGTGCCAAGCGACGCACGGCTTTACGAGGAAGCGAAGCGGTTCTGGATGGAGAGCCTGCACCTGTTTCAGCTCCGCCTCCGCACCGCTGCCGTGAGCGCCATGGCCAGCACCGGCAAAGGCGACAAAACCGCGCGCAACTTCAAGATATTCCCCAACGGCGGCCACAACCGTTACGAAGCGGTCCGGCTCGTCTTTGCCGACAGCGATTACGTGATGTTCGAGAAATCCACCGGCCAGTTCGGCACGCATCCCGGCCTGGCGGACGGCAAGCACATCAACCACAACATCATGGAGCTGAAGTTCGTCCAGTGCGTGCGAAAGATGGTAAAGCCCATCATCCTCACGCGCAGCGGCTACCCGAAGTCGCAACCGCAGTTCGAGATGAACCGCGCCAGCGCCGCGCTCGGTTGCGCCGAGATGGCGGCGTTCGGCAACGGCGGCGGTTTCCTCATCCCGCCCAAACTCCCTGACGGCCCGGCGGTGCTCAAACAGTGGCGCGGCTTCTACGAGCGCAACGCCGACCTGTACCGCAGCAATGACTCGTTCGCCGCGATCGGCGTTCTTTTCCTGAGCGAACAGAAACTCGCCGGCAACAAGAAACACGAAGCCGCCGTCGAGCAGGTCGGAAGCCAGTTGCTCGCCGGGCACGTGCCGTTCGATTACGTCACCGAGGAGAGCTTTGCCACCAACAATTTCCTGCGCCGTTATCCTGCGATGGTGGTGCCGGCAATCACGCGCGCGGATCCGAAGCAGCTCGGCATCATCGCCGATTGGGTCCGCGAAGGCGGCAACGCCCTGCTTGTCGGCGAGCATCCGGAAGACTCTCCGCTCGTGGCGCTGGCCAAGTCGCGCGGCCAGGCCAAGGGGTTGGTGATGCGGATGGCCTCGCTCGCCGCGCCCGATGCCGTGCCCTCGTGGCTGGCCAACTACGTCCACGTGAGCGGCTCCGTCTTCGACGAAGACGAGCGGCCGGAGTTAAAAAACGTCTTCGTCAACGCCTTCACCCGCCGTGACCGTGTGACGTGGGACGTGCGTGCCTGCTACCACATCGTCAATTACAGCGTCCCGCTCGGTGTCAACGCGCCGCCGCCCACGCCCGTCGACAACATCATCATGCGCCTGCCGATCCCTCAAGACCTGAAGCCGTGCGGCATCACCGCGCTTGATCCCGACACAGCCGACGCCACGCGTCCCGAATGGCGCGTCGGCGAGCATTCGTTGCTGGTGAAACTGCCGCGCCTGAGCCTCTACAAGATCATCGTCGTGGACTACGCCTCCACCAAACCACCGCCTCCGCCCAAGAAGAAATCGGACCGGCGGGGATTCGATTTCTAGCGCCATGAGAACCCGCAACTCCGTCAGCGCATTGTTGTCTCTCTGTCTCTGTGGCGCTTCGCTGCAATCCCAGGCGGCGACCTTGGACGATTTCATCGGCATTCGCTGGGGGACGTCCATCGAAGAGGCCAGGAAGATCGCCCTCGCGGACCGGCAGCGCGTGCTGGAAAAGCAGGAGAACGGCGTTGTCTCGACGCTCAGTCTGCGAAGAGGCAGCTACCTTGGCAAGCCGGCGGCGTGGTGGCATCTGTGTTTCATCAACAACAAGTTCTGCCACGGGTTTGTTGACTTTCAGCTTTACCGCAACCAGCGGCCTCTTCACCAACTCAGAGAAGTTCGCAAGATGCTTGCCGCCCAATTTGGCGAGCCCATGCTGGACCTCGATAGTCATCCGAATTCAGACCCGTCGTGGGAGGAGTGTTTCGCCGTCAAACCGGTATTCAAGTGTGACTGGAAACCCACGACGTCCGGGCCGAACCCGGAGACAACCACGGTTCGAGTATTCATGCACGGTTCGAATATGGAGGAAGCTTGCATACGGGTCGTTTACGGCAACGACGCCCTTTCGGAGAAGAGGGAGAAGATCGAGCGGGCACTGAAGTCCGGCGCGGTCATACCAGCCTCGCTGGAGAACGCGCAGGCAAAAGAGGCCGCCGTCAAAGAGGCTTTCAAAAAACTCCACGACGCCATCAAGGCCGGCAACGGGAAGCTCGCGCTCGAAATGCGAAGCAAGGAATCACTCGACCAGATGACCGACGAGCAGAAAGCGCATTGGCACCGGTTGCCACACGGACGCGATTACGCACCGGCGGTTGTGTCTGTTTCCCTGAGAACAATAACCGCCGGCGTCTACTATACGTTGAAAGACTCGCGCGGCGCGCTGAATTACTACTTTGACCTCTTTCTGATGGAAGACGGCCAGTGGAAACTCCACTTCACCCGCGTCCGGGACTGTCCGCCGGACGATCTCGCACGGGCCTTCTGGCTGCCGCCGGACACCGCGCCTTTCATCGAAGGAGGCGAAGACTGGTCAAAGATAGACGCCGTGCCCACCGGCGATCCGAACTGGAGCGTGCAGGCCACCAGCGATTCCGTCTTTCTCTACATCCGGTTCACCCACGCCACAGACCTTCCAATCCCCGGTTCTCCCGAAACCACAAACGACCCGCGCGAGCTGAACTTGGTCTATACCCCCGGTGTCAGCATCGGGTCTCCCAATATCCGCGAAGGCATCCGGTTTTCCGTCGGGGAAGTCATTGGCACCCGGACGGTCAAGACGAAGAACCAGTTCTTTGTGAGCTACAGCCTCAGCTTCCGGCGGAGGGGCGACGAGAGCCACTCCGAAAACGTGAACAACTCCGGCGGCCTCCTGAGAATTCTGGGCCGCTGGATTGACATTCGCATCCCGCGCGAGGTCTTGACGAATATCCCGCTCAAGCCGCTCCGGCTCTGGGTCACGCCCAAGGCCCCCGCCACCACGCTCGAATACACCGTGAAGGAGCTGCCCCGCATCCTGCCTCCGCGGCGGCGGCCCGCAGTGGCCACCGTCAATCTTCCTACGACCCCCGCCCCGCCCGCGCCCGATCCACTCGAGCCCGCCAAGCAAGCCATGCGCGACCTGGCCGCCCGCATTATCGGGGGCGACCCAAAGGCTTTCGACGAACTGCACGAGGCCGCCAAAAAACTTTATCAGGGCATAGACTACGCCAAGGAAAAGGAGCGTCTCATTGCCAACCTCACGCTCATGCACGCGGCCTACGATCTCCTTGGCGAGCAGACTGGCAAGGGTAACGCAAAGGCTTTCGAGGCGCTCAAACGTTCGCTTGATGTGAGGCCGTTGAACGGCTTTGTCCCGGACGCACTGGGCATCGCCGCCTCCCTTGGCCATGCCGAGGCGCTCCAGATGCTCCTGCACCACGACCAATACAAAATTCTCAGGACATCCGCCGTTTTCGCGCTTCGAACGCCCGCCAAGAAGAACAACGCGCAAGCCATCGCGTTCCTCCTTGGCATTCTCGATAACCCCTCGGACCGCGGGCTCTGGAATGCTGCCGTGCAGGGTCTGGTCGCTGCGAAGGACGAACCGAAAGTCAAAACGGCTTTGGAGAAGTACGAAAAAACGCAACAGAATGCGAGTGGACTGCCACGATAAACGCCCGCAGGCGTGAAGCCCAATGCGTTCCAATGGTCAGCGACCATCGCTCTAACGCGTCACTTCTGAACGATCTCGAATGGGATGGCCGGCAGGGTGGCGAAGGGGAAACGACGCGGGCGCTGTTGCTGTTGTGGGGGCTGGGCCTTGCCTTTGCCGAAGGGGAGGTTGCCTTCACCGAAGACGCTGACGATCAGGTTGCCTTTCAGGTCAGGCTTCACCTTGGCGTCGGCGGCCAGCACGATCTCGCGGCCCTCGCGCGTCTGTGTGACGCTCTTGATGGTGACACCCTCCGGCGGATCGATCAGCTCAAGCTCGGCCTTCGGCACATACGCGAAGCCCGGCGCGAAGACCCGAAGTTTGACCGTGCCGCCGGCAGGGATTTTCAACGGCGAGTCGCCGAGAACCCTGATGTAAGGCTGCCGCGCCGTGACGTTGCCAGCAACGAAGACCTTCAACTCCTGAGCGGGCACCAAGTGCCGATACTCAAACGCCTGCATCATGTCCTCCGCCGGCACGGCACGATGGGCCAGTTCGCGACCGTTGATGACGGCGCGGCCTTCGAGGTTGAGAGCCAGCGGCTGTTCCCGCGGCGTCGGCGGCACGGTGAGGGTGAGGCGAATCTTGTCTTGTCCGGCAGGCAGGCGCGCGCCGCCGAGCCTGAAACCTCCGGGCGCGTCCCGCAGCGAGAACGCGATGTCGCCGTCGAAACCGTCCTTGCGCAACGCATAGACGGTGAACGGAACCGTCGCGGCGACGCGCGCGTTGATGCTGGAGGGAACGATGCGCAGTTCAAAGTCAGGCTGCGGCGGGCCGATGCGGAGACGATAGGCATACTCCGGGCCGCCGTGATGCTGTGTGTCGCTGAGATAGAGATAGTAGGCGCCGCTCTTCGGCAGCGTCGTCCGGATGTAAGCGTCGGCGTGATGTGTCGTCAGGCCGGCGGACTTATCGGTGTGATCGTCGTTGAAGGCGATCTCCATGCCGCTGGCGTCAGTGAGCTTGAGAACGGAATCGAGCGGCGAGTTCAGCCGTCGCGCCATCACTTCCGCCACAAACTCGTCGCCTTCCCTGCCTTCGATGCGAAACACATCCACGTCGTCCGGTTTATCAATGCGACCATTGACGATCATGGGCAACGTGACCCGCTGCGCGCGCGACTTCTCGTTGTTCGGCTCTTTCTCGAAACATTCCGGCAACTCGCTCACGGCAAACGGGACAGGATTTGAATTGCGCACCGAGATTGAATGGATGCCGGGTGTCTGGCGGCCTTCCACGGCGAGGCTCGCAACGGGCAGATTCCAGCCTTTCAACTCCACCGTCGTTTTCCCGCCGGCGGGACCACCGAGCGGGAAGATGCTGGTGATGAACGGCATCTCGCCGAGGGTGATCCGGTAGACAAAATCCTCGCGGCCGCGGAAGATCGAGTCCTTGATCTCGATGACGTAATCGCCGTCGGCGGGAATCTCGTAGTGAAGCACCGGATCGGGATTGAAGCGGAAGTCGTCGTCGTAGGCCACTTCCCTGCCCTTGGCATCGTAGAGCGCAAGCGTGGCTTGGAACCAACCGGGCACAGCGTCGGAGATATAGGGAATCAACTGCCGCGCGCTGGCTGACACGACGAGACTTTGTCCCTTGGTCGCCGTGAAACGGAAGCGGTCCACATCGCCGGGCATCAGGCGGCCGTTGACGACCGCAGGCAATGTGATGGCCTGGTCGGGCTGCTTCGAGCCGCCAGACTGCGGGCGATTGCCCTGCGCGAAAGGGAACCTCGGATCGAAACTCCGAAATTCCTCGCTCTCGTTGAACTCCTGCAGCTGGCTCACGCAGAAGACGAGCGGGTTGGTGACGCCCCGCGGCATGCCCAGCCGGATTTCCCGCTCGCCCGGCTCCGCGTCCGGCGCCAGCGTGATTCGGACGGTGGCAACCTCGGCGAGGGCGGCACTGATGCGGTTATTGAAGTTGGGCGGGTTCTTCCTGATCTTCGCCCGGATATTCTCCATCTCTTTGTCATCCGCGGCCGTCCAGACCGCGTTCGTGGAAGATTTCGAGGCGCTGGAGTTCCATCGATTCTGGAAGAACGTCCGCTTCCGTTCGGTCATCTCCTTCAGTTTGTCCTGCAAGAGGAAGAAGTCCCGATTCGGCAGCGGCCGATTGTACTCAACGAACGAGGCCTCGACGACACCGCTGCCGGAAACGAAGACGTTGGTGACACCCTGAAGGAACTGGCCGGCGACGTTGACCTCGAAGGTCGTGCCCTGCCGTCCGCCGGCGGGATAGACGTAGGCGATCTTCGGGTTGAACTGCGCCCACGCCGTTGGCGCCAGCGCCAGCGCCAATCCCCATACCGTGTTCCATCGATTCAAATTCATAAAACGTCACAATTCAGAGCCGCTGATGTGAACACCGCAAGCGCGGATGAAGTTGCCATCCTCCTGTCGTGAAAGATCGCGCCTGCCGCCGCCGCTCCAAGCTAGTGTTGTGTAACAGCCGCGGCTTTACAATGGCGGACTTTCTCCAAGATCTCGTCAACTCGTTTTGTCCAAAGGAAGGGCTTTGGATGTTGATTGT
>JBAZIR010000303.1:0-7504 GCA_041651735.1 Verrucomicrobiia bacterium | reverse complement strand
AAGCCACGTCTCCCCAAATCACGAAACCATCGAGCAGGCCCGCGCCGGCCTCGATCTCGGCCTTCGCCATCGCGAGATAGAACGCGCCGATGCGGTTGATGACCTCGCCCATCTCGTCGGGATGTTCCCCCATCCACATCATCATGTTTTCCTGGCCGACGAGCCGCGTCAGGCATTCACTCACTTCGATCATGCTGCCATAAACGGGAAAGTCCGGCCGCAGCGACTTCACTGTCTCAATCCACGCCGGCGAGTTGCGCTGAAAACCGTCGCCCACGCCGGCGATCTGGTTGTCGCCCGCGCAAAAGAACCGCCGCCGATCGCCGGGCGGATCGAACTCGGCGCGTTGGAGCTTCTCAAACGTGTCCGTTTCCCACGAGCGCATCTCCGGCATCGGGTAGGAAAAATGTTTGTGCATGATCGCGCCAAAGCCGGTCTTCACCGTAACCTCCTCCGGCGTTTCGGCCAGCGTCTCGAACGGCCGTATCCACGGGTCCATGTTCGGAATCGTGACGATCCAGTCGAGGTCGTAGTGGTAGTAGGGGCTGGCGTCCGCCGCGAGACCGAGTTCCTCGCGCCAGCGTTTGGTGAAGCCGCCCCAAAAGAAATCGCTGATCGGCACGCGGTCCGGCTCCTGATGCCGCAGCGTTTTGTTCATGCGGTCGAGCTTCCGCAGCGTGTTCTCCTTGCGCGCCGCAACTCCGGCGGCCTTCCCTGTCGTGTCGAACATGCTCATGGGTGAAGCGCTTTCCTGTAATGATCCGTAGTGACGGGCGCATTGTTACTCAATTCTTGTGGCTGTCGTCTATGTCCGCTAAAGTCAAAGTTGTGTCTGATCCGCTCAAGGGCCGAATCAACCGCGGAGCTTACGACCGGCCGTTTTCCGGCGTGGGCGTCGAGTTCGATCCGCTCGGCGTGAAGCCGGGACGCACCGGCATCACGCTGCACGAGAGCGGGTTCATCCCGGCCAATGCCGCATGGAATTTCCCCAGCGTCTTCAGCCCGTTCTGGAGGCTCTATTACAACGGCAAACGCGGCCACTGTGTGCTGTTTGGGGAGCGCATGGTCGAATTGACGCCGGCGCATTTGATGCTGATCCCGCCGCACTGTCTTTTCCACTGTCTCGGCGGAAATCCAGTGCCCACTTTCTGGCTGGCGTTCAGCTTTACGCGCAAACTCTCGCCCGGCCAAAGTGTACCGGCGTTGTTGCGGCCACGCGACACCGAGTTGTGTCTTATTCGGGACTTGCGCCGGCTCATCCTTGCCGACGAGGGCTGGGAGCCCACCGACGCGATCTATCGCAACAGTCTTGCGTTATTGCAGGTCGTCCTCTCCCGCCGGGAACTCCACTGGCAGCCGCCGCTGCCGGAACAACTCGACCGGGTCCGCCGGCACATTGAGGAGAATCTGCGCGGAAGACTCACCATGCCTCTGTTGGCGAAGAGCGCTGGCCTGAGCGTCGCGGGTTTCAACCGCGCCTTCCGCCGCCATTTTGCAGCGTCGCCTGCGCGTTACGTCACGGAGATGCGCGTGCGCGAGGCGGCACGGTTGTTGCTGCAAACCGAAGAGACCATTGACGCCATCGCGGAGCAGACCGGCTTCCCCAATCGCGCCTACTTCAGCCGCGTGTTCAAGCAAGTCACCGACGAAGCTCCCGCCGGTTTCCGCCGCAAGCATCACCGCCAGGATTCAGCGGACTCCTGATGGGTGTCGCGCGGGGGTTCACTTGGCCAGCGGTTCCGGCATGGGCCGGACCGTGTGCTTCACCGGCCACGAGGCGCGGTCGGCGCTGCGGTAGAGTCCGATCTTCTCTGCGGAGATCGGTTTGAAACCAAGTTTCAATGCGGGCGAGTCGGACCGGAGCGAGTAATTGTCACGCTTCGGATTCACGAAGCGCGGGTCGGCAACGAGAGAATGAGTGTCGAAGCCTTGCTTCTGCCAGTCGCTGAACGGTTGTCGTCCGCCCCAGCCGACGCGCGGCGGTTGGCCGCCGGCACAGAAGAAGAGGTTGCCATCCACGCGGATGGCCGCCGCGTTGAGCTTGCCTGTCGCAAACAAGGTGGCGTTTGTATCGGTGTAATAAAAGATGTTCTGCTCCATCACTTGACCGGTTGAATTCCCTGCAAAGTTGGAGATGAAACCCTGGCAGGTCGCGCCATCCACAAAGATGTTATTGGTCACGCGGTTATCCTTGCCGCCCTGCAGCATGATGCCGCCGTTGTTGTTGCGGTAACAGATGTTGTTGTTCACATCGTAGCCACCGGCAAACGAGTCGAGGTAAATGCTCCACGACATGAATACCGGCTTCGCGCCATTGCAGGAGTAACCGATGGTGTCGCCGACGACGTTATAGCGGATGATGCCGCCGCTGCGGAATTCCCTGTCCTGCTGCGTCACCTCGATGCCGCCCGTGTCATAGGTCTCGGTGTTGGTGCGATGGACGCGGTTGAATTCGATGATGTTGCGCCGGCCGGGATTCTTCAACGAGATGCCATAGCGGGACATGTCGTGAATCAGATTGTGCGACACGACGTTGTCGTCCGCGCCAGCGCCCTCAATGACAACGCCCCCGATATGTTTATAGACCGCGCCGCAGTGCTGGATGTGATTGTTCGAAACCGTGTTGCGGGCGCTTTTGAGCAACGCAATGCCGCCCTCGGCGCTGTCGGCAATGCGGTTGCCGATGATCGCGTTGTCACCGCCGCCCGCGATGCAGACGGCGTATTTGCCGATGTTGCGAAACGCGCAGTCGCTGACGGCACAATGAGTCGCGTTGGTCATATAGACGACGCCGTTGTTGCCCATGCCGTAACCGACGCAGCCATCTTCCGGCGAGTAATCGGTGCATCGGAACGTCAGCCCGGCAATCTCGATATGGCTCACCGGCTTGCCACCAGCGGCGTCTCCCATGAACTGCACAAGCCGGCCGACGACCGGCGCGATGACTTCGCTGCCTTTTGAGAAGCCGCGTTTCGGTTGGCAATGCAGCGCGCCGGTTTGCCGGTCCAGATGCCATTCGCACGGGCTGTCGAGTTCCTCGAGCACGTTTTCGACGAAATAACGGTCGCCGGTCCCCAGCGGTGCGACGCATTCCTTGCCACCGACCGTCACCAGGCAGTTCGCCTGATCCACCTTCTCAATCGAGACGATCTCCTTGAACGCGCGACACGAGCCGGATTGGAAAATGTGAATCTCGGCGCCCGGCGCGGACGCCCACGAGGGCTTGAAGGCGCCCGGCTTGAAATAGAACGCCGTCTTGCTGCCACCGGTGCCGGACACGGACAGTTGTTTGCCGTTGTACCGCGCGAATCCCTCTGCCTGGATGACGACCAGATGCCTGCCGTCCGCCACCTTGGGCAGATTGTCCATCCGGGGAATCCAGTCGCGATCATTCGTCAACGCATACGCATCCAGTCCCCATCCACCGCCTTTCACGTTTTGCCAGCGCAGCAGATGTTCTCCCGCTTTCATCGGCACGGCGGCTGCCATGGACCACTTATAGATGCCCCAACCGCCGGTATTGGGAAAATTCATCAAAGGGATTGGCTGGCCACCATCCACGGTCAGCGTCGTTCGACCACTCATATCCTTGACACCGTAACGTTGCATGTCGGTGGCATAGCAAACCCAGAACCTGTAGTCGCCGTCGGCCGGTACTTTCACCTGATACTCCATCCAATCACCGACGTTGTGGATGTTGCCCACTGCCATGCCGAATCCCCCGGGGCTTTTGTCCACGTAGAGGAATCCTTTGCGGTATGGATCGGAAGGATCAAGGTTTGGGTGGCGCGCCCGAATCTGCCGCTCGCCGTTCACAAACAGCGACCGGAAGAACCACGCGCCGCTCTTCACTTCGGGAAGAACAACCGACTGCTTGCCGTCGCCTGTGGGCTTGAAGCCGGCAATTTTTCTCCCGCCGCACAACACCGGCTTCTCGCCGCGACAGGCGACATACGAGATCGGGCATTCTTTCGTTCCAGAATCCTGTGGTGTGAAAGCGACGGTTTCCGCAACGTAGTAAGTCCCGCCCTTGATCTGAACAGTCACCGGTGTCGTCAAGCCACCCGGCCTGGCTTTTAATTCGCGAATCGCATCTCGCGCCCGGACAAGCGTCGCGAACGGTTTGGCCTTCGTGCCGGGATTGGCGTCGCTGCCGTTGGGGGCGACGTGGAACGTGACGGGCGCGGCAGAACTGGCGCAACAAACCCATGCTAGAAGGAACATCCAAGACCAGATCTTCCATCTCATTTTAGTCGATCTCCTCATTATACTTCTTCGGTTGGGCCGGTGACGGCTCCACCATCGGCCGGACGGCGTGCTTTACAGGTTACGAGGCGCGGTCTCGATCTTTTACCGATGCCACGACGGCGCGAAGAACGCGATGGCCTCATCGAAGGTCACTTTGCGCCGGAAATTCGCCGGGTCGTAGGTGGGGTCTTTCGGGTCGGCCTTGGCCCAATGCGGATGCTGGCGGCCAAAGTAGCTGCCGTAGAACTGATAGTTGGTGTCCACCCAACGGCTTAAAACCATCAGCTCCATTGCCGTGAGCAGCTTCGTGTGATCGTTCCTGGCATTCTTCGGGTGCGCCGGGTCGGTCAGCATCGCGATCAGCTTGCTGGTGTGGCTGCCCAGACTTTTCGGCGGCAGATAGGCGCCGTTGTAATTGCCGCGGTCGCCCTGCCGGAACGACGTGAACTCCGGAATGATCGGCCCCGCCAATTCCTTGCAGGCAAGCTCTTCGTAGGAGGTGTTGTAGAACTGAGTGACTTCGCCGGTGAGCTTGAGGTTGCCGGCGGGTTCCTTTCCGCCGTGGCAATTGACGCACTTGGCGTCGAAGAGCGGCTGGATGTCGGTCGGGTAATGAATGACCTGGCCGGCGTGGCCATCATCACACGGCTGCGGTTGGGCCGTGCTGGGCGCGCGGGTCAACGCCAGCAGCTTCGCCGACGCGCCGCCGGTCGCGGCGGTGTGGCTGGCCTGCCCGTGGCAGCCGGTGCAGGAACGCATCTCGCCCGGCGCGTAGTTGACGTAAGTCCGCTCGCGTTGGAGTTCGCGGAAGTTTTCATCGAGTGCCTGAAAGAAAATGCTGCGTTGAGCCGGCACGACGAAGTGCGCAGAGCCGTCCTTCTCGACCGGCACGATGCCCCACTGCACGCGCGGCCAGAGAGCGGCTTTCCAGCTTGAGCTGCTGTTGGACGGCGACCATCGCCTGCCGGTGGACCAGTAGCGGGGCAGGGCCTCGTTGATGCGCAGCCATTTGACTTCGCCCGGCTTCACGCCTTCCATGCCTTGATAGACGTTCGCGACGACGCAGACGGCTTGGTTGTTCGCCGCGTATTTGGGATCGCGCTGTGACGACACCGCCGGCGGCACCGGCCGCGCGACCAGCGGCGTGGGATGCCAGCACGACAGCTCCGCGTCAGCATGGACCGGACGGTGGCGGCCTTCGGTGTCAATGAGGTAGAGCGCATAGGCGTTAGCCACGTCCTTGTAATGATCGGCGGGATTGACCTTGTAAGAGACCAGGAACTCGTGGTCGCTGACGGGAAACGGATGCGTGTAGAGGTGCCCCGATTTGCCTGTGCGATCGCGTGTGTATTTGCCGTCTTTGGCCAGGAAAGCCCAGCCCGGTTCCTCGCGGCGCGGGATGAACACCTGCGGAGTGATATTGACGACCGGATAACGCGCATCGCCCCTGATAAAGCCCGGCTCGTCTGGATCGGGGCCGCGCTCGCGCATGCCCATGCCGAAGTCCACCAACAGAATCGCGCCGAGACAGCCGCCCTGCGGGTAGTGGCACGTGCCCACGCTCACAAAGCGATGACCGCTGCCCGGCAACGGCTGCGGATACATATAGACGGTCGTGTCGTCGTCGGCCAAGCCGTAGAGTTCCTGCGGCCTGCTGCCGTCAGGGTTCATCGCCCAGACGGTCTTGGCCACGCGGGCACCCTTGTCCACATATTCCCAGCGGTGATACATCACCCGGCCGTCATCGAGCACCACTGGACAGAACTCGCTGACGGGGCTGCGCGTGAGTTGCTCGACGTTGCCGCCGTCGGCATCCATCCGGTGCAGTCCCGGCGCAACGAGGCTCGCCGAGCCGCCGCACAGGATCGTGTGCTCGCAACGCGTCGAGGAGAAAATGATTTTGCCGTCGGGCAGGTAGCAGGGATGGATGTCGTCGGTGTGCCAGCCCGCGCGCCATCGCGCTGCTTTCTCCGCTTCGTCCTTGGGCGGCTGTGAGATCTGGCGCAATCTCGTGCCGTCGGTTCTGACTTCCCAGACGCGGAAACCGGCGCCGGGGTCCTGGCGGAAATCGAAGACGATCTTCTTGGCGTCGAACGACAGGCTGATCTTGCCGATGAAGCCCTTGCCGCCCGGCATGTCGGCGGCCGTGACGACCGGCCGCTCGGATTTGGTGCGCAGGTTGTAGATGTAGATGCCGTTGGCCGCAACGAAACGGTCGGGGCTGGTCCCGTTGTTGATGTCGGTGTAGTAGTGGTCCGAGGAGTAGGGCTTGCGTTTGACGAAAACGATCTCCTCGAAACCGAGGTCCTTCGGCATGACCTCACCCGCAGCGCCGGGGGAGGTCAGTGCCGATGCGTGCGGCACACACGACAGTGCAAAGACGAGCAGGCTCAGGATGGCTCTGTTCATGGTCGTTCTTTCTTTCACGAGTTCATCTCCAACTTCTCGCCGCGCTTCGTTTCGCGCCAGACCAGTCTTTTAGTCGGAGAACCAAGCATCCGCGATTTACCGCCAATCGTCGAGGCGATTTCCAGTTTTGTGACGTTGCCCGCCTCCTGGCTGGCATTCAGTTCTACTCACAAGCAGCCGGCCTACACGTCACAAACCTTCGCCGCGTGGCGCAACGCTTCGAGCTTGTCGGGCCACGTCGGGATGAACTCCTGCGCGACGAAACCCTTGTAGCCGATCTCCACGATCGCCTTCATCACGGCGGGATAATTGATCTCCTGCGTCTCGTCCAGTTCGCCGCGGCCGGGCACGCCGGCGGTGTGGATATGCCCGATGACATCCTTGTATTGCCGCAGCCGGCGGATGACGTCGCCGTTCATGATCTGGACGTGGTAGATGTCAAACAACAGCTTCATCTGCGGCGAATCCACTCGCCGGATCAGTTCGACGCAGAAATCCACGTTGTCGCCGAAGTAGCCGGGATGGCCCTTCATCGGGTGGGTGTTGTCGCGGGTGTTCAGGTGTTCGAGGCAGAGGTTCACCTTCTTTTCCTCTGCGTAAGCGATCACCTGTTTCCAGCACTCGATGCAGTTCTTCACTGCCTGTTCGTCGGTGATGCCTTTCTCTCTCATGCCGGTGAAGGTGATGACGTTCTCGCAGCCGTTCGCGGCGGCGAGGTCAATGCCATCGCGCAGTTTCTTCAGGCAGAACTCGTGGTTGGCCGGGTTGAGCGGCCCGCGCGAAAATCCGTGGCTGCCGACGAGCGAGATCTTCAGTCCGAGCTGGCGCACCATCGGGTAGTGCTGCG
>JBAZIR010000302.1:0-7516 GCA_041651735.1 Verrucomicrobiia bacterium | reverse complement strand
CTGCGCCGCAGACTCCAACCGTCTCCCCGCCGCTCTTATGACCGTGCCAGAACTTCGGCGATCTGGACGGCGTTAAGCGCAGCACCCTTGAGCAGTTGGTCGCCCGCCACGAACAGCGCCAGACTGTTTGGTTGGCTCATATCCTGCCGGATGCGACCGACAAGACAATCGTATTGCTCCGTGGCGTCAATCGGCATCGGGAAGACGTTCCGTTCGCGGTCATCCACCAGTTTCAGGCCAGGCGCCTTCGCCAGCAACGCACGCGCCGCCTCGACCGTGAGCGGTTTCTCAAACTCCGCCACGATGCTTTCGCTGTGTGCGCGCAGCACCGGCACGCGGATGCAAGTGGGGCAAATCTTGATGGTGTCGTCGTGAAAAATCTTCCACGTCTCCTTCACCATCTTGTTCTCTTCCTCGTTATAGCCGTTGGCGGCAATGTCCGTGTTGTGGCTGAAGAGGTTGAACGCGTAACGATGCGGCATGATCTTCGGCACGGCCGGCTTGCCGGCGAGCACGTCGCGGGTCTGGTCCTCCAACTCGGCCATGGCCTGCGCGCCAGCGCCGCTGGCGGCCTGATAGGTTGAGACGACGATGCGGCGCAGCTTCGCAACCTGGTGCAGCGGCCACAGCGGCATCAGCATGATGATCGTTGAGCAGTTCGGGTTGGCGATGACGCCCTTGTGAAGCTTGATGTCCTCCGGGTTGATCTCCGGCACCACCAGTGGCGCGTTCGGGTCCATCCGGAACGCGGAGGAATTGTCAATCACCACGGCGCCGGCCTTCACCGCGTCGTCGGCAAATTCCCGCGACCGGCTCGCACCGGCGGAAAAGAGAGCAATTTCCACGCCCGTGAAGCAATCATGTGTCAACTCGTGCACAGGCATCGGCTTGCCGCGAAACGTCAGCGTCTTGCCCTTGGAGCGCGCGCTGGCGAACAACGACAGCTTGCCCACCGGAAAATTGCGTTTTTCCAGTGTTTTGATCATCTCGACGCCCACCGCACCGGTAGCGCCCACGACTGCAACATGATACTGACGGCTCATAATAATTGTTTCCGTATTCTGCCTTCGGCTTTCCTTGCCGAAAGCGGCGCAGTATAGTCGCCGCAACATAACGTGCAACTGCTTTTCAACGAACTCTGTCTCCGGCTCGACACCGCGGCACCGCTGGCGCTGGTCGTCAGCATCGGCCAGCAACGCCTCGGCTTGTTCCGCGAAGGCGTCCTGGCATCCGATTGGCCCGTCTCCACCTCACGCTTCGGCGTCGGCAGCCAGCTCAACAGCTTCAAGACCCCCCTCGGTCTCCATCGTATCGCGGAGAAAATTGGCGCGGGCATGCCGCTGGATACCGTCTTCAAAGGCCGCAAGCCTGTCCCGCCGGCTTCAGCGCCCCGCCCTCCGGCCACCGGCGACCTCATCATGACGCGCATCCTTTGGCTGGACGGTTGCGAGCGCGGCCTCAACCGCGGCGGCGACATGGACAGCCACGACCGCTACATCTATATCCACGGCACCGCGCACGAAGACCGCATCGGCACGCCCGACAGCCATGGCTGCGTCCGCATGCGCAACGCTGACATCGCGGTTCTTTTCGATCTTGTCGAGGTCGGCACGCCGGTCTTTATCGGTTGAACGAATCATCCACGACTGTCCCATGAGAACCATCACCTGCATCGCCCTGTGTTGTGTCACGTCAGTCGCCACGCTCTCGCACGCCGGCGACGCCAGCCTTACTGATTCAGAGATCAAAGCCATCCTGCGCGATCGCATCGAGGTCGCCAGGAAAAGCGTCGGCATGGTCGTAGGCATCGTGGATGAACACGGCACGAGAGTGATCGGTTACGGACGGTTTGAGCGCGACAACGGGCCGGAGGTGAACGGTGACACCGTGTTCGAGATTGGCTCAACGACGAAAGTTTTCACCACCACACTTCTCCAGGACATGGTCGAGCGTGGAAAGATGAAGCTCGACAACCCGGCGGCAAAGTATCTGCCCAAATCGGTGAAGATGCCCACGCGCGACGGCAAAGAAATCACGTTGCTCGACCTCGCCACTCACACGTCCGCCCTGCCCCGGATGCCGGACAATTTCGCACCGAAGGACACGCGCAATCCTTACGCGGACTTCACGGTCGCGCAGATGTATGCGTGCCTGTCAGGTTGCACCCTCCAGCGGGACATCGGCGCAAAGTATGAATACTCGAATCTGGGCATGGGCCTGCTTGGTCATATCATTGCGTTGAAGGAGCACAAAAGCTTCGAGGCGCTCGTGGTGGAGCGAATTTGCCGGCCGTTGAAGATGGACAGCACCTGCATCACGCTCGACGCGAAACTGAAAGCGCGGCTTGCGCCGGGACACACGGCGACCGGCGAACCGCAACCCAACTGGGACCTTCCCACGCTGGCCGGGGCGGGCGCGTTGCGCTCGACTGTCAACGATCTGCTGAAGTTCCTCTCCGCCAACATGGGGCTGGGCAAATCCACGCTGACGCCCATGCTGCAAAAAACGCACGCGATCCGCTTCCGCGGGGCCGCGCCGGAACTGGACCTTGCGTTGGGCTGGCACGTGGCTCACAAGTTCGGCGGCAACCTCATTTGGCACAATGGAGAAACGGGCGGATATCATTCCTTCATGGGTTTTAGCCCGGATAAACGCCGCGGCGTGGTGGTCTTGTCCAACAGCGCCAACTCGATTGATGACATCGGGACACACCTGCTGGAGAGCCAGTACAAACTCGCCCGGTTCCAGCCCGTCAAGGAGCGCAAGGTCGCCAAGATCAACTACAACATCTACGACGCCTACGTGGGGCGTTACGAACTCGCCCCCGACGTCTTCTTCACCATCCGCCGCGACGGCGACCACTTGATGGCGCAACTGACCGGTCAGTCCAGCTTGGAGGTTTTCCCGGAATCGGAAACAGAATTTTTCTACAAGGTCGTGGACGCGCAACTGACCTTCGTGAAGAACGACAAAGGCGAAGTCACCTCGTTGATCCTGCACCAGAACGGCCAGCACCCGGCGGCGATGAGGGTCAAGTAACCTGCGGCTGAGGCAACTACTTTCTGGTCGTCGCCACAACGGGCAAAAGCAAGCGCGAAGCG
This sequence comes from Verrucomicrobiia bacterium, assembly GCA_041651735.1. Lineage (GTDB taxonomy): Bacteria > Verrucomicrobiota > Verrucomicrobiia > CAIQCK01 > CAIQCK01 > CAIQCK01. The sequence continues at coordinate 4,415 of JBAZIR010000302.1, read as the reverse complement.
TGCGCCGCATCGCAGTAGATGCGATTGGTCTGCTTCACCTTTGCACCGGAATCGGACCAAGGCTGGCCGCTACCGGGATTGATGTCGAAACGCGGATAATTGCTGGAGGTGACGGTGGCGCGGATGCGGTGGCCTTTGTTGAAGATGATGCTGGTAGACCAACAATCCACGGTGACTTCCTCAACCCTGCCCGGCGTGAGCAGTTCGGGCTTTTCGGCGGAGTTGCGATAACGCAGGCGCAGGATGCCTTCGGCCATTAGATAACTCTTTCCATCGGGGTATACGTCGCACAAACGCACCGAGAGATCGGTATCCGCAGCCGACGACGAAACGAATATCTTCGCCTTCACGCGGCCTGTCACTTCGATCGGGTCGTCGAGTGGCGCGCTGGTGAACAAGACAACGTCGCTGCGGTTCTCGATCGCGTTTTGGTTCATCGGGCCACGCGCGATGTTGAGGTTGTTGCCGCCGATGCTGGGACAGGGATTCGCGGGATCGAAAATGAACTCGACGTGCGCGTCCCCGCTGGCGGCCGGTTTCTCCAAGGTGAGTTTCCCATCGTGCGCAAAGTAAGCCGCTGTCTCCTTTGCGGGCACGGGCCAATCGTCGGCATGCCGCCATTCGTTGCCGGGCGCGCCCGGCATGCTCGTGTCGCCCATGACGTAGTAGGCGACAGCGGGTTCCTTTTCGACGCCGTTGTCCGCACCGTGCAGGTAGTGATCGAACCAACGGCCAGAATTGTATTGTTCCGGGACCCGGTTTGCCTTGGGGAAAGTCAATTCGCCCACAGGCATCTTGCCGATGCCGTGCGTCCACGGGCCCATGATGAGCTTCTGCGTGCCCCGTGAGCCGTTGGCGCCGAAATGCTGGCGTCCGACAAACTCGTCGATCGTCGCCTGCGCAAACATGTCGAACCAGCCGCCGATGTGCACGGCAGGCACATTCATCTGCGCGAACTTCAACGACGTGTCGAACTTCCGCCAGTAATCATCGTAGCTCGGGTGCGCGTGGGCGAGATCCACTGCGCGCGGATCAAACTTGTTCCCGATCATCCATCCATCCGCGTCAGCCTTGCGGAGCGCGCCGCCGGTGTATGACGCATCCGAATAAAGGTTCGCCGCCGCCACCGTAATATGTTGCGCCTTCAAACCGTCGGGCGCCGCGCCGGCAAGGAGGTTCTGCGTGATGCCGCCCGCAGAGCCGCCAATCGTCCCGATCCTGCCATTGCACCACGGCTGCTTCTTGAGCCATTCGATGGTGTCCACGCCATCCTGATGTTCGCCCCAGCCGCAACCGATAAACGGAAGATTCTCGCCCTCTGAATCGAAACGGCCGCGCATGTCTTGTATCACGAACACAAACCCGCCCTGCGTGAAACCGCTGCCACTCTGGCCCTTCTTGTTGCGGCCATACGGCGTGCGCGAGAGGATGACCGGGAACGGCCCATCGCCCTGCGGCATGTAAATGTCCGTTGCCAGATGAACGCCATCCCTCATGGCAATCCGGACGGTCTGCGCCTTCGGAGGTTCGGCGGCTGTTTTTGCAAATTGTTTGACCCGAGCCACGGCGGGCGTCCACTCGGCCAGATCAATCCTGTCGTCATGATTCGCATCAATCGCGTGCAGGAACTTCTTCAGCCGCCCGGCCCATTGCTCGCCGTGCTTCTCCCCTACGAAAGCAATCATCGCCTCCTGCTCTTGCGGCGAGAGAGACTGGTCGCGGTCGGCATCAAATCGTTGTGCCAGCGAATCGAGTTGGTTCGCCGCCGGGGCCATCTCCCGAAACACCTGCTCCGGTATCTTCGAGGACGAACCGGCGTCTGGTGTTGCTCCACCGACCGCGCAAGCCAACGCACACACGGCAATTGCCGCGAACCGGAGCACCCTTTCAAATCGAATCGGCGACTGTTGTTTCATAAAAGGTTCTTACAGAGACGTTTTTCTCTTATACCGCCCACTCGCCGGAAAGTTACACCCCATGTTGCCAGACAAACGCAGATGACGGGTTCCCCGCCCCGTTGACCGTGCGGCAAAGAATCCATCAAGAATCAGGAGCCGACCCTGACCGCGTCTCTCCCGCTCACGCCGCCCGACGGAAGTATCTCTTCACCCAAATGAGGTAGCCGAAGAACGGCACGCCAGACAACGACATCCACCACATCGCCGAGCGGTCACGAACAAAGCTGAGCTTTTCCATCCGAGCCATCTGATCCGGAGGGAACCCCATCAGCCGATACATCTCGATCAGATCAATCCGCGCAAACGTCAACGCAGCGGAGACCATCATCAACGCAAAGAGTACGACCGTCACCCACCACGCCGCCGGTTCCAATCGGTAAATGGCCCACGCGGTCCACGCCATCAGTGATGTAATCACCAGACACAGCATCGTGGCCGGCGCGCCGGAGATCAGTTTGCCGAAGAATGGCATGACGCTGTTGTAGGCCAGCGGCATGGAAAGCATCGAGAGCGCACCAAACGCGAGCATCAGGCTGACCGCGAGCACGGGCAACGGACACGCATCCGTCCACCGCCTCACCGGATCGCGCGCATCACAGGTCGCCTTGACGTGCCTGCTCCGATAGAACAGCACCAGCGCGCCTGGCAGCACCACGTAGATCACGCTGATCGTGCCCACCATGGTCACCGCGAACACCCAGCGGCCGATCTCCGGCAACTTTTGTCCTTCGGGAACCGCGGCCGCGAGGATTTGCGGCCACATGAAGGCCACGATTACCATGCTCATAATGCCGACGATCAACCAACACCATGACAGCACCAGCAACAAAGCCCGCGCCCAGCGCCGGCAAAGGGCGGAACCGATGCCCAGCCAGATGAACGCCACTGCCATGCTCCCATAGATCATCACGGCGGGTATGATCATGCGGTAGTTGACATCCCCACCGGTTTGTTTCGCGGTGAAAGCCTGGCCGACGAACATCAACGGCACGAACAACGCGCACAAGCAGCCGAGGATAATCACCAAAACGCCAAAGACAATCAGACCGACTCGGCGGTCTTTGAAGTCAGGCGTGGACGAAGTGGAAGTCGGAAGCGTCATAGGCCATTTCTCCCTTGGGAAGCCAGTGTCATTGCGCCGCGATCCTACCGGATTGCCCCGTCCGCGTCGAGACTCGTGACGATGCCTCCCGTTGATCCGGCTGCCGTTGATGAAACAGGAGTATAACTAGATCGCCCGCTCGCTGCTGAACAGGGCGCGTATATGCTCGATAAATCTGTCCGGCACGCCCGCGTTCCGCAGGAAGCTCTCGGGTATTTGCCCCCGTGATTTGTAGAGCGTGTCGATGCCGATTGTGGAGTGACCTCCATGCCTCACCGTCTCCAGACCTTTAACCTCGCTCAGGTCGTTGTCTGCGAAAACGGTCAGATCGAATGCAACATTACTGAAGTCCGCCCCTCCAAGGTCCGCGCCGCGGAGGTTCGTGCTGCTGAGATCCGCGCCGTCGAGATTCGCACGAACGAGCTCCGCGCCGCTGAGGTTTGCATGAACAAGGTTCGCGCCGCGAAGGTCCGCGTTGTTGAGGTGCGCGCCACGAAGGTCCGCTCCCCGCATATCCGCGCCGATCAGGATCGCGCTGTTGAGATAAGCGCCGAGAAGGTCCGCGCCGACCAGAGCCGCCCCGCGGAGACAAGCGTTGCTGAAGTTCACATGAACGAAGTTCGCGTGAACGAGGTTCGCGTCGCTGAGATCCGCGCCGCTGAGATTCGCATGAACAAGGTCCGCGCCGTGGAGGTTCGCACGAACGAGCTTCGCGCCGCCGAGGTTCGCGCCGCCGAGGTTTGCGTCGCGGAGATTCGCGCCGTTGAGGTCGGCGCGGCCGAGGTCCGTGCGGCTGAGGTCTGCGCGACTGAGATCCGCTCCGCCAAGGTACGCGCCGCCGAGGTTCGTGTAACTGAGGTCTGGTCTTATGTCAGGATGCTCGTCTCTCCATTTGTTCCATAGCTCGACGCCCAGCTCGAGGATCTTGAGGTATTCCGGGTTGGCCATAAGATTCCTGAGGTGTGTATAGCAAATGAAGAACGCAGTGTGAAGAACTAAGAATTCTTGTCACCTCAGAGACGGGCGGCGCAGGAGGAGTCTCAGACTGCAAATGGTGCAGCTGTATTTGTAGCCGTATCCATCACATCAAACAAAAGGCGCAAGAGACCGGAGCCTCCTGCGCCTTGTTGTGAGAGCAGATCTGGTTACGCGAGACCGAATTCCTTCTTGTTCGCTTCACAGGAGACAAGCACGGGCTTGTCGGAGAGTCTGGCCTTGAGCAACGCTTGTTCGTCCGCACCCGCGGTGAGCGGCAGAGCGACCTGGCCGCCTTCCGCTGCGGAACGTTGCAGGGCAAACATGACCTCGGCGCCGAGCGTGGCATGGGCGAGATTGCACGGATGGAGCTTCGTGCC
>JBAZIR010000301.1:0-7568 GCA_041651735.1 Verrucomicrobiia bacterium | reverse complement strand
AGCCTCCGCAGCCATGGCCGCAGACAACCCGATCATCCTCACGCCCCCTGCCCCGCTCACGCCGCGCATCAACGGGCCGAGCGTGTTCGGCGTGCGGCCCGGCTCGCCTTTCCTCTACACGATCCCCGCCACCGGCGAGCGGCCAATACAGTTCAGCGTGGACCATCTGCCCAAAGGTCTCTGTCTCGAAGTCGCCACGGGTCGCATCATGGGAGAACTAAAATCCAAGGGCGAGATCAAGCTCGTGCTGCGCGCCAGAAACGCCCATGGCACGGCGGAGAAGAAGTTCCGCATCATCTGCGGCGACCGCATCGCGCTGACGCCACCCATGGGCTGGAACAGCTGGAACTGCTGGGCCGAGGCCGTGGACCAGGACAAAGTGTTGCGTTCGGCGCGCTCGATGGTCGCGTCCGGCCTTATCAACCACGGCTGGACCTACATTAACATTGACGACACCTGGCAGGGCAAGCGCGGCGGGCCGTTCGGCGGCCTGCAGAGCAACGAGAAGTTCCCCGACATGAAGCAGCTCTGCCACGAAATCCACACTATGGGCCTGAAGGTCGGCATTTACTCCACGCCGTGGATCACCAGCTATGCGAAGTTCGCCGGCGGCTCCAGCGACAGGTCCGACGGCCGTTGGGACAAGACGATGGCCGACGCGAAGTTCTGGCGGCATGGCAAGTTCCCCTTTGCCAACGCCGACGCCAAGCAGTGGGCCGCGTGGGGTTTCGACTACCTGAAATACGACTGGAACCCCAACGACGTGCCGCACGTGGCCGAGATGAGCAAGGCCCTGCGCGGCTGCAAACGCGACATCATCTACAGTCTCTCCAACTCCGCGCCGTTCGCCCACGCCGCCGACTGGGCCAAGTGGGCCAACTGCTGGCGCACCACCGGCGATATCTGGGACCATTGGAACGAGAACTCCGCCGAATGGCAATATGGCATCTCCGAGATCGGCTTCATTCAGGAACGCTGGGCGCCGTTTGCCGCCCCAGGCCACTGGAACGATCCCGACATGCTCGTGCTCGGTTACGTCGGCTGGGGACCCAAGCTCCACCAAACCCGTCTCACGCCCAGCCAGCAATACAGCCACATCAGCATGTGGTGCATGCTCTCCGCGCCCCTGCTCATCGGCTGCGACATGGATCGTCTCGACCCGTTCACCCTCAACCTGCTCAGCAACGACGAAGTCCTCGCCCTCAACCAGGACGCCCTCGGGCGCCAAGCCGTCCGCGTCGGCGCCAACGGCGCGGTGGACATCTATCTCAAAGACCTTGAGGACGGCTCCAAGGCCCTCGGCTTCTTCAACCGCAGCACCGCCGAGGAAACCGTGGTCTACAACAAACTCGGCCGCGTCGGTCTGCCCGGCAAACAACACGTCCGCGACCTCTGGCGTCAAAAAGATCTCGCTGACGTGAAGGACTCCGTCAAAGTCACTGTTCCCGCCCACGGCGTCGTGCTGTTGAAGCTCACCGCGGCGAAGTAGCCGCGAGCCTTCTTCTTTGGCAACTGGAAAACGCTCTGGACAAGAAGGAGTAAACCCCGCAGACTCTGCCTCACTGAGGTTGAGGGACGTAAGAGGACGAGTCGTTGGCAGCGTCTTTGAGTATGATTGCTCCAAGCACCGGAGAAATCAGTTTCACCAATGGGCTGCGTATCAGAGCCCATTCGTCGATACAGCCGTTGCTGCACACCGCAACTGCAACGGTTCTCTCCAGTTCTCTGTCCGTCGACGGGTGGCATCAGCATCTCCTTGGCGACCACCCATCGAACTTCGGACATTTCGCCGTAGAGATCTCCACCGGAACTGATAAACGGGTGGAAGCAGTGTACCTGAGCCATGCCAAACTGTTTTACAGGGCTGCCACACCTGACGATTCCGAAAGGCGGGCATTTCACGAGCTTGTCATCGCTTCAGACCTGCACGGACGGCTGAAGTTTCCGTGGGGACATGTCTTTTGCTGTCTCGACAAACAAGCGGGCCGCGATTGGCTTGTCGTCATCTACAGTCCGTCTTGCAGCGTGCCCATGTATGACAAGGAGGTTTGCAGGGTTTTGCGCACAATGGGAAGGCACCCAACGGCTGACCACCATGCCGCTGAGCCGCTCCACCCCGAACCTCCGCCCCCATTCTGAACGACGGTTGACACCTGCGGCCACGGTCTGTAGTGTGCGAACAAGGATGTTCTTTAACAGTAACGTCGCGGCGCAGGGAATCCCGTGTGATTCGGGAACGGTTGCGCCACGGTAACAGGCTACGAACCCCTCGACTGCCAACCCGCATATGTGGGTGAAGGCAGGGGCAAGGCATGACGCCTCAAGTCCGGATAACGGCCGCGATGTTCTCAACCGGTCCGCGCTCCACAGCAATCGGGCGCGGTCGCTCAACTTATTCGCAAAAAATAAGGTTGAGGCTCGCCAGTCATCGAAGCCCCGGGCCGTCCGGCCCCGCGCTCTTCGTGTGGCGCAGTCCTCAGCGCCAAAACATGAAGAAGCGTGTGTTCCAATATGAGACATAATCGCAGACTCCTGATTTTTACCGGCGATGGCAAAGGCAAGACCACCGCCGCCCTCGGCATGGTCCTGCGCGCCGCCGGCCACGGCCAACGCGTGATGGTAATCCAATTCGTCAAAGCCGACTCGAAGACCGGCGAACTCGCCGCGTGCCAGCAACTGCCGGGCGTCGAGATCGCGCAACTCGGCTGCGGTTTCATCCCCCCTAGGAAGAACCCCAAATTTGCAGAGCATCACAACGCGGCTCTTCATGCGCTGGACGTTGCCACCGAGGCGGTCACATCGGACCAATATGACCTGATCGTGCTGGATGAGATCTGCGTCGCTGTCGCGCACGAGTTGATCCCGGAAGACAAGGTGCTCGACCTGATCCATCGCGCTCCGAAGAAGCTCTGCCTCGTCCTGACCGGCCGCGGCGCAAGCCAGCGCCTGATCCACGAGGCCGACACCGTCACGGAGATGAAGTGCGTCAAGCACGCGATGCAGACCCGCATCCCGGCACAGACGGGCGTGGAGTTTTGAACTTGGACGCTTCTCCCCTTGTCATCGCTCATCGTGGCGCTCACGAAGGCCGGCCGGAGTTGGAGAACAAGCTGCCGGCCTTCGAGTGTGCGCTGGCTATCGGCGTCGATGCGGTCGAGTGCGATGTGCATCTCAGCGCCGACGGCGAACCCATCGTCATCCACGACGACACGCTCAACCGCACGACAACCGCTCGCGGCAGCGTGAACACTTACACCGCCGCCGAACTGCGTCTTTTCGGCGTGCCGACGTTGCGCGAACTCTGCCACCTTGTGCGCGGCAAGACGCGCCTGCTCGTCGAAATCAAATCCGCCAGTTCGCACCCCAGTAACGCGGACACTCCTGTCCGCGTTGTTCCCCTCACCTGCCACACCCTCGCCGCGGACAAGAGTGTCCGCGTTACAAATTCCGCCATTTCGCAGCGCGTCCTCGACATCATCCTCGCCGAGAAGATGGAGCGCTCCGTCCTTGTCTTCTCGTTCGATCCCGAACACCTCCGCCCCATCGCCCGTCTCCGGCCGGACATCGAACTGGCGTTCCTGCTCGACCGCTTCAACACCCGAATCCCCGACCTCGCCAGCTTCATCGCCATTGGACACGAGTTGCACGCAACAACCCTCGCGCCCAATCGCAAGCTATGCACCCCGCAGTTTGTGCAAGCCATTCACGCGGCGCGATTGCGGGTCTTCGTATGGACTGCCGACTCGCTCCGACAACAACGCGCCTTGATTGCGGCGGGCGTGGACGGCATCATCACGAACTTTCCGGAACGATTGAAGACATTGCTGTAGCGGCAGTCTCTGACCGCTGATTAGTAACGCGGACACTCCTGTCCGCTGACGAATGACGGCGGACAAGAGTGTCCGCTTTACGAATTTCGTCGGTCACAGACCGCCGCTACAGTGTTGGACACAGAATGCAGATGATATGAAAACGCCACGCCGACGCCACACCACCGCCGAGTTGGTCGCCAGCCGTCCCGACCGCGCTGCCATGGACGCGACGCGAATGCCCGTAACCGTCGTACTCGACAACGTCCGTTCCCTCCAAAACGTCGGCCTCATCTTCCGCGTCTGCGATTGCGCCAACATCGAGCGACTCATCCTCAGTGGCATCACGGGCACACCGATTCAGACCGTTCACGCCGCGCAACAGATCGGCAAGACGGCCGTAGGCGGCAGCCTCCAGACCGTGCCGTGGGAAAAGCACGACGATCCCCTGCCCCGCATCGCCGAACTGCGCCGCGCGGGCCACCAGCTCGTCGTCTTCGAACAATGCGAAGGCAGCATTCCCTACCGCGAAGTGCCCTATCATTTCCCGCTCATCGTCGTCTTCGGCCACGAACGCGAAGGCGTGAGGGACGCGCTGCTGCACGAAGCCGACTACGTCGCCGAACTCCCCGTGCGCGGCATCACCAACAGCCTCAACGTCGCCATGACCGCCAGCATCGTCCTCTATGAGTTGCTGGCGAGGTGGAAGCCGGGCAGCCATTGAAGGCGGAGGTCACCTCTCTGAACCCTCCTTGACAAATACGCAGCGCCGGGATGCAGGGGCGGACAAGGATGGGCAACCAATCAGGGAGGCTAAGGGTTTCGTCATGCACTATGGCTGATTCATTCCGGATAATGGAAAGCGCCTTGCCTCACCCCGCAGAGCTGTGGGATAAATCCATCGGTCGATTGGCAAGGTCACAACAGACACGGGCTGAAAGCTTATGCACGGTAACCTCGAAGGTCTTATTTTGCCGATCTTTTGGGCCGTGGGCGAGTGTTATGCGGTCGCTCTTGGCATTGCCGCCTTCGTGAAGTTGTCGGGGCCTCGGCGCAATCTGCGGCGGGCTTGCGGCCTAGCCATCTTCCCCACAGTGTTCGGCATCGTGTCCACTATGTGGCTCCGGAACACATATGTCAGGGATGTCTCTATCATGTGGCTGGCGGTTCTGCCCGCCATTCTTGGAGGAGCCGCGTTGGTCCGCGCATTTTTCATAGCCACAAAACCGAGCCAAAATGCTCCCCGCGAGGATCAGCGGAGGAATGATGCCGATTCGCCGAAGCAGTAGTTAGGCCGTCTGCCAAGAGCTGCGAAGACAGCATTCCCTACCGAGAAGCGACCTACCGTTCCCCTCTCATCGTCGTCTTCGGCCACGAATGCGAAGGCGTGCGCGAAGCATTGCTCCATGACGCCAACCATGTCTCCGAACTCCCCGTGCGCGGCATCACCAACAGCTTGAATGTGGCGATGACCGCGAGCATCGTGCTCTATGAGTTGCTGGCGAGGTGGAAGTAGGACAACCGCACTGCCAACATCAGCCTGAATGCGGCAACGACAAGCATTGTGTTGTCTGCCCTGCCGGAAAAATGATAGAAGCAACTGAACCACATCACAAAACACCCGAGAGGTTTTATGAAGTTCAAAGTCGCATCTATCCTCGTCGCGTTATGGCTCGCGCTTGGTCAAACGATTATCCCGGCTGCCGACAACAAACCAAACGTTCTCGACATCCTTGCCCAGCGTTCTGAAAGGACGCTGGAGGAACGCCTGATGGACGCGGCTGTATTGAACCGCCCCGACCAGATTGAAGAACTGGTCCGGCAAGGTGCCAAGGTGGACGCGCGCAGGCCGGATTTCCAGACGCCGCTAATGTGGTGTGCACTCGATCGTCACGTTGATAGCGTGCGGGCCCTGATCAAGGCAAAGGCGGATGTGAACGCAACGGCTGACAGAGGCCATACGGCCCTAATGGTTGCGGCGCGCAATGGGTCTACAGCCGTCGTGCACCTTCTTCTCGCGGCGAAGGCGCATGTGGACGCAAAAATGGAAGGTGGCACGACCGCGCTACACCAAGCGGCAGAGGCCGGAAACGTCGAGGTCATCGAATTGCTGCTGGCTGCGGGAGCTGATATCTCTGCGCGAAATGAGTGGCTCGGGACGCCGCTTCACTATGCCAACTGGAACGTGGACGTGGCTCGCTGTTTGTTAAGGCACGGTTGTCCGATTGATGCACCAGGCTGCGAAAATATCTTTGGAGCGCCAGCACTGTCCACGACAGCAGCGTTCGGACATAGTGAAGCAACTAAAGTGATAAAACTACTGCTGCAAGCCGGCGCTGACATCAATGCCCAAGACAAACTGGGCGGGACTCCGCTTATGTGGGCCATCCAACCGAAAAAGACCGACGTGTTGGAATTGTTGATCCAATCGCACGCTGACCTCAACAAAACCAACTTTCTGGGTTGGACTGCATTGATGGAGGCCAAGTTCCGAAAGAAGGACGAGGCAGCAAGACTCCTTCAGGAAGCCGGTGGCAAAGAGCGCAAGAATCTGTCCTTTTCAGCCGCCATGGGTGATCTCGCCGCCGTCAACTCGATTCTCGCGGAGTCGGGCGCTGATCGTCCAAGCCCGGGCGATCTTGTCAACGCCCTGTGCTGGGCCGTGAGCGAAAAGCACACAGGCATCACGCAACGGTTGCTCGCGCATGGTGCTAATCCAAACATGCGGGGGTGCTTTGGGCTGACGCCGTTGATCCTGGTCTGCGGCCAAGCGGGCGACTCCGCAATCGCCCGGCAACTTCTGGCCGCCGGGGCAAATGTGAATCAAACCGGCAGTCGCGGGATCACTGCTCTTATGCGCGCAGTGGAAACCATGCCTGCGGAATTTGTGAAAGAACTCATTACGAAAGGCGCCCATGTGAATGCCACCGACGATTATGACAACACGGCATTCGTGCGCGCGGCTCGAAAGGGAAATCTCAAGAACATGGAAGTGCTGCTGCAACATGGAGCACGGATCGATGACGGCAAACTGGATGAGTATGATTCACTGCACGCGCTGCAAGCGCCGTTGCGGGGTGCCATTGTTCGAGGTGACCTGAAGGTTGTCGAGTTTCTTCTCGCTCACGGCTCTGACGCTAACGCGCGCCATAGACACGGCGTGACGCCGCTGATGGATGCCGCGCAACACGGCAAAGTGGATGTGGCCAAGCTCCTGATCGCACATGGGGCGAACGTGTCAGCAAAAGCCGACTGCGATTACAACAATACCGCGATCAAGCTGGCAGAGCATTCGTGCTTGCCGTGCCGGGAAGAAATGGTTGAGTTATTGCGTCAGTCAAGCCCGGCATCCAAGAAGTAACTACCCCCTGTGGCTGTGCTATTCCGTCGGCACCATTCAGCTTTTCGCCCACGCGGCACACCCAACAGGCTGCGGTTGGAACGATGCCGATGCAGCAATAGTCTTGGGCGTTCAACTGTCGAAGAACAGCCACCGGAGCATCTACACACCGAGGCGCGAGGCCAGTTCGAGGAAATCCTTCATGATGAAATCAAATGCGCCTGCTGACGGCATCGCTGGCGCCAGACCGCCATGTTCTTTCGGGCGATGAACATACGCGGTCTTCATGCCGAGTGTTTTCGGCACCACGAGATCGTTTGGGTGCGCAGCCACCATCATCACTTCGGCCGGCTTTAGATCGAAAAACTCAAAGGCGCTGCGATAGACTTCGACATCCGGCTTGTAGTGACGAACAAGCA
>JBAZIR010000300.1:0-7609 GCA_041651735.1 Verrucomicrobiia bacterium | reverse complement strand
GGCCGCAGACTTTTCAGGGCTTCTGGGCAGGTTCTTCCACAGACCAGAGCCACCCAAAATCCCCCAATCCTCTCGCTGGTGCCCTTTTCCTCTCTCAGGGATAGCCAAACTCCAGAGCCGTTGGATTCTCCAACGGCTTTTATGCTCAACCTTGCCGAGCGGGTGTGGTTGGGAGATAGGGCGGGAATTCTTTGCGACACTGCTGAGGCGTTGGCGCAAGCAGGCGAAGCAAGCCAGGCGCGCAAGGTTTGCCAGTTGGCACTGGATGCTGCTGAGGCGATTAACCGGTGGAACGAGACTTCACCCAGCGGTGGTCTCTCATATGTGAGACCTCTGGGCAGGGTTGCTGCCGTGCTGGCGAGGACAGGCGGAGGCTCTCGGGCTATGAGCGTCACAACCAGAATTTATGCACTCGACAGAAGGTCATACGGAATCACCAGAGACAAATGGGAGGCGCTTTGCGGCATCGCCGATGGATTTACCCAAGCTGGAGACAGCAAACAAGCGCGCAGGGTTTGCCTGCAAGCTTTGAAGTTGGCTGAGAAGCTCAAGAAAAGGCCAGAGTTTAAGGGGGTAGACCGAGACACCGAACTCCTCAATATCTGTGACGCTGCCGACCACGCGGGGGATAAAGCGTGGATATTGGGCCGAATTGCGGGATCGTTGGCAAAGGCAGGCGATCCAGAACAGGCGAAAGCGATATGTGAGCAGGCATTGAATTGGACGAGCCAAATCAAGATGCAGCCGGATCAAATCGCAATCCAGATGCATTGTGCTCACAGCAAATCGTATGCACTGAGCAGTATCGCAATCGGATTGGCGCAGGCTGGTGACAAAAAGAAGGCCCTGGAGGTTTGCCGGCAAGCGTTGCAGACTGCCAGCATGATTGTGCGGCCAGACGGGGAAGATGCGACCACCCTCTTTTTCAGACTTCATTCCACTTATAGTGTTGCGCAGGAATGGTGAAGACAGACGATATCAAAGCAGCCAAAGAAGCCTGCCAACAGACCCTGACCCTAGCCAAGCGAATGGGGCCCGCTAATGCGAGTAAGCTCCGCAGTATGGCGGAAATGACGGAAAAACGAGGTGATGCCAAGCAAGCGCAAGAGCTTCGGCAAGCTGCGGCGAATGCTGAGAGGCTGGTTGATGGCGAAACTATCAGCGCACTTTGCATCGCCGTTGAAGTGTTGGCGAATACAGGGGAGATCGAACAAGCGCGAAAAGTCTGCCAGCAAGCGTTGAAGTCCTCCTGCGGGATTACCGCCCCATATTTCAAGGTATCCGCGTTGCTAAACGTAGCTGAAGTGATGATGAAGACTGGCGAAACGAAGGAGGCGGTGGAGATCTGTAGGATGGCCTTGGCTCCGACCGGCCAAGTTGAGGCAGCGCATCATAGGGCAATGTTCTTTAGCAGGATCGGCAAGGCCCTCGCGATTCAAGACGGCAAGATGAAGAAGACGTTCGATGTGGATGACAAGCCGATGGTGGAGGCCATTTTGGCTGCGCTTCCTGCCCGCTGACGAAAAACAATTTTGCGTTGCCGAGACTGCACCCCACTACGCGAAAGCTGTGGCAGAGGTTTTCCTGTTCAGATGTTCATGTCATCTTTGCTTCGTTTCCTTCCGTAAAGACCACGCTTTGCAAAGCTGGCAAAGGGCGGTTTGGTGCGGTAAGTATGGTTGGGATTTTGCGCATGGATTTTGAATTAGTCAGCAAGTTCAAGCCGCGCGGCGATCAGCCGCGGGCCATCGAGACGTTGGAGAAGTCGTTGGGGGCGGGCAACCGCTTCCAGACGCTGCTTGGCGTCACTGGCTCCGGCAAGACTTACACGGTGGCCAACGTCATCGCCGCGCAGCGGCGGCCGACGCTGGTGATTTCGCACAACAAGACGCTTGCGGCGCAGCTCTACAGCGAGTTCAAGCAGTTCTTCCCGCGCAACGCGGTGGAGTATTTCGTCAGCTACTTCGACTATTACCAGCCGGAGGCTTACATCCCGCAGACGGATACGTTCATCGAGAAGGACAGCGCCATCAATGAATCCATCGAGCGGCTGCGGTTGTCGGCGACGAGTGCGTTGCTGACGCGGCGGGACGTGGTGGTTGTGGCCAGCGTGTCGTGCATCTACGGCCTCGGTTCGCCGGAAGACTGGATGAACATGGTGGTGCCGGTCAAGGTGGGCGACATGCTCCCGCGCGACACGTTCCTGCGGCGGCTGGTGGACATCCAGTATGACCGCAATGACATCGCGCTTCAGCGCGGCAATTTCCGCGTTCGCGGCGACGTGATCGAACTGGTGCCCAGCTACGCCGAGGACGCGTTGCGGATCGAGTTCTTCGGCGACCAGATCGAGCGCATCACACGGTTCGACCCGCTCACAGGCCGGCGGCTGGAAGACCTGCCGGGCACGAGCGTGTTCCCGTCGAAACACTGGGTCACGTCCGCCGACAAGCTGGAGAAGGCCATCGAGACAATCCAGGCGGAGGTGACCGAGCGCATCGACTGGTTCGAGAAGCGCGGCAAGTTGTTGGAGGCGCAACGGATCAAAATGCGCACCACCTACGACATCGAGATGATGCGGGAGATGGGCTTCTGCTCCGGCATTGAGAACTACTCGCGCCATCTCAGCGGACGTGCGCCGGGCCAGCGGCCGTTCTGCCTGCTGGATTTCTTCCCGAAGGATTTCCTGCTGGTGATTGACGAGAGCCACGTGACGGTGCCGCAGATCGGCGCGATGTATGAAGGCGACCGTTCGCGCAAGATGACGCTGGTGGAGCACGGCTTCCGCCTGCCGAGTGCGCTCGATAATCGACCGCTGAACTCCGAGGAGTTCCAGACGATGATCGGCCAGGCGATTTTTGTCAGCGCCACGCCCGCGCCGTTCGAAATGGAGAAGAGTGCTGTCGTCGCCGAGCAAATCATCCGCCCGACCGGCCTGCTCGACCCGAAGATTACGATCAAGCCGCTGGACGGGATGATTGACGATGTGATCGAACAAATCCGCACCCGCACTGAACGCAAGGAGCGTGTGCTGGTGACGACGCTGACCAAGCGCACCGCCGAGGACCTGAGCGATTACCTCAAGGACCTCAACATCAAGGTCACCTATCTCCATGCCGACATTGACACCATTGAGCGTGTCGAGATCCTGCGCGGCTTGCGCAATGGCAAGTTCGACGTGCTCGTCGGCATCAACCTCCTGCGCGAGGGCCTCGACCTGCCGGAGGTGTCCCTGGTTTGCATCCTCGACGCCGACAAGGAAGGCTATCTCCGCAGCGCCACGGCGCTCATCCAGGTTTCCGGGCGCGCCGCGCGCCATATCAATGCCGAGGTCATCCTCTACGCCGACGTAATGACCAAATCGATCAAGAAACTCATCGAGGTGAGCGATTATCGCCGCGGCAGGCAGATGGAATACAACCGCGTCCACAAGATCACGCCGAAGTCGGTCGTGCGTGGCGTGCAGGAGAGCTTGCAGAGCATCGTTGCGGGCCACGAAGTCGAAGCGAGTGTTGTCAAGGAAGCTGGCGCCGACTACGACGTGGTCGAGTTGATGCGCGAACTGGAAGCGGAAATGCTCGAAGCGGCGAAGAAGCTGGAGTTCGAGCGCGCCGCGCTGTTGCGCGACCAGATCGCCGAACTCAAACGCGGCACCGGTGAAGGCGAATCGCCAGCGTTGAAGAAACGCGAAGTGGTTTACGCCGCGCCCGACGGCGGGAAGAAAACGAAGCGGCGGAAGTGAACCGAATGAAGGCTGGCAGGAATCTCTTTCGCTTGCCAAAATCGTTGTTTGTATCAGCAAGGAGACAAAGATGAGAACGACCAGTGGTTCGGCAATTTTCGTTTCGGTCGCAGCGATATTGGCGTGGAACGCAATCGTGCTGCCGCTCCTCGCGGAAGAAGCCCAACGAACCGACGCGACAACAGGTCCAAACAGTGGCGTTGGCGTTTTGATGGGCAATGTGGATGAGGCAGGGTTGCTTGTCATCGGGGTGACGCTTGGTTCTCCTGCGGAGTGTGCGGGTATTCGAGGCGGTGACGTGATCGTCGAGGTCAACTCGACATCGCTGAGGAACAAGACCATCAGGGATGTTGATGCGCTTATTCGTGGACCGATTGGTTCCGAGGTCAGATTGAAGATAGTCCGAGAGTCGCAACAGGAACCGTTCATTCTCAAGCTGAAGCGCGAACCGCTGGTCTCGTCGGCATCGCCTTCCAAGTTACCGCTCAAGCCCCAGACGGTGGAAGACCGATTGCGGGACTTGGAGAAGCGGATTCAGCAGCTTGAACTCATAAGTAATTCGCCTTGGCGCGATGGCGATGCCAGCAGCAATCTGGATAGGTTGCGAGAGATCAAATTGCCGCCGAACCCCACGCAGGACAATGTGAGGCAATACGTGGATCGCATCCTTGTGGTGTCGGCGGGACAGCGAATCTTTTCAATGAACGATCCGCAGGTGGAAATGCTTGTCGCAATCGGCAGTAAGAACCTGCCGATACTGGTGAACTCTTTCCGTCAAAATGATGACGTGTTTTATTCACTCGAAGCGACTCAGAGGCTTGTCCGACCGGAGCATAAGCAGCTTATCCTCGACGCCTTGCCAACGTGTCATAAGCTAGTGCAGGTCGTGCTGAAGCAGGGCTGGGCGTATGACGCGCGGCTCACGCTCGTAGGTGAGTTGCATAAATGGCCCGGCATGACCAATCGATTCGATGCTGGTCGTTACCTGTTGCCGGAGTGGATTGAGGCTGTTGCCAGCCTCCGCGACAAATCCACGTATGCCGATCTGAGAGCGTTTCTGATCAAAGGAGCGAATCGTATTTACACCTACCGAGCCATCAAGGATTTGCCGGGCATAGAGTTGAAAAACGCGGTGGCGGAAGCATGGCAGCGAGCGCGTTTGATTGATTACGAGTCGGGCGGGTTCGCTTCGGTTGCGGCGGAATGGGGGCATTTGGATGCTTTGGAAAGAGTTTTTCGTGCTCTCGATGGTTCCTCGCTTTCCCAAGTCGAAGGAAACCCACGCGAGATCATCCTGCGTGTCACAGAGGCCAGCGGCACAAACGAGGAGCTTGACCAGTGGTTCCGAAAGAACCGCCACAGCCTAGTTTTTGATGAGAAAGCGCGGCAGTTCCGCGTAAAGAAGGCGGCGCGCTGAAGAGGCGACGGCGGCGTTACTTCAATTCGTTTTTCACGTTGAATCTGCGCTTGCGGCGGGCGGCGGCATTGGGTTGAATGTGCACATGAGCGCCTCACGCCTCTTTTCCCCGTTCGGTTTCATTGTAACCCTTCTCTTCCTGTTTCACGTCCAGCCGGCATTGCCGGCCGACGTGCGCTCGTGCGGCGCCAAAGGCGACGGGCAGGCGGACGACACGGCGGCGGTTCAGAAAGCCGTGGATAGCGGCGGCTGCGTCAGTTTCCCGAAGGGGGTCTATCGCATCACCAAGCCCATCGTCGTCGAACTCGACAAGACCGGGTTCACGTCGCTGGTGGGTGACGGCGTGGCGCGCGTTGTCATGGCGGGCGCGGGCGCGGCGTTCCGGTTTGTCGGCACGCACGCGGGCAGCGCCGATCCCGAGCAGGTGAAGCCCAACGTCTGGGAGCGCCAGCGGATGCCGATGGTGGACGGATTGGAAATCGTCGGCGCGCACCCGGAGGCCGATGGCATCGAGGCGACCGGGACGATGCAGATCACGATCACGCGCACCACGGTCCGGGACGCGCGGCACGGCATCCGGCTAGCGACGCGCAACCGCAACGTGCTCATTGCCGACTGCCACATCTACCACAATCGCGGCATTGGCGTGTTTTATGACGACGTAAACCTCCACCAATCAAACATCAGCGGTTGCCATATCAGCTATTGCGCCGGCGGCGGCATCGTCTCGCGCGGCGGCAATGTCCGCAACATCCACATTGGCACCTGCGACATTGAGATGAACATGGCCATCAACGCACCGCCGACAGCGAACGTGTTGATTGATTGCTCCGGCAGCAGGGCAGGGACCGCCGAGGTTGCCATCACCGGATGCACCATCCAGCACGGCGGCAAGGCACCCGGCTGCGCCAATATCCGCATCATCGGTCGCGGCGATACCGCCAAAGGCCAGCCGATCGCGCGCTGGGGCCACGTCACCATCACCGGCAATGTGTTGAGCGACGTGAAGGTGAACGTCCACCTCCGCGATGCGCGCGGCGTGGTCATCACCGGCAACACGTTCTATATGGGCTATGAGCACGACTTGCTGGTGGAGGAGAGCAGCAACATCGTCGTCGGCCCGAACAACTTTGACCGCAATCCGCTCTATGGTTACGGCGATGCCGCCAAGGTCAACGGCGGCGTGGTCTTCCGCGGCTCGTCCGACTGCACGCTGGATGGCCTGCACATCAACGGCGCGTGGCGGAAACCAGCGGCGCTGATGATCGAGAAGTGCAACCGGTTCAACATCGCCAACTGCACGATTCTGGACAGCGACAACGCGGGCCTGCTGCTGAAAGATGTGACGAACAGCAAAGTCGCCGGCTGCATGGTTCGCGACGATCGGCGCGACGCCAAACCCGGTCCGTCGCTGAAAGTCGAAGGCGGCCGCGGAAACTGGATCGTCCAGAACCTGCTGTCCAACGGTTGCGAAGCTGCGCCAACCACGGCTCGCGTGGAAGGCAATCAGGATGGAAAGTGACGGCAGGGCCGATAAAAGTCGTGAGGTTATTCACATGAAAACACAATCACTCACCCGGCGCGGTTTCTTGAAGCAATCCATCGCGGTTTCAACGGCGGCCATGTTTGCGCCTTGGCCGCGATGTTTCGGGGCGGGCACGCCGCATTCGATGAAAGCGTATGACGTGAAAGAGATGCGCGTGCCAGTGGCCGAGGCCAACGCGGTTACGGCCATGGTGCTGGGCAAAGACGGCCTGGTCTATTGCGGGTTGACGGGCAAGCGGCGCGTGCTGGCGGCGCTCGACCCGAGTGATGACTCGATCCGCGATCTCGGCGAGATCTTTCCGGACGACCCGAAGACGCACGGCATCCTTGACAAGATTCACAACGCGCTCGTGAAAGCGCCGGACGGCAGTCTCTACATCGGGCAGGGCCTGAACATTTCGGATGCCTACCCGATGGAGTTTCACAGCGACGGCTACGAAGGCGGCCGTCTGTTTCGTTACCAGCCGGGCAGCGGTCAACTCAGCGATCTCGGTCCGCAGGTGCGCGGCGAGGCCATTCAGGGAATGGTGATGGACCCGCGCGGACGCTACGTCGCAGGTTATACCATTCCCGGCAACCGGTTCTTCGTCCACGATCTCGCCTCGCACACGGTCACGGACTACGGCCGCATTTCACAGATGGCTCATCACAACCTCGTTTGCGATGCCTCTGGCGTGACGTGGGGATGCTGGAATTGCGCGCTCGCGCGGAAAGGTGCGCCCGTCCACACGGACGGCTGCTACCTGATGCGCTACGAGCACGAGCGACGGTCGTTCAAGCGCACGACCATCGAAGTGCCGACCGAGCCGTTTCGCGCCGTGTCGCCCGCAAAGAACAAATCCTGGGCCAACGGCTTCGACTCGGCGTATTGTGCGCGCGACGGGGCGGTTTACTTCGGCACGTCGTTG
>JBAZIR010000299.1:0-7664 GCA_041651735.1 Verrucomicrobiia bacterium | reverse complement strand
GTCCTTGCCCAGCTCAACCCCGCGAACCGTGAAGAGATCGCCGGCGCCGTTGGCAAACCGAGAGTCCAGCGCCACGTCACGGTCCATGTATTCATGCCGCCAGCCAATGCGCAGTTCCGGCATCAGCACCACCCTGCCCATCCTGGCCTTGTAGATCACATGTGCGCCAAACTGTGACCTTAACGAGTCCGCGTTTTGTGATTGGATTTCCAGCGGCAACAGCGAACCGCTTTCGGTAAAACCGTTGATGTCCACCCGGGTGTATTGCAGCAATGCTTGCGGTCCGAAAGTCCACGGACCTTTCTGCCAGTCATAGCCGCCGCTCAACAGCGCCCCCACCTCGCTGCCATCAGTGTTGCCGGTGGCCGAGCTGGTCGTGCCTCCCGATCCCAGCGCGTCCCGGCGCGTGTCGTAACCGCTATAGCCGCCGCCCAGCATGCCTTCCACGTGAAAACCGTCGTTGAACCACACCCCATAGACGTCGGCACGGCCGCTGTTGACGGTGACGCGTCCGTCGCCGGTCAGGTCCGCAGTGCTGTTGGCATAGCCCAGCGCCAAGCCCACCGCCAATTGCTCGCTGAGGCGGTAGTCAGCACCGACAGTAAGGCCACCGCTGGCAAGATGGTATCCGTTGGCATTCTGGTCGCCTTGCACGTCTACAAACTCGCCCGCGCCGCCCACGAATACGCCCCATGGATTATCCGGCGTCGGTTGAAAAACGCTCTCGCGCTCTGTCACGTGTATATCCGCGGGCTGGTTGGACTGGAATTGCGGCAGTAAATCCAGTGTGCCGGTCGGTTTGTTAAGGTCCAATCCGCTGGCGCTGAACCCCGAACGGCCGTCGCGCAGATCGCGCACCCGGTTGAGCAGGTTGTAGCCCTGCACATCCGCGCCGGCAAATCCGAGCGTGAACATCGAGGTCAGTTGCTGCGGCGAGATCAGGTCAAACGCTGCGGGCAACTGCGCCGTGCCGCCGGGCAGACAATCCAGTTCATCGATTGCGGTTTTCATTCGCGAATCATTCGCAACGGCAGTCAGGTTCTGGGCCACGGCCCGCTGGTTTGCCGTCAATGCATAAGGCACGAAAGAAAGATGGCTCCATGCCAGGATCAGGTTGTTCGCATTGTCCGGGTCGATGGTCAGGCTGGCCTCCAATAGCGGACTTGCAGATATCTGATTGTCGAACGTCGGGATCCCCGTCAGACCGCTGGAAAACACCAAGGTTACTTGATCCTGGTTCTTGGGTTGATAACTATTCGATACCACCACCTGCAAAGTCCCGCCGTTGAAGGTGGCCGTGCCCGTAATGTTGAGCTGAGCAAACTCCCCCGCGCTGGTTCCGCCGATGGCCAGTTGCAGGACACCGTCGCTCTGGGTGTAGTTGCCGCCAATGCTTACCGTCAGCGGATTCACCGCCAAGGTGCCGCCGACCAGATTGACATTGCCGACACCGAGTGCGGAGCTGTTCGCAACGACAAGCGTGCCGCCATTAAGGGTGGTATCGCCGCTGTAGGTGTTGGCTCCGCTGAGTGTCAGGGAGCCACTGCCGTTCACGACCAGGCCATAGCTGCCGCCGCTCTCGCCGACGACACCGCTGAGAACCAGGTTACCGCTTGTGGTATTGAGAGTCCCATCGGCTGACAGCGTGACGTTGTTGGCGAGAGTATGGGTCTGTCCATCCTGAACATCCAGAGTGCCGCCGTTCATATAAAGAACACCCGTGCCTAGGGCGCTGTCATTACCCACCACCAAGGTGCCGCTATTGAGATATGTATCGCCACTATAGGTGTTGGCCCCGCTGAGTGTCACCGTATAGGAACCGTTCAGTGTCAAACCGAACGTGCCGCCACTTTCACTGATGATGCCGCTGATAGCCACGTCGCTGCCTGCGGCACTGATCGTCAGATTGTCCTGGATGGTGATCGGGCTGCCGATGGTAATCGCTGTGGCAGAGTCGTTCTCAATCAAGGGGCTGGAACTCGTGAACACCCACGCGCCGGAACCATTGTCGGAAAAGTTGCCAGTGGATCCGATAATGAGTCGGTTGGCGTAAACCGTGCCACCTTCCAGGGTGAAGGTGGCGGGATTGAGCACGGTGCCCACCGAGATGGCGCCACCGACCGTCAGATCACCCGACAGCACAGTAAGGCCTCCGTTATCAATATGCAGAGTGGACACCGCGGCCCCTGACGACGAGACTTGGGCGGTATAGCCGTTGTTCACATAAACATCATCAGAACTGGTCGGCGTATAAGGTGTGACAGATGTACTGGTATCCAGCCAGTTGTTTGAGTCAGACCAATCGCCATCACTGCTGTAGCTCCACTCGGCTGTATCAGCGAACACGGTCGCGCCGGGAACGATGGCCAGCAGGAGCGCCGCCCACGCGCTGCGCACAAGGCGGACGGCAGTGAAACGCGTTGTTGTTATTGAAGTATGGTGTTGTTTCATTATATCGGGGTTTCTCGTGACCCTTGAGACTGACAGACTGCCTGCCTCCTGCAAGTCCAGCCCGGCGTCAAGCGTTTGACATGGATGTATGACGTCGGTTCGATGTGCCGCGCCATGTTCAACAACTGGCTTTGGCGCGGGCCGCGATTTTCAGCCGTTCCGGATGACAACAGTAATGGGCCGCGCCAAAGCTCAAGGCGTAACGACAAAGAGGCGCCTTCTCGCTTTGACAATCCACAAGGTCGCCACACCCGGTGAGCGAGGCACGGCACATGGAAATATTCTGAGACCTGTCTGCCAGAATGGATGATGGTCGTTCACCATCTCCGTGCGTTCTTCTTTTGTTATCCATGGAATTCGTCTCACCGACGACCTGCGCTCTGCCTATTCGCCAGGAGGCGGACCCGTGGGCCGGCCATGCTGTCGACCGCCCGGAGGTTGGGGACGATTCTTTTGGAGTTCGTCGAACTTCTTCTGTTGGTCAGCCGTCAGGACCACCTTGATCGCCGTGTCCATGGCGGCACGAAGCTCCTTCATCTTCGCCATCTTGTCCTCGTTGGACAACGTCGTGTCCTCCATCACGGCGTCCATCTTCAGACGCCACACGTCAAAGATCACCTTGATTTCGGCCTGTTGGTCCGAGGTGAGGCTCAGAGCGCTGGTGAGCATTGCCACAGGATCACGCCGCCCCCCACTTGGAGGGGGGCAGCCATCGGGAGGTGGAGGCGGGGATGTTTGGGCATACGCGAGGCCGAAGCCCGCGGCACAAGCCAGCGCTACGATGATCGTCTTCGATACAGTTCTCATACAGTTGTTCTTTCGTTCCATTGTGAAGTGTTGACACTTCGGATTAATTTCACTGACTTATAAAACGATGCGAACATGACAAATGGACCCGCTGCTGTATGACAGATTTGTAATCGAGCGACGCTTGGTTCCGGCCCTGACTGCCGCTATGCTGCCGTTGTGAAGGTTTTGGTCGTTGAAGACGAAAAAAAGATCGCCAGCTTCGTCCGAAAGGGTCTGGAGGAGCAGGGATTTGCCGTGGAGTCTTGCGCGCGCGGCGACGACGCCTACACGATGGCGCGCTCGCAGGCTTTCGACATCATCGTGCTGGACATCATGCTGCCGGGCCGTGACGGCCTCAGCATCCTGCGCAGTCTGAGGGGGCAAAAGAACACCGTGCCGGTCATCCTGCTGACCGCGCGTGCCGAGCCGAACGAACGCATCGAGGGCCTCAATCTCGGCGCGGATGATTATCTGACAAAACCGTTCTATATCCAGGAACTCATTGCCCGCATTCACGCAGTGACGCGGCGCGCTTCGGGCGAACCGTCAAGCGTTTTGCGGGCAGGCCATCTGACGATGAACGTCATGACGCGGCAGGTCACCGTGGGCGAAAAGCACATCGAATTGACGCCGCGTGAATTCAATCTGCTGGAGTATCTCATGCGTTCGCCCGGTCGCGTCCTTACGCGCACACAAATTCTGGAACGGGTCTGGGGCTATGCCTTCGACCCGCAAACCAATCTCGTGGATGTGAACATCCAGCGGCTCCGCAAGAAACTCGATCCCGACGGCAAAGGTGATTTCATCGAAACCATCCGCAGCGTCGGCTATCGTTTTTTGAAGTCTGAGTAAATGAAACACAGTTCCTTCACGCTGAAACTCGCTCTGTTATCGGCGCTCGGGTCCGGAGTGGTGACGCTGGCCATTGGATACTCCTTTCTCTCCATTATTACTCAAATCAATTACCAGCGGATTGATAACGAGATCAGAAGGCTGGCTTATC
This sequence comes from Verrucomicrobiia bacterium, assembly GCA_041651735.1. Lineage (GTDB taxonomy): Bacteria > Verrucomicrobiota > Verrucomicrobiia > CAIQCK01 > CAIQCK01 > CAIQCK01. The sequence goes on along the minus strand of JBAZIR010000299.1, from coordinate 3,421 downwards.
CGAAGATCCTTCGGTCGCATGACCTGGATTACTGGCCGCAGTTCGAATGGTCTCTGCGCTTCATTCTCGGCGACGAAGAAGCGCGCCAATTCATTGTAAAAGTCTTCGACCGCAACGGCAAAGTGTTGCACGTTTCGCCGCATCGGCCGGGATCACTGGCCGACAAGTTGTCACTCACACCGGGCGATTCCGAGAAACACATCGCGTCCATCCAACTGCCGCAAAACCCGTCGTTGCGTCTGTCCCCGTTGGAGCCGGCCGTAAGCGAACAACAACCCCTTTTCGGCATTGCCGACGTTAACCTCTTTCGTCTCGCGGGCCTTCCTTTTGTCCGCACCATGCGGCAGCCCGCACTTGCCACCTTCACCACCCACGGTGAAGCATGGCGTGTTGCAGCGATGGGCAACGAGCAAGTGACGCTGGTGATCGGCTGGAACCTGGCCGAATTGCACGCCGAGTTGGGGCGATATCGGAACGCGTTTCTCATCGCTGCGCCCGCGTCCCTGTTGTTGCTGTTTGTCGCGGGATTATGGCTGGCCCGGCAAGCGTTGCGGCCGGTGCGGCTCATCGCGCAGACCGCCGGCCATATCACCGCTCGAAACCTTTCGCAACGGATTCCAGACACAAGCGCTGCGCGCGAATTTCAGCACCTGATCGAGGTCATCAACGGCATGTTGGATCGACTGGAGAGCAGCTTCCAACAAGCCTCCCGTTTCAGCGCCGACGCGGCGCACGAATTGAAGACACCGCTGACCATCTTGCAGGGCCAGATAGACCAGGCGCTGCAACACGCGCCCGACGGTTCGCCCGAACAGGGCGCTTACACCAACTGGCTTGACGAAGTGCAGCGGTTGAAGGCCATCGTGCAAAAACTGCTGCTGCTGGCGCAGGTCGATGCCGGCCAGCTCCGCGCGACCCTCACTCGCGTCAATCTCAGCGAACTCGTCGAATCCACAGCGGAAGACCTCCGCGTCATCGCTCCGCAGCTTGTCCTGCGGCCAGAGATTGCGCCCGATATCTGGGTGGAGGCCGACGCCGATCTGCTCAATCAGTTGTTGTGTAATCTCACCAGCAACGCCGTGAAGTTCAACGAACAGCGCGGCCAGATCGAAATACACTTGTCGTCATTGTCCGGCGTGGCGTCCCTGGTCATCGCAAACACTGGCCAGACTATTCCGTGTGAAGACCATGACCAGGTCTTCGACCGTTTCTACCGCGCGGACAAATCGCGCGGGCGCCATGTGGACGGCGTCGGCCTGGGGCTGAGTCTTTCGCGGGAAATCGCGCGCATCCACCATGGCAACCTCGCTCTGCAGAATGATCGCGACGGTTGGACCACGTTCGTTCTCACGCTGCCACGCTGCCCATCGGGCCAGCCGGGTTGACCACAAGGATGACCGTTGTCTGCCACCCGCTTGGGTCACCGGATCATCAGCCGTTGACTACTCATACGCATACCCGATGTGAAACGTCACGCGACCGTCGTCGAGTTGGCGAACGCGGGTGATGTGGACGGGCAGGCCGCCGCCAAGTTGTGCACGGCTCGAAGGCTTCGTATAAGGCGTAAAGGCGTTGTTGGCGGCGCTCGGATACGGCACCGATCGCAGATAGACCCGCGGCCCCATCGGCCCTTCGACGCCGTGCGATTCCTCCAGGAACGGCCTGTCGTGGACCACGCGCCAGATAAGCAGCCCTTCTGACGGCAGGCTTTGGTCGAAACCTTTTTTGCGCCGGTTCTCCAACAGGAAATACTCGCTGCCATCCGGCCGCACCAATACTTTGAAACACTCACTCACCGAACCCTCGACGGGCGCGAGGATGAGTTTCTGTTTCACCGTCGGATCAATGACCACCGGCTTCAACCAGCCCATCTGTTCTTTGCACCACGCCGAGAAGTGCTGCGGCCGGCCGCCGGTGATCTGGTTTGACATCGCACACCAGATCCATGCCCCCTCGGAACCGGGATTCTCCGGCCGCGCATAGAGGTCGGGCAGACCCAGCAGGTGGCCAAACTCGTGGCCGAATAAACTGACGGAACTCATCCGCGAACCGCCTTCCGGGCAGATGACATACGGCCACTGCCGGCCGTGATACCGCGTGTTGCCGCGATGCGGCCAGTAGAGGCTGCCGCGAGTCACCTGCGGAACGCGGTCGCCCGCGTAAATGAACAGCAGCCCATCGAACCCCGCCAGCGTGTTGGTTCCTTCCCGGCCTGCCAGCGCGTCCAGCACCTCCGTGAAGAACGCCGTCTTGGTCGTCCGCGAAGTGCCTGGCATGAAATCGCCGCGTTTCTTGTCGATCTTCACCCAATCGAATATCTTGCCGTCGAACTTGAAGGCACCGCTGGACATTTCGCGGTAGTAATCGTTCACGCTGCCGAACACCGCCTGTCCGGTCGCGTTGCTGCGGCTGGCATAGGTGCCAGTGCTGAACAACGCTGTGCTCCAGTCGCGCGCAGCGATCTTCGCGTTGCGCTTCATGTCGGCAAACTCCACCGGCACCACCGCCAGACGATAGGTCTCCTTCTTCCAAAACTTGCGGTTATACCAAGCCCGATCTTCAGGATTCGCATTCGGGTCGGGAGCCAGCGTCAGCGTCTTTTCCAATTCCGCGCCACCGCGCCGCACCGTCACGGTCATCTGTTCACCCGGCACTTTGTCGGCGATGGCATCGCTCAGGTCCGACGCGCGCAGGAATGGCGCGCCATCCATTTTCACAATGATATCGCCCACCTTCAACCCCGCCTTCGCGGCCGGCATGTCCTTGGAGAGCCGAACAACCACCGCCCCATCGCCCTCCTTCGCATTGGCGACGCGCAAGCCAAGCAACACGTGCTGGCCGCTCAATTTCAGCGGACGGCTTGTGGCCGCCAGCGTCGCAACCAGTTCCATGCGCCGGCTGCCGCGCGCGACGGTGAGCGTGAGGTCGTCGCCCGGCGCTTTGGACCCGAGCAGGTCCCGCAACTCTTCGGCGTCCGACGGCGCGTGACCGTTGGCCTTGAGCAATAGGTCACCCCGTTTCAATCCGGCCTTGGCCGCGGGCGAATCAGGCTCAACGTCCACCACGGCGAGCTTGCCGGCTTTGGCAAGCTCGACAGTGACTCCGAGATAACCCGTCTGCCCCACGGGAGCCGTGCGAGCCTTGGCAACGATCTGTGTCGTGACCGCCGTGGCAACGGTTCGAAACTCCGAGAGATCGGACGTTGGCTCGGCAGCGACCGTCGGGTTGAAGCATGACCACGTGACCAACGATATCGCGAGCGCGAACAGGCACCGGTTTTCAGTCTTCACAACTGAAGAATTACCCCACCATTGTTCCACGGTCGAGTTTCAAACACCTGCGATCAATGCGTAGAAATCCCGCGCGCTTCAGTCCGAGAGTTTGCGGAACAACCCATGGAGCCGTTGCGTGACGGGGCCGG
>JBAZIR010000298.1:0-7721 GCA_041651735.1 Verrucomicrobiia bacterium | reverse complement strand
CGGCGCTGAGCGCCTACCTGACTGACGAGCCGGATTTTATCACGCCAACGTTGCTGACGCTCGAAGGTGCGAAGGAGGCGAACCAGCTTTATCACGAGACGATGGACGCGGCGTGGAACGGCATCGAGCGGTTGCGGTCGCTCGGCGCGCCGGACGAACACGCCGCGTATCTGCTGCCGAATGCCGTCAGCATCCGCTACACCGAGTCAGCGGACCTCGCGGCGCTTTGGCACAAATGCCGGATGCGGCTCTGCTACAACGCGCAGGAGGAAATCTGGCGCGCGAGCGTGGACGAAGCGGAACAAGTCCGGACGGTGAATCCGCGCATCGCCCGCTACTTGTTGCCGCCGTGCGGATTGCGCGACCTCGCGGGCCAGCGGCCGGTCTGTCCGGAAGGGCCGCGGTTCTGTGGCGTGCCGGTTTGGAAGTTGAAACCGAAGAGTCATTGCCGCACTATCTGACACGCTCCGGAAGGAATTATGGCAACTGACACCATCACTTTTCTTGGCACCAGCGACGCCGTGCCAAGTTGGGAACGCTCGCACGCATCCTTGGCGGTGCATATGGCGGGGCAGTCCCTCGTGCTCGACTGCGGTGAGCCGTGTGCCAAGAACCTCGCGCTCGCGTGCGTGGACTTTGGCAAGATCGACGCGATCCTGCTGTCGCATTTGCACCCGGACCATGTCGCTGGCCTGCCGCAAGTCATCATCGGCATGTGGCTGGAAGCCAAACGCACACGCGATATTCCCGTCTTCATGCCCGCCGAAGGCATTGAGACGTTCCGCAAGCTCATCCTTGCCACCTATCTGTTTCCGGAGTTGATCAAGTTCAACGTGGACTTCCGACCACTGAGCGACGGCCGGACGTTCGCCGTCGGCCCCGTGCAAGTGACGCCGCACCTGACCACGCACCTCGATTCCATCCGCCGCATCGCCGGCAACAAGCACGGTGTTGCCTGTGAACCGTTCCTCTACGAACTCGCCGCCAACGGCAAACGCATCGCCTACAGCGGTGACATGGGGGAGGCGGCAGACCTCCTGGCGGTGCTCGACCGTCCGCTCGACCTGCTTGTCACTGAGTGCGCGCATTTCTCACTGCCATCGCTCCTCGAAACGCTCCGCGGCAAGCCGATTCGGCGCGTGGCGTTGACCCATCTCCATCGTGAATTATGGGCCAGGAAAGAGGAACTGCCGGCGATGGCCAGGGAGTATGATCTTGCCGACAGACTGGTCATTGTGCACGACGGGATGAAGCTGGAATTCTGAACGACGCGGAAGACGGCTGCGACAAGGGTTGGGTTTGACATTAAGAAGTCGTTTCGACCGTGAGTGCCCCATATGCAACTTCTGGGAAAGCAACAGGCATCGGCCTCATGTGACGTCGGTCCTCTGCGGACCTACGAGGAGTATCGCAACCGGAAATACATTCCCGAGCTGGACGGGCTGCGCGCCATCAGCATCCTGCTGGTCATTACGTGGCACATGTGGGACCGAGCGGCGTTCTGGGAGTGGCTGCGGGGCGGGGAGGGAGTGAGAATCTTTTTCGTGCTGAGCGGATACCTCATTACCACCCTTCTGCTGGAAGAGGAATCGAAACGCGGCAAAGTGTCGCTGCCGGCGTTCTACGTGAGACGCTCGTGCCGGATTCTCCCACTCTACTACGTGGTTTTACTGGTGTATTGCATTCTCATCTACGGCTTCAGCGCATTTGCTGCCAGACGCGGAGAGATGGATTACGCAATGCCTTACCTCTTGTTCTATCTCCAGGAAATCCCGTTTTACCTTCATCCTGCGGGCGTGTGGTTTCCTTTCTACCAGAGCTGGAGCCTCGGCATCGAAGAAAAATTCTACCTCGTCTGGCCCGTCATGGCGTTCATTCTCCTGCACGGTTTCAGGCAATCGCGCCTGGCGCTCGGCATCTGCTTCGCCCTCGTGTTTGCCTTCCTGCCGCTATGCCCGCTGGGGCCTTGGACCGCCTGCGTGTTCGACTACTACACCATTCTGGTGGGCTGCTGCGCAGCCATCATGCTGTTTGAGAAACGCCATTACGAACGCTTGAAAGGGCTGGGCAGCACGCTGGGCAGTTGGTGCGCGTTCGGGTTCCTCCTGGCGGCCCATTTCTCTTTTGAACGGCTGCCGTCAGTCTTCGTTGAGCGGCTGTATCCGATCGCGGTCGCAGTGTTCATGGTCAGCCTGCTGGTGGGACGCAGCCCGTTTGGGCGCGCGCTGGGCTGCTCGCCGTTGGTGTTCATCGGCAAGGTGTCCTATGGCATGTATCTGGTCCATCTGCTCTGCTCGAACGCCACCAACCTCGTGTTTCGTCCGGGAAGCGGCCAGTGGTATATCGGCGTTCTCGCCTACGTGTTGACGTGCCTCTTGTGCATCGCGGTCTCCAAGGTGCTGGCTGTCGCCATCGAGCAGCCGTTCATTCGCCTTGGGCACAAATGGTCGGCCCGGATTTGCGGGAAGGCATGACCCCGGCGGATCACGGTTCCGGCGGACGCGCCGCGGCTGGGTCTTTGAACAGGAGGATCTCCCAGTAGTTTGCCATCCCACGCAGGCAGTGGGGCACGGTTTTCATGTAGCAAAAAACGGGACCGCCGTGCAGGCCGAATACCAGGGGATGGATCTCGTAACGTTTGAAAGCGGTCGATTCCAGCAGCCGTTGCAGGTCTGCTTCGATGTATTCGCGCTGGTGCTCCCAGTAGGGAAATTTGCGCTCGCCGGTAAACAACTCGACGATGCGGCGGGTCAGACGCCGGCGGTTGGGCGTGTTGATAATGGCGACACCGCCCGGCTTGAGGACGCGATGAAGTTCGTTGAGCGCCTTGAGGTCGTCGGGCACGTGCTCGATGACGTGACTGCTAATAGCCACATCCACGCTCTCCGGTTCCAGCACGGCCGTCAGCTCCTCCCAATTGCCCAGCACATAATGAATGTTGCCATGATCCGCCGGTTTTCGCTCCGGCATCAACTCCACGCCGATGACGCGCGCGCAGTGCCGGCTGATCTCGCGGGTGCGCTCGACGACGGATGCGCCGATCTCCAATACCACGTGCGAAGGCTGGACGAACCTCCGGTAGGACTGGAAAAGCGATTCCCAGTCTGCGTTGATCTTGTTCGATCCCCAGCAGATTCTCATCACTTGGCCAGCAAAGTAGGGGCGCAGGCATCTGAAAGCAAACCGGAAATCCCGGACAAGAAAACGGCGGCTCCACCGCTCTTGCCGTCGCGCCGGACTTCAACTACTCTCTTCGCCCAGAGGACAGAGATGATGTCACCGACCTCGAAATAAACCGTGCGGACACTTCCGCGACTTCGCCCTCCACGACCATGAACAAAACGTTGTTGGCCATCGGCGCGCACTATGATGATTGCGTATTCGGCATCCCGTGCATCCTGCAACAGGCGCTGCGCAGGCATTACCGTGTTGTTATTCTCAATATCATCGGCGACTACACCGGCTGGGCGCCCGTCAAGGGCCGCGCGCCGCAATTGATCGAACACAGCCTCCGCCTCGCGAAAGAGCGCGGCATGGAGATGCGTTTCCTGAACTACGCCTCGATGCGGTTCGAGGCGAACGCCGAGACCAAGCGCGCCGTGGCCGAGGTGGTCGCCGAGGTGAAGCCGGACGTTGCATTCATGCTCTGGCACCGTGACCGCCATCCCGATCACGAGGTGGCGTCGGCACTGAGCGAGGCGGCGTTGCGGCAGCCGGCCATGATCCTTGGCCGCGACGGCGTGAGAGGTGTCGGACGCATTTACGCCTACGACAACGGTCCCGGCCACACCATCGGTTTCGAGCCGAACACGTTTGTGGACGCGACCGCAGACTGGCCCGCGGCGATGGAATGGCTGGGGAAACTGCTGGCATTCGTCCGCCAGAAGCCCTACGACCCGCAGGTGCTCGACGGCGCGCAGACTGTGAAGGAGACATTGAGCCGTTATCGCGGTCTCTCCTGTGGCGTTAAGTATGCCGAGGCCTTCTGGGCCGCTGGCAACTATCCGAGGGACATCTTCTGAGATTGAGAGCCATCCGTTTATGAAAAATACCACCCGACGGTCGTTCTTGATGTCATCGGCGCTCGGCGTGTCCGGCATCGCGAGCGCGGCCAGGGCCATCGCCGCCGATGAAAAACCATCCGGCTCCAAACAAACCTATCGGCTCAGCCGGGAGATTCCAGTCGAGGAGGGCTTCGACCTCGTCGTCGCGGGCGGCGGACCGGCGGGCACGGCGGCGGCCGTGTGCGCGGCTCGGCTCGGCGCGAAAGTGGCGTTGATCGAAGCGGTGGGTTGTCTTGGCGGCATGGGCACGTCGGGGCTGGTCACCGCGTTCAACCCGATGGCCAACGGCGAGCGGATGTTGGTGGGCGGCCTGATGCGCGAGATCGTGACGACGCTGCACAAGCGCGGCTTTCTCGGCCCGCAGGTCACCGAGGAGTTTTACGGCAAGCGGTACCAGTGCTGGACGCCATTCAACGTCGAGGGCTACAAACTCGTCCTCGACGAACTGGTGACGGTGGCGAAGGTGGACGTGCGATTCTTCACCCGCGTGGTCGAGGCGGACGCCAGCGACGGCCGCCTGAACGGCGTGATCGTCCACAGCATCGAGGGTCTGCGTTACCTCCGCGCGAAGGCGTTCGTGGATGCCACGGGCGATGCCGTGCTCTCGAAGCTCTGCGGCGTTCCTTGCCGCGAGGCGGGCCGCGACACGCCGGGCATCATGCCGCCGACGCTCTGCTCGCAGTGCGCCGGCATCGATTGGTTGCGCGCCGCGAAAAGTCCCCGCGCCACCGGTCCCGCCAACCAGCAGGCGCTGGTCGAGAAAGCGATCGCCGATGGCCACTTCAGCAAGCGGGACCGTCACGTGCCTGGGTTGCTCCGGGTGGGACAGACCACCGGCATGTTGAACGCCGGCCACGTCTTCCACATGGACGCGCTGCGCTGCCGCAGCCTCAGCGACGGCATGATGCAAGGCCGCCGGCTCGCGCAGGAGTTCGTTGCGTTCTACCGGAAATACGTTCCCGGCTGTGAAAACCTCGAACACGTCAGCACCGGCAATCTGATGGGCGTGCGCGAATCGCGGCGGATTGTCGGTGAATACGAGTTGAGCTTCGACGACTACATCGCGCGGCGGCAGTTCCCCGACCAGATCGGCGTATACAACTCGGCGGTGGACATCCACGTGTATGACGACACCGAGGCGGAGTATCGGCGTTACCACGACGAATTCACCAAGACCGGCCGGCTCAAGTCCGGCGAGAGCTTCGGCATTCCCTACGGCATCCTCGTGCCGCGCGGCTGGCGGAACCTGTGGGTCGCCGGCCGCTGCAACTCCAGCGATGTGCGCGCTCACGGTTCCATCCGCGTGCAACCAGCCTGCTCGATGATGGGCCAGGCCGCGGGCACCGCCGCCGTCCAATCGCTCGCCACCGGCCAGCCCGCGTGCGACCTCGACACGGCGAAGCTCGTTGAGACCTTGCGGGCCAACGGCGCCTATCTGCCTCAGACGGAATTGCGAAAGACGATGACGCGAAGCAAAGCGTGAGAACATCTGTTTCCACGGGCTGTCTTGCATAAGAAAACTCCGCTACCACTCTGTCGTGGGCGGTGTTAGCATCCACAGCAATGTCGCTGGTTCCTGACAGTCTGCACGCGCAAGTGGAGCGCTACAAACGCCGCGCGCAACGGTTGACGCTCGCCGAGGGTGTCGCGCAAACGTTGGCGCTCTTCCTCGGTTTGCTGGCGTTGACGTTCCTGCTCGACCGCTGGTTGTTCCTGCCGCTTGGCGTGCGCGTCGCGCTGACGTTGACGGTCTGGATCGCGACGCTCGCCGGTTTCGTCCGCCTCATCCTGTTGCCGCTGCGCAAGCGCTGGGGTGACATCGAGGTGGCGTTCAACGTCGAGGCCGCGTTCCCGCAACTCAACGAGCAATTGGCGACGGCGGTGGAACTGGAGGTTTGCCGTGATCCCGACAGCATCAAAGGTTCGCCGCAACTCATTGCGGCGCTCGTGAGCGACCTCGCGCGCCGCAGCATTCATCTCGATTTCGCCAGCGTCATCTCGCCGTCGCGCGCGATGGTGAGCGCCGCCGCCGCCGCCGCGCTGGCGTTGGGCCTCGGCGTGTATGGCATTGCGGCGACGGAGCATTTCCTGCTGTTGGTGAAACGGTTTGCCAATCCGCTTGCCGCGTTGCCGCGCGCCAGCACCGTGAAGCTGGCGGTGAAACCCGGCAACGCCACCATCGAGACCGGCGGCAGCGTCACGGTTCGTGTGGAAGTCTTCAACCGCCGCGTCGGCAAGGCTGCCGCGTTCTTTGCTGGCGACGGCCAGTCGCTGATGCGGCTCGAAACGCTTGCCACCGCCGTGCCGGTGCCGTCCGTGCCGCCAAAGCCGGGCGTGCCCGTTGCGCTCCAGCAGTTCGAGATTCCGCTGCCCGCCGTCAAATCCAACGCCGTCTATTTCATCCGCGCCGGCGACGCCGAGTCGCAACGGTTCCGCATCGTGGCACAGCGCGGCCCGCGTCTGGAGCGGTTCACGCTCACGTATCATTTTCCTGTTTACACCGCGCTGCCGCCGAAGACCGTCAACACCGAGACCGCCGACATCGCCGCGTTGCGCGGCACGCGGGTCACGGTCGTTGCGACCGCGTCGCAGCCGCTTTCCGGCGCCTGGCTGGAGGCGAACGGCGCGCCGCCGCAGCCGGCGCAGGTCTCCGACGACCGCAACGTCACCACGGAGATCGTCGTGGACCACGACGCCGAGTTCAAGCTGCGCATCACCGACACGGCGGGTTTCAAGAATGCCGACGCCGTCAGCTACCGGATCAAGGCGCTGCCCGACCAGCCTCCGACGGTGAAGCTGCTCGATCCCGATCAGGACGTCGAGGTCGGCCAACCGGAGTCGTTCGATCTGAAATTCGCCGTGACCGACGACTTCGGCATCGCCTCCGCCTACCTCGTTCATAACAGCAAGCGCGACCAGATGCCGGTGACCGGTGTGGCGGCGTTCGATCTCGCGAAGGCTGGCTACAAGGCAGGCGACGAAGTCACGTTCTGGATCGAGGTCGAGGACAACTCACCCGAACACCAGATCGCGCGCAGCGAGCAGCGGAAGCTGCGTATCAGCGAACTGGCTGACCTGTCGCTGCGAAACAAGGATTTTGTCGAGTTGCGCAAACTCCGCGAGGCGATCGCCCGCGCCAACCAGTCGGCTGCCGACGCCCGCCGCGGCATCGAGCAACTGCGCAGCGATTTCAGCCGCGCCGGGCAATGGAACGCCGATCTCACTGCGCGCGCCAACGCGCTCCACCGCGACCTCCAGACAGCGCAGGACGCCAGCCGCGCCGCGCAAGCCATCGTTGCCGCGTGTGTCGCCCAGCCGCGCACACCGCAGGCGTTGCGCGACTGGGAGAACGTCGCCAACCTGCTCGAACAGTTCGACGATGGGCTGGCCTCGGCGCGGTCCGTTTCCGCGACGCTCGACCGCGATGTTGCGCAGCCTGCCACCGTTGGCCCGGTTCTGAACCGGCTCGCCGTCGCCGCGGACAACACGGCGAAACTCTCTGCGCAACTCGACCAGGGTTTCGCCCGGCTCTACGACGCGCGCGGCATGGAGGTGCTTTCGCAGCTTGCTCGCAAGGTGGAACGCGCCGAACAACGAGTGTTGGAGAATATCTACGGCCCGGCCCGTCACTGGAAACGCAAGCGTAACGCCGACGCC
>JBAZIR010000297.1:0-7747 GCA_041651735.1 Verrucomicrobiia bacterium | reverse complement strand
CACATCAATGACGAGACCGCCGCCGGCTTGAACGTAAACGATGTTGTCCGGCGCCTGCGCGGCGAACCCGGCTCGACGTTGAAGCTGACGATCTTTCGCGCCACTGGGAACCAGACTCGCGAGTGCCGGTTGCAGCGCGGCCTTGTCAAAGTGGAGTCCGTCCGCGATGCACAACTGCTCGCCGGCAAGGTCGGTTACGCGCGACTGACTTCGTTCAACCGTTATACCGGCAGCGATCTGCGCGCAGCGCTCGCACCGCTCGAACGCGCCGGTGCCCGCGCCTGGGTGCTCGACCTGCGGCACAATCGCGGCGGACTGCTGCGAGCGGTGCGCGACGTGGCAAGCCAGTTTCTCGAGCCGGCGCAGCCGGCGCTCGTCTTGCGTCCGGCGCAGGCAGAGGAACAACAACAGTTTTTCGCGAGCCGTTACGGTCCCCGCCTGAGCGGCCCCCTGTGTGTGCTCATCAATCTCAACACGGCCGGCGCTGCGGAAGCACTCGCCGGCGTACTGCGCTGGCATCGGCGTGCGGTCCTCATCGGAGCCAAGACCTGCGGCCACAGCGACGTTGTTCGCCTCGTCGCTGTGCCCAACGGCACCGCGTCGCTCGCGCTGCACAGCGACATTGCCTCCATGGATGGGAAACAATTTGGCGGCGGCGAAGGACTTGCCCCAGACATCGAAATGGCGGCGACTCCAAGCGAAGACACGGCTGTTCAGCAGCGTGTTCTGCCGAGCCGGCGCGAAGCCGCCGATCTCACCCACGACCGCGTCGTTCAACGCGCCGTGGCAGTCTGCGTCGAGCAGCTCGATCGACGGAAACAGTGACGCCGTCCAAGAGTGCGTTCTAGAGATACTCGCTGCCGAACTGTTCACCGACGAGCTTGTGCATTTCCTTGATCGTCTCGGCCTGATCGGCGCGGCAAACAAGCGTGGCGTCGGGAGTGTGGATGATGATGAGGTCTTCGCAGCCGATCGTGGCAATGAGATGCTTCGGATCGTTGGAAGCAACAAGCGAATTCTTCGTCCGGCGCAGCAGATGACGCGCGGCGATGGCATTGCCGTCGGCGTCACGCGGGCAGGTCTGGCCAAAGAACGGCCACGAGCCGACATCGAGCCACTTCAGCGGCATCGGCACCGCTGCGACGCGCACCTTCGGATCGCGCGAGGCCGGCTCCATCACGGCAAAGTCCACACTGATCTTCTTCAACGTCGGATAGACTTCCGCGAGTACGGCATTACGTCGCCGCGTGTCCCATGCGTCGGCAATGCGGATGATGCCGGCGTGGTTCTCCGGCGAATAGCGGCGGATGCAATCGAGCAACGTGTCCGCGCGCCAGATGAACATGCCGCTGTTCCAAAGATAGCGGCTCGGGCCAGCCGCGAAATAGCTTTGCGCTGTGCCGGCATCGGGCTTTTCCTTGAACTGCTCGACGACTCGCGCGTCGCCCGCAAGCGGCTCACCGAGTTGCAGGTAACCGTAGGCGGTCGCCGGCGCGGTCGGTGCGATGCCAAACGTGACGAGAGCGTTCGGAAATTTCTCAACGACTTCATAGCCGCTGGCAACGATGCGTTGGAATTGGTCCACCGGTTCGATGATGTGGTCAGCGGTGAAGACGGCGATGATGGCATCTGGATCGCGCCGCGCGATGACAGCAGCGCTGAAACCGATGGCGTTAAGCGTATCGCGACCGCATGGCTCACCCAGGAAATGGTCTCCTTTGAACGCGGGCAGCGACTTCTGGATGACTGCGCGGTGCTTGCTGGCGGCGCAGACGAACCGCTGTGCCGGCGGCACGAGTCCGTTGAGACGCTCGGTGGCGATTTGCAGCAGGCTCTTGCCACCGATGAAGGGGATGAGTTGTTTCGGCAACGACTCGCGGCTCATCGGCCAGAGCCGCGTGCCTGAGCCGCCCGCCATGATCATTGCGTGTCGCATAGTGTTTGTTCCGTAACGCGTGATGGGTGACTTGTGATTCGCAACTCGTAATCCGTGATTCGCGAATCGAAACCTGTCAGCCAGCGTTCCTCGGCAAACCAGTATACCCTATACCAAACCGCGAGTCACCAGTCACGAGTTACAGGTCACGAATTTCGGATTACGAATCACAAATTCCAACTCAGAACCCGCGCAAGTTTGTGCTGGTCCGGCGCGTCAGTCCTTCCTTCGGAATGCGCTTGAGAACGAGATACTGGATGTTGTTTTTCTCACAGAACTCGCGTTTCTCCGACTTGTCACCGTCTTCGTTGACGGCGTAGATATCGGGCTTGATCCGCCGCATCTCCGGCTCGGCGTCGAGCCAGCCCCAGCCGGTCGTGATGAGCGCCTGGTGGACGTAGCGGATGGAGGCGCAAAGGTAGCGGCGCTCGTCCTCCCGGAACAGCGGATGGCCCGCGCCCTTGAGATGCTCCACGTTCGCGTCGTTACCGGCGATGACATAGAGATCGCCGTGCTCCGAGACTTCCTCGAAAAAGCGGACGTGGCCGGAGTGAAACCAATCGTAGCAACCGGTGACGACCACCTTCTTGCGGCCCGGCGTCGGCGGCGCGATGGCAAGATCGGCTTTCGGAAAACCGGCGAAGCTCTTGCTGGAAATGACGTGATAGGCGAGGCGGTGCGCCTCGCAGAACGCGCGTTTGGCGGGAGTGTCGTGCGGTTCGTCCACAGCCCAGATGTCGGGCCGGAGTTCATCAGGACGGCTCCCCTCACCCTGGCCCTCTCCCCTCGCAAGCGGGGGGAGAGGGAAACTCGCCGCCGTTGCATTCGTCCGCAACAAACGCTTTGCCCGATCTTCCAGCGCGGAATCTCTCCCTCTCCCCGCGTTTGCGGGGAGAGGGCCGGGGTGAGGGGCCGTCCCAACTGCACTGCTCTGGACAGGCAACGGCAGCGTGTCGGGATTGAGCGCGCCGTTGACGATCCTGACGTCGCGCACGTAACGGATAGCTTCGAGCAGGTAGAGCCGCTCGGCTTGCGGGAACTTCGGGGCCTTGCCGGTGACGGCGCGGACCGCGTCGTCGGACCAAAGCAGGATGCTGACATCGCCAAGTTTGGCGGCTTCTTCCAGAAGGCGCACCTGTGGCGAACGCAGGTCGTCGAAACTGGCAGAGATGGCAACGCGTTTCATCGTCGTATCATTTCGCGATGCGGACATGGACGCGGAACGCGCCGGGCACCGGCTTCTCGGACAACACGTAGAGATAACCGCCGCCACAACCCGAATACATCGCGCCGGGATACCGCGACTGGTAATGCTTCATCAGCGCCACGAGGTCCACCTTCAGCGTCGGATGCCGGACGACGTGCGGCAACAACGCCTCCCAGCACGCCATGCACTCGTTCATGGACGCGCCGAGTGCCTTGATGTCTCGCGCGAGGATGGCGTCGTAGCAATCCTTGCCCGACCGGCCGAGCCGTTGAATCCATTTCGGGTCGAGGTTCTTCACACCGAGCGGACTGTAGCCTTCGGGCCGCGGCTCGACGGGCAGCACGTTGATCACCTTCTCCAACCAGCGCGCGATCTTCGGGTCGTTGTTGGATTCGATGTGGACAGGAAAAACGCCGCCGGCGTGCGTGAACTCGTAGTCGAGCCGGTTCACGCCGGGATAGACCAAACCGATCATGTCCTGGCTGCCCGACGGCTCGGCTTTGCCTTTGTTTTCCTCGGCGTAGAGTTCCTCGACGAGCTTCGCCGGCTTGCCGGCTGGCAGTCGGCCGCCCCACAGCTTCAACGCGATCTTGCGCGTGCCGGTGGCCATGCCGGCGCGCTCCATCCAACGGAATGTCGGCTCCAGGCCGATGACTACCATCGAACCCGGTGAGGTTGGATTGAGTTTCGAGACGAACGGCTGGTCAATCCAGCCGCCCGCCAGCGCGATGCGGTACGGAATCCCGCCAATGATATCCGTCAGCTTGCCGCCTGACTTTTTCGGCACAGTCGCGTCCTTTCGCGGGTCAGATGACGTCGCGAACCGTTGCCTTGCCGGCCTTGCGGTCGCGATACTGCTGTTCAATCCACTTGTAGGTGATGCCCAGGCCCTTGCGGAACGGCATGTTCGGCTCCCAATTGAGCATCTTCTTGATAAAGGTATTGTCGCTGTTGCGGCCAGCAACGCCACGTGGCGCGTTGAGGTCGTATTTCCGCTTCAGCTTCACGCCGCCAATCTCCTCGACGAGGCTGACGAGATCGTTGACGGAAATCAGCTCGCTCGTGCCAAGGTTGATCGGCGTGGCAATCAGCTTGTCGCAGTGCATGATCATGTCAATGCCCTTGAGGCAATCGGCGATATACATGAAGCTGCGCGTCTGGTGACCGTCACCCCAGATGACGATTTCCTTCTTGCCGGTGTCCTTCGCCTCGATCACCTTGCGGCAAATGGCGGCCGGCGCTTTTTCACGGCCGCCGTCCCAAGTGCCCCACGGCCCATAGACATTGTGGAAGCGGGCGATGGCGGTTTTCATGCCGCGTTCGGCCCAGTATTCCTGGCAGAACATCTCCGAAAGCAGTTTCTCCCAACCGTAGCCGCGCTCTGCGTAAGCGGGGTAGGCGTCGCTCTCCTTCAGCGCGCGACAATTCGGGTCTTCCTGCAACTTCACGTTGTAGGCGCAGGCCGAGCTGGAATAAAAGTAACGTTCGCAGCCGGCGCGATTAGCCGCCTCGATGAGATGCGTGTTGATGAGAATGCTGCGCAGGCACTCGATGCGGAACCGCTCGATGAAACCCATGCCGCCCATGTCGGCGGCGAGGTTATAGACCTCCACCGCGTCCTTGACGGCAGCTTTGCAGTTGGCCTCGTCGCTGAGGTCCATGCACCAACTCTCCACGCCGGGCGTGCGTTGATACCACAGCGGCAGCGGCTTCTTATCCACCGCGCGGATGCGGGTGAAGCCCTTGTCGTGAAGATGACGCACCAACGAACCTCCAATGAAACCACCGGCGCCGCCTACGAGGATCAGATCATTCTTGTTCATGTGTGCTTCCTTTCTACTTCAAAACTCTCGTCGCTTTCAAACCACAACTGGGTTTCGGAAATCATGTGCACGATACGCTTGATTGCCGCGACTGCAAATGGATAGGGTTGACCCTTCGATGGATATTATTGACCGCAAATCCGAACCGGTCTCCCAACCGAAATTCATTTCCACGCAGGTCTCCGACGTGCGTTATTACTACCTGGATCTGCGTCCCGCGCCAACCTCCGGCATCACCGTCGTCTGTGGTGGTCGTGAACGGTGCAACCCCGAATACGTCATCAGCCGGCGGGAATTCCCGTTCCTCTCGATCGAATATGTTTCACAAGGCCGCGGCGAAGTGAAGGTCGCGCGCCAGACATTCCGCCTGCAGGCAGGCTCGGTATTCTCCTACGCGCCCGGCGTGGCCCACACGATCCGCAACGACCCAAAAGACCCGATGGTGAAATACTTCGTGGACTTCACAGGCAAGGAGGCGGCACGAATGCTTCGGGACAGTCCGCTGCGGCACGGCGTTGTCCAGCTTTCGGCGCCCGGAGAAATCCTCGACATCTTCGAAGACCTCCAACGCCAGAGCAGCCGCAACGCGCCGGGAAGCGCCGCCATCTGCGCGGCCCTCGTGCGGCTGCTCATCCTGAAGATCATCGCGTTCGCCGTGCCAGAGCGGGAAGCCGACGCGCGGGCGCTGGCGACCTACCAGCGTTGCAAGCGGCAGATCGAACAACACTTCCTCGGCTTGCGCTCGCTGGCGCAAGCGGCACGCGCATGCCACGTGGACCAGGCGTATCTCTGCCGACTCTTCCGGCGCTTCGACCACCAGACGCCCTATCGTTATCTCGTGCGGCTGAAGATGAACCGCGCTGCCGAGTTGCTGCTCGGCACTGGCAGGCTGATCAAGCAGGTGGCGGAGGAACTCGGCTTTTCCGATCCCTATCACTTCTCCCGCGTCTTCAAATCAGTCCACCGTGTCTCGCCGGCGCAGTTCATTCAAACGGGCCATCGGCTTATGGATCGACGCTGACGGCGTGTCGCGGTTGTTTCTCACTGCGGATTTGTCAGCACAACATCCTTCTGGCGCGACTTCGGCGTAACGACGAGGTCCACCAGCTTCCCGCCGCGAACGCGACCCTCGACGGTCGTGCGGCCCGGGGCGTGGAGTTTGAAGTGGAGGTTCCAGTCCTTTGGCCATGCGGGCAGGACGTAAATCTTCCCGCCGTCGGCGTTCATGATCATGTGTTGGAGCGTGAGCAGGATGTTGCCGCCGTGGTCCTGGTCGGGCAGCCAGTCAAAGTTCGGCCCCCACATCGCCGGGAAACGAAAGTTGCGATGCGAGTTGCGAACCTTGTGGAGAATCTGCTTCTTCGCCTCGTCGGTCATGCCGAGCAGCGCGGCGCACTGGCCATCGTAGCACCAGCCCGTCATGATCTTCGCGCCGCGGCGGTTGAACGTCTCAATGCCTGTCTCCAATCCAGGCCGGCCCACGGCGAACAGCCGGAACGGCCACATCGCGTAAAGCTCCGGGTTCTCGCAGTTGTTGCGCTTCGGATCGAACTTCTCGGCGGGTGGCACAAAACTCTTGCCAGCTTCAGAGCGCACCGGCACGGGTGGCGCGGCGGCCTTCATCTTCGTCCACAGTTCGCGATCCGCGGCGGGCGCAGCGTCCTTCGGCAGCGCGAGCAGCCTGTCGAGCACGGACTGCAAGCCCGCGACGGTCGGCGTGTCGTTGACCACGTTGAACCAATAGGTCTCGACGGCCTGCGTCGGGCTGATGACGAGCTTGCCGTTCGCGTCGCGTTGGAACCGCGTATCGAAATAGCACAACACTTCGCGCGCCATGGGCACGAGTTCATCGGCAAGAAACTTCGCGTCGAGCGTGCGCTCGTGGCAGTCGAGCATGAGTTGCACCAGTTCCAAGCCCTGCTGCCACGCGTAGCACCAGTATTTGCAGGCCACATCGCCCGGTTGCTTGCCCGTCCGGTCCCAACCGTAGTCGCGGTTTGCATAGGTGCCGAAGCTCGTCATCGTTTCTGGGAAATACACACCCTCGGCTCCGTAATAGAGCTTTGCGCGCGCCTTGCAGATTGGCAGCACATCGCGATACATGCGGAATACCGCCGCGCACAGGTCGTAGTCGCCGTTCGCGACCGCGGACCACGCCGGAAAACGCGTGTTCTGCCACCAGAAACAATCACCCCATCGCCGCCAATCCGGGTTGAACTTCTGCTTCGGGTCGGTGAGTTCCGGGTCCACTGTGAAGATCGAGCCGTTGAACTTGGTGGGGAAGTTGCCGCGCCCGGCGCACGCCGCCATCCAGCGCTGGAGTACATAGGCGCGCGTCACCATCGATGGCGTCGGCTGCTCCATGCCACCACCGCCCTCGGCCTTCAGCAACTTGCCATTGAGGTAGAGCCGCCTGCCATCCGCCGCTGCGTCGAACACCGCCACGACGTGGTTCCACGCGCCAAGCTGCAGCACATCGTTGACCGCCATCGCGTGCTGACCGGTAATGAACCGCAGGCTGCGGCCCGGATGTGTGTCGAAAAGAAACCCGTCACCCTTGCCAGCGGTGAGCTTGTCGAAAATGCGCGCGCTCCCCGCCTTTGCATCGGGCCGGATCCAGGCTTCGACCGTGAAGCTGTTCGTGAGCACGAGGCACATCTCGTTCGGCACCTCGATGTGTCCGCCGCCAAACGCCGCCACCCCTGCGCCCTCTGACTCCTCGAACTTCACCGCGCCGACAACTTTCGCCCCATCCGGCGCCGTGTTGAACCGCCAGCCGAC
>JBAZIR010000296.1:0-7754 GCA_041651735.1 Verrucomicrobiia bacterium | reverse complement strand
TGGTTGACATCAGCGGTCAGGCCTATATGGCGTTTCAGCGTTTGGGACGGACCGCGCAGTTTCAGGTCATGCTGAGCGTGCTGCGGTTTGCAGCAGCCTTGGTGTTCTTGACTCTCTCACATGATCATCGGCCGGTGGACTGGAGCTTATATTACCTTGGTGGCACAGCGGTCAGCGCTGTGATTGCGGTGTCGATGGTCAGTCGCGAACTGGGATCGCCCAAGCTTGCGCTGGAACGCATCAGGCCGGAACTGAAAGAGGGCTTTTACTTTGCCATCGGCATGTCCGCTCAGGGCATCTACAACGACATTGATAAAACGATGTTGGTGCGTCTTTCTACGCTGAGTTCGGCTGGCATCTACGCGGCGGCCTATCGATTAATTGATGTCGCTTTTCTTCCGGTCCGTTCCCTTTTGTGGGCGTCTTACGCCCGCTTTTTTCAACACGGTGTCGCAGGCTTGCGGGGCACTTTGGGCTTTGCGAAGCGCCTGCTTCCCGTGGCGGGTGGCTACGGTCTGGCTGTGGGTGCGGGGCTTTTCATCGTGGCGCCACTGGTGCCGCTGGTCTTGGGGGCAGACTATGGCGAAACCGTCGAGGCGATTCGGTGGCTTGCACTGTTGCCGTTCTTAAAGGCAATGCATGATTTTGCCGCCGATTCATTGACCGGCGCGGGGTTCCAAGGCGCGCGCAGTTGTATGCAAGTGCTGGTGGCTGTCGCCAACATCGGTTTGAACTTTTGGTTGATTCCGCTCTATTCCTGGCGAGGAGCGGCTTGGGCCAGTTTGCTTTCAGACGGTTTGTTGACGGTGGCGTTGTGGGTCACGGCTTGGTGGCTTGATCGCCAGACCCAGGGCGGTCAACTTGCCCGGGTCGCTTGACCTTGTGAGGAAGTACAAGGGGTTGCGCATTGTCGGAAATGAGAAGCGGGTTGGGGAGAACGGGATGCGCCGTTCCCGGTTCTTCAGTTGATTGATTTTTTGGAATTACTGCAAATCAAAGATTCTTGTTTCTCAACCGCCCGCCATCTATACTGCCACCTATCGCGTCATGGCTACGCCGACGGACAATTCAAAAACTGATCTTCCCTCGCAGACACAGCCGGATTTGAGTGGAACGGACCCCATCATCCAGCAAGCGATGGAGGAATTTGAAGGCGGGCTGGCGCGTGTGACCGGGTCGCGCGTGCGGCCCCAATGGGACACTGCGGCGATTCGCGAACGGCTCTGGGACGTGGTGCTCGCCTCCATCGCGTTGGTCGTGCTCTCACCGTTATTCCTGCTCGCTGCCATCCTCGCGCGCTACAAATCGCCGGGCCCGCTTATCTTCCGCCAGAAACGCCTCGGCAAGCACGGCGTGCCGTTCGACATTCTTAAATTTCGCAGCATGCGCATAGACGCGGAGAAATACTTGCGCGAACACGGCGAACTCTATCGCCGCTACGTTGCCAACAACTTCAAGCTCGACCTCTGGGAAGACCCGCGCATTTCGGCCTGCGGCCGGTTCATGCGGCGCAGCAAACTTGACGAGCTGCCGCAAATCTGGAACGTCCTTCGCGGCGAGATGACCCTCGTCGGCCCTCGCCCCATCATTCCGCCGGAGATCGTCAGCTACGGCATCTACGCCAAACGCCTCCTCTCTGTCCGACCTGGCGTCACCGGCTACTGGCAGGTGACGATGGGTGGCGAGATGGGCTATCCCCGCCGCGTGGTGCTGGACATGTTTTACGTCGAGCACAAGACCCGCACGCTGGACGTGCTGATTCTTCTGAAGACCTTTCCCGCCATCTGCTTCCACTTCTGGAAAAACCGCAAGTCCGCCAAGACGGCAGCATCCAAGAGCAGTTGAACACCCTTGCGACTTTGAGCCGCTCAGTGCCACTGAACAATGGCATAGCTGTGCAACACCCAAATTCCCAAAGGATAGGAGCGGGATTCGGTCTTGACTGCGCAAAGGAAACTGCAAACATGCACGGCGTGAGACGAATCCTGATTGGCATTGGGTTGGTGGGCGTGCTGTGGGCGGCAACTGGGCCGGTCCCGGCGCGCGAGGAGCCAGTCCAGCCTTGTCCGATTCTCAAGGTGGTAGTCACGGAGTTCCCGACCCATCGTAAACTCATGATGCATCCGTCTCCCGAAGAGCACTACACCGTGTTTGGCGGAGCGGCCAGCATGTTTGATCCGGCGAAACGGCGGGGCATCCGCGTGGCGGTGCTCTGGGACAATCGCACGGGCCAGACGTTGCGCGATGTGACGTTGCGGCTGGAGTATCAACAGGCGAAGACCCGCGACATGCGGACGGTGGATATGCCGTTTCCAGAGGTGCCTGGCAAGAGCCGATGGACCAATTTTGAACTGAAAGGCGGCGAGTATGAGGACACCGTGCATATTGCCGCGTGGCGCGTGTCGGTGCGCAGTGGCAACCGTGAACTCGGCTCCAAACACTCCGCCATGTGGTCCATCCGGTAGGACGCCTCCCGTCTCGCGCGGATTGCGGCCGACAATCATTTCCAATTATCTGATGAGCCTGACGCCCACCACACTGACCGGTTACCTGGACAAGACCGCCACTTTTTTTCCGCGCCGCAAGGCGTTGTTCTTCGGCCGCGAAATAATCCGCTATGGCGAGCTTCACGCTCGTTCGCTTGGCTTGGCGCGCTTGCTGCGGGATGACTACGGCATTCAGCCGGGCGACCGCGTTGCCTTGTTGATGAAGAACTGTCCGGAGTTCATCTACGCTCTCTATGGCATTCTTTTCGCCGGAGGCACGGTCGTGCCGATCAACAACTTCCTGAAGCCGGCGGAAATCGAGTATATCCTCCGCGATGCCGGCGTAACTGCGATCGTCACGACGTCCGCCGACTTCAAACCTGTGCTGGTTCACTTGCGCGCGCAGATTCCCACGTTGCGTTCGCTGGACATGGGGGCGCTTCACTGGGCTGCCACGGCCGCGAGACCGTTGGACCCGCTCACGGACATCAAACCGTCCGATCGCGCGGTGATCATTTACACTTCCGGCACCACGGGCCGGCCCAAGGGCGCGGTGCTCACGCACGCCAACCTCGTGGCGAACATCCGCAGCATCAGCACGGTGCTGGGTAACGTCGAAGGCGACCGGCTAGTGCTGGCGTTGCCGATGTTCCACAGCTTCATGTTGACCGTGGCGATCATGGCGCCGCTGTCCATCGGCGCTTCGGTGCTCATCATCAAATCCATCAAACCATTCCGTCACGTTTTGTTCGAGATGATCCGCCGCCGCGCGACCGTGTTCCTTGGCATCCCGCAGGTGTACCAAGCGCTTGCCACGGCGCCGATTCCGTGGTGGCTGCGCTGGCTGCTGCCATTGCGGTTGGCCATCAGCGGTTCTGCGCCGCTCTCGGCAGAAACTCTGCGTCGCTTTGGCGAACGCTTCCGATTTCCGCTGCGCGAAGGCTACGGCCTGAGCGAGGCGTCACCGGTGGTCAGCTTCAATCCCGTTCGCGGTGTGAACAAGCCGGGCTCCGTGGGCTTGCCGATTCCCGGCGTGCAAGTGCGTATCCTCGACGGGCAAGGCCGTGAGTTGGGTGTCGGGCAGGATGGCGAGGTCGTGGTGCGCGGGGAGAACGTCATGCTGGGCTATTGGAACCAGGAAGAGGCGACAGCCGCGGTATTGCGCGACGGCTGGCTATGCACGGGCGACATTGGCCGGCTCGACGAGGACGGCTATCTCTACATCACCGATCGCAAGAAAGACATGCTGCTCATTCACGGCAACAATGTTTATCCGCGCGAGATCGAAGAGGTCATTTATCAGGTTCCCGGTGTGCGCGAGGTGGCGGTCGTGGGTCGGTCCGATTTGCGGCACGGCGAACTGCCGGTTGCATTTGTCGTGCCCGCCGAGAACACGACGCTCGATGCGCAAACGATCCTGAGATTCTGTCGCGAGCGGCTGGCGAACTACAAACTGCCGCGCGAAATTCGCGTGCAGGTTGCGCCGTTGCCGCGCAACGCGACGGGCAAGATTTTGAAAACCGAATTGCGCCAGCAGGCGCAGCAAGGCGCTGACAGTGTTGCTGACGCCACGCCCTAGGGAGCGCTGCGCGGAGATGATCGTCGGGCCACACACGGCCTTGAGGCAGATGGATCCACAAAGTCATTCCGAAGTCCAGAGATTGTGTCCGATCCCTTGTCGAAGACCTAAAGAACCCGCATGCTCAGAAGAACTTGGGATTCTGAGTCGTGCATGGCTGGAATTTCGGCCGTCGAACGCAGCGTTGAAAATGTCGGCTGAAAGTTGACTGCCGCCCCGATGTCGCTACACTAAGTCGCTCATTATGTTTCGTTCCCAAAAATCAAAACGTGATCATTCAGAGTCCCAATCGGCGGCTCCAGCGCCGGCCGGGGCGACGCAGGCTCCTGCTCCTGCCACCCCTCCGCCGCCGCAGCTTGCGCCAGCCGACATCGAGAAATTGAAAGCCGATGCGGCGCAGGCGGCCGAATGGAAGGATAAATGCCTCCGGGTTGCCGCCGACCTTGACAACTTCCGCAAGCGCGCCGCCCGCGAAAAGATCGAGACCAGCAAGTATGCCACGCAGCAACTGCTGGCCCGTTTGTTGCCGACGATTGACAGTTTTGAAGCGGCATTGCAGCACGCCGACCCGGCGGGAGGTTCCGCTGCCGTCCAGTCGCTGATTGACGGCCTCAAGATGACGCTTGCCCAACTGCACTCCGTGCTGCGTGACGCCGGCGTCGAGGTCGTTAACGCCGAGGGTCAGCACTTCGACCCGCAACTGCACGAGGCGGTTCAGCACATCGAGTCCGAGGCGCATCCCGCAGGCAAGGTGATCCAGCAACTGCGCAAAGGCTACAAGCTCTCCGACCGTTTGTTGCGGCCCGCCACCGTCGTTGTCTCCAAAGGCAAGCCGGAGTTGCCCGAACCCGCCCCGGCGGAAAAGTCCGCTGACGCCGGCGCCACAACCCCACCGAGCGCGAACTGAACATGGCCTCCAATCGCGATTACTACCAAGTGTTGGGCGTCTCACGCGATGCCAGTGTTGAGGATATCAAGAAGGCTTATCGCAAGCTGGCCATCAAGTATCATCCCGATAAGAACCCGGGGGACAAGGCAGCAGAGGAGAAATTCAAGGAACTGGGCGAGGCTTACGAAGTGCTCTCCGACCCGCAGAAACGCGCCACCTACGACCAGTTTGGCCATGCGGCATTTACGGCGCGCGGTGGCCCCGGCTCGGCGGCTGCCGGCCAGCAGGGCGGCGGTTTTCACGATCCGTTCGACATTTTTCGCGAAGTCTTCGGCGGCATGGGCGGGAGCATCTTCGAGGATTTCTTTGGCGGCGGCCACCAGCGCGGCGGTCCCATGCATGGCGACGATTTGCGCTACGACATGGAGATCACGTTCGAGGAAGCCATCTACGGTGTCGAGAAGGAGATTCTCGTGGACCGCCTCGATGCTTGCGCTTCGTGTCATGGCACGGGCGCCGCGCCCGGCGCGCACCGGACCCAATGCCCGATGTGCCACGGCCGAGGACGCGTCACGCGCTCACAAGGCTTCCTCAACATCAGCCAGGACTGCCCGCGTTGTAACGGCGAAGGTGAATCGGTGGACAAGCCCTGTCCGCACTGCCGCGGCCAGGGGCTGGCCCGCGTCCAGAGCCGCATCAAGGTCCGCTTGCCTGCCGGCATCGAAACCGGCATGCAATTGCGCTCAGCGGGCCACGGCAATGCCGGGCCTCGTGGCGGTCCGGCGGGCGATCTTTACGTCGTTGTCCACGTCAAGCCTCACGACATCTTCGTGCGGCGCGGCGACGATCTGCTTTGCGACGTGCCGATCACATTCCCGGTGGCGGCGCTGGGCGGCCAGGTGGACGTGCCAACCATCAACGGCCACGCGAAGCTGACCATTCCCGCCGGCACACAAAGCGGCACGGTTTTTCGCATGCGCGGCAAAGGGGTGCCGAGCGTCGAGGGTTATGGCCGCGGCGACCAGCACATTCGGGTTGTTGTCGAAGTTCCTGCCCGCCTCAACTCCGAGCAGCGCAAGAAGCTCCAGGAGTTCGCCGAACTTTGCGGTGAGGACACGCAGCCGATGATGAAGAGCTTTGTGGAGAAGGCGAAAAAGTGGTTTGGGAAGTGACCGCGTCCGGCTTCCGGATGATTCCGTTGGCGCATTGAAAATGTGCGTTATATTGGGGGGATAAGCGCGCCTTGTTTAACGGTGCCCTGTGAAGAATCGGAAGGACGAATACAAGAGCCTGACCAAAGCCGGAAGCCGCTGCTTTCGGTTTCCGATCACGGGGCTTTCACTGCCGAATACCGATGCCCAACCAGGAGATGCCCCCATGCGCCAGATAATGTTGTTCCTCACCTGCGCCGTCGCCGCCGTGATGCTCGGCTGTGTGCCGTCGCTCCAACCGCTGTATTCGGAGAAAGATCCGATCCTGCTGGCTCCTCTGGCCGGCACATGGGTCTCCGAAGACGGCAAGGATAAGTTTACCTTCAAGGCCGATGAGCAGGAGATCAAGTATGAGATCACCTGTGTCAGTGAGAAAGGCGCTGGCAAGATCGAAGCGCGCCTGCTCCGCCTTGGCAAGCATCTCTTCCTTGATACCACCGTGGATGATTTGCCGGATGTCAAGAACGACTACCCCAAGTTCCACCTGCTGCCAGTCCACCTGTTCACGAAGATATCAATCGAAGGCGATGTCCTGCGCTACGCGACGCTCGATTTCGGTTGGATCAAGAAAGGCATTGAGCAGAAGAAAATCACGCTCCGCCACGAAGCATTGAAGGACATGACACTCCTTACGGCTTCGACCAAGGAATTGCAGGAGTTCATCCGCGCTCACGCCGACGAGAAGGAAGCGTTCCAGGATCCCAAAGAGCTCCGCCGGCAGAAGTAGAGGCAGGCGGCTCAGGCGTATTTCTTCAGCAGCGGCGCCAGTTCGCGCTTGGTCTTCGCCGGCCAGAAGTTTTTGCCGGTGATGATCGCCGTCGCCAGTGCGTGCTGGCACGGGCAATCCTTCGCCTCGATGCGCCCCACGGCCATCTGCACAATGCGCTTCGCCGTCGCGGCGTTCTGGTTCAGGTTGTTGATGATCATCTCGACCGTGACCGCTTCCTCGTGTTCCTTCCAGCAATCGTAGTCGGTGACCATCGCCATCGTCTGGTAGCAAATCTCCGCCTCGCGGCTGCACTTGGCCTCGCCGAGATTGGTCATGCCAATCACGTCGAAACTCATCTTGCGGTAGGTGTTGCTTTCTGCGCGCGTCGAGAATGCCGGCCCCTCCATGTTCACATAGGTGCCGCCGACGTGGACCGTCGCGCCGGCTTCGCGAGAGCACGCTGCCAGCAAGTCCCGCAGCCCGTTGCACAGGGGATCTGCAAATCCGACATGTGCCACGATACCGCGGCCGAAAAACGTGTGCTCCAGCGATTTCTTGGTCCGGTCGAAAAATTGGTCTACCAACACGATGTCGAGCGGCTTGTATCGTTCCTGAAGCGAGCCGACCGCCGAGACGCTGATGATGTGCGTCACGCCGAGTTTCTTCATGCCCCAGATGTTGGCGCGGTGGTTGAGCTCGCTCGGCAGGATGCGGTGCCCGCGCCCGTGGCGCGGCAGGAACACCACGTCGCGTCCTGCCAGCTTGCCCGTGACGTAGGAGTCCGAGGGCGTGCCGAACGGTGTCTTGACGCGAACCGCTTTGCGGTGGGTGAATCCTTCGATGTCGTAGAGGCCGCTGCCGCCGATGATGCCTATGCGCA